>JAYUBB010000040.1:0-23459 GCA_043741015.1 Opitutaceae bacterium
GATCATCAGTATCGTTGGGCGACGCCGAGATAGTCGAGCAACCACGCTTCTTTCCAGACGCGGAAGCGGCCCTCGGGGGTGATCTTGCCGTATTCCTCCCGTTCGGCGTGGGGAAGGAGATAACCGAGCTGGGTGTTGATCATCTCCATCTGCTGCTGCTGCTGGTTGATATCGTCGATCGGGCTGCTGTCCCAAGCGATCGAGGGATCTCTGGCTTGGGCCATCCTCTCCAGGTGCCGCGCGATCAGGGCGGGAAGCCCGCGCCGCCATGGGGTGCGTTCGACATGCCAGCTCTCGGGATAAAAGCCGCCGAATGGAATGTAGAGGTTGTCCGTGACGTAGCGGCGGCCGCTGGCCGTGCGGGTTGCGACACTGAAACAGACCGTTATTGCGCCACTCTCCTGCGGGACGAAGAGGGTGTGCAGCCGGACGGTGTTGTCGTGGTTGTGGTGCACGGAGGTGCGCAGCCAAATGCCTCCACCCAACTCGGCTTTGAGTGCCTGCACGGGGGCGTAGCGGTTATCGCGGAGCCAGTCACGCACCTTGAGCAGTCTTTTTTGCGTCGGCCATTCGTCGCCGCTGCTGTTCACCACGTAGCGGGGAAAAAGGGGGAGCGGGCTGAGGCTGATCGCGCTTACCTTGAGCCAGTTGAAAGCTGATTCGACCAGAAACCAGAGGAGAAAAGCGGTGGTTGCGATGACCCAGGCCGGCCGGTCGATGAGCGCGAGCTGTGCATTGGCCTGCGCGGCGAAAAGCGCGAACAGGATCCAGCGCAGCCAGCGGATCGGGATGGCCAGCATCGGGGAGGCGATCCGCAGGTTGATATAGAACAGCAGCAACAGGAGCGCCACCAATGGGGCCAGAACCATTGACAGCGTCTCGGACATAAAAAGGGGGTGGCGCCGCGGTGGTCCCGCCGGGGCCTCAGCTCAGGCGTACCGGCATGATCACGCAGACGAAGCTTTCGAGAGTTTTGAACACGCCGGGGCTGACCTCGTCCTTCAATTCAAAGAAGACCTCGTCCTTGGTCAGCGCCCGCAGCGGATCCATGACAAACTGGGGGTTGAAAGCGACCTGCAGGTCGGGGCCGCTGTAGGAAATCGCCATGGATTCGTGCGCCTCCCCGAAATCAGGCGAGGACGCGGTGATCTCAAGCAGGTTGGCGGTTAGCTTGATTTTGACGGAATTGGATTTCTCCGAGGTCACCAAGGCGGCGCGATGCACACATTGGAGGAAGAGCTCGCGCTCAAGTTTGATGCGCTGGTGCGTCTCCTTGGGGATGACCTGCTGGTAATTGGGGTAGTTGCCCTCCACCACCTTCGAAAACAAATAGATGCTGTCGGTGAGTCCGCCTGCTTCCTTGCCGGTGTCGATCTGGAACGCGGCGCGGCGCTCATTGAAGGCAATCTTCACTTTTTCGCCCTTGCCGAGCAGACGCAGCAGTTCGGCCACGGTCTTGGCAGGGAGAATGATGGCCCCGGCACTGGCGGCGGGCACGGTCAGTTCCTTGCCCACCAAGGCGAGGCGACGGCCATCGGTGGCGACCAGGGAAAGCTTGCCGTCCTTGAAGTTGAAATAAACACCGTTGAGGATGTAACGGGTCTCATCGGTGGACTGGGCGTAGGCGACATTGCCCAGCATCGTGGCGAGTTCGCCTTGGTCGAGGTTGTAGCTTTTGTCGTCACCGGAATCGGGCAGTTTGGGAAACTCCTCGGCGCCGATTCCCATAATGCGAAAGTTGGATCCACCCGAGGCGATCTTCACCTGGTGGTTCGCGGTGGAATCGAAGGAGACATCCACGTTGGGCAGTTCGCGCACGATGGTCGCGAGCCGTTTGACCGGCAGAGTGACCGAACCAACTTCTTTCACCTCGGCCTTGATTTTGCAGCGGATGCCGAGGTCGAGATTGGTGGTCGTGAGGGAAATGCCGTCCTTCTCCGCCTCGATGAGTACATTGCTCAAAATGGGCATCGCGGCCTTGGAACCGACGACATTAAGGACCTGGGAAAGTCCGTTGCTGAAATGGTCGCGGTTGATTTTGAATTTCATCGGGCGCTGCGTTATTGGGCTTTAACTAACAAAGGATGATTAGAGCGGTATTCAATAAGGAAGTATCCGTATTATTATGGTCTGGGAGTTTCCCGGTAACCGGTTGTTTTCAGACGAGAAACGGCAACGGAAATAAATGTGAGACAGGTCTGAGTAACTGGAAATAACCGGCCGGTTGTTCACAGGCAAAAGTTATTCGGACACTTCCTGCTTCATTTTCACAACTTTCCGGCGCAACGCGCGCATCTGGGCGTGCCGGACCCCCCGCTGATAGTGGGTGAAGAGACCATAGGAAATATAGCCGAGAAAAAGGAAGAAAATGGCCACCTCCTGCAACCGCCAGATCAACACGATGACGACGAACACCCCCACGAAACTACGGAAACGGGTTTTGGTCTCCCAGTTGACCTGTTTGAAGCTGGGATAGCGGATGGTGCTGACCATCAGCATGGAGACAAGGATCAGGAGGAAGGGCAGCGCGAGCGCCCACTCACGGAGCTCCTTCGCATTGGCCGTCAGGTTGAGAAGCAGGAGCACAAGCGACGCGACGGTACCCGCCGCCGCGGGAATGGGCAACCCGAGGAAATCCTTGCTCGATTCTGCCTCAGCGCGGTGGAGCAGGGGGTTGGTGATGACATTGAACCGCGCCAGGCGCACCGCCCCGCACAGCAAATAGACGAAAGCAATCAGCCAGCCGAACTCACGAAACCACTGGTATTCCGCCCGTGGTGCGAGGATCAGGAAAAAAACCATCAGGGCCGGCGCAACCCCGAAGGACACCACGTCGGCCAGGGAGTCAAATTCGGCCCCAAAAAGCGAGGTGCGCCCACCCATCCGCGCCAGCCGGCCATCCAACGAATCGAAAATGACCGCGGCAAGAATCAGCCAGACCGCCTGGGTGTAGAGGGTAATCCAAGACAGGTTGGTATGCAGCAGCGCATATTCTCCCGCATCAGTGAGCAGACGCGCCTGGATGCACTTGATGACCGCGGCGAAGCCGCAGAACAGGTTGCCGGCCGTCATCAGATTCGGCAGAAAATAGATCCGGCTCGCCTGGGTGACGTTGTAGGGATTGTCGCGTTGCTGAAGGTCCGACATGGGCGCAGTTATTTAGTCAGGCTATCCAGGTATTTCCAGAACTTCGAATGCTGCTCAAAAAGCTGTTGCTCCGACACCGGCAGCCGCATGCGGAACAGCCAGTCTTCCAGGGAGGATTTGTGCAGGATGTAGTGAGTGTGCAGGGTCTCGTCCTTAAGCTCGAAATAGAACCGGAAATCGCCCGAGCGCAGCCGGTAGAACTGGCGTTCTCCGCGGGTGAACCGGCCGAGCGGCTCGCGCGGGTTAGCGAGATCAGCCGGCCGGATCTTGCTGATGGGCTCAATCGCCTCCATCTGCGCCAGCGTGTCGAGCCGGTTCAGCTCGCGCATGCTCTGCTCGGAAAATGTTACTTGATACATGACGGAGAAGGGAAAAACACCCGAAGCTTGCGCTGAATTGTGCCGCTGTCAGCAACGATTATCCCGTCAGGCCCGGTAACAGGATTGCGCGGGAAGAAACGCCCGCTAGAACAAAGCGAAAGCAAAGTCATGAGCGTCACCCTCGCTGATATTCGTGCCGCGCGCCGCCGCATTTCCGGCGGGGTGGTGGTCACACCCTGCCCGGAATCCATCCCGTTGTCCGAGATGACCGGGGCGCGGATTTTCTGCAAACTCGACAACCTGCAGCGCACCGGCTCGTTCAAGGAACGCGGCGCCCGCAACGCACTGCTCCGGCTGCACTCGCGGCAGAAAAAACTCGGCGTTATCGCGGCCTCGGCGGGCAATCATGCGCTCGGTCTCGCCTATCACGGTCGGCTGCTGAACGTGCCGGTGACCGTGGTAATGCCGGATTATGCGCCGTTGATCAAGGTGAGCTCCTGCCGGAGGCTCGGCGCGCGGGTGCTTGTGGCCGGGCGGGACTTTGCCGAGGCGCGCGCGCAAGCCGACACGCTCGTGGCGCGCGAAGGACTCACCTACATCCATGGTTTCGACAACCCCGACATCATCGCCGGTCAGGGCACCATGGCGCTCGAAATCCTGGAACAGGTGCGCGACGCCGACGCCCTTGTCTGCCCCATCGGCGGGGCCGGACTCATTGCCGGTCTGGCGGTCGCGGCCAAGGCATTGCGCCCCCGCCTGAAGATCATCGGCGTGGAATCCATGGCGACCGCCAGTTTCACCGCGGCACTCAAGGCGGGCCGCCCCGTCACAATTCCGCGCCGGGCGACCCTCGCCGACGGCCTCGCCGTGCTGCGCGTCGGTGACAACGCCTTTGCGCTCGCCCGCCGCCTTGTCGACCGGGTCGTCCGCGTGCCGGAGAGTTGGATTGCGCTCGCCATTCTGCGCATGGTCGAGCTGGAAAAAACGGTCGTCGAGGGCGCCGCCGCCGCGCCGCTGGCCGCCATCATGGCCGGACTCCTGCCCGAGCTACGCGGCAGGAAAGTCGTGCTGGCCGTCTGTGGCGGCAACATCGACCCCGCGATCCTCAGCCGCGTCATCGAAAAGGGCCTTGTGCACGACGGTCGGCTGACACGCTTCACCGCGCTGATCAGCGACCGTCCGGGCGGTCTCGCGGAACTGACCCGCGTCATCGCGGCCAGCGGCGCCAGCATCAAGGACATCGCGCACGACCGCACCTTCAGCGGCCCGGATGTCTCGGCGGTCAACGCCGTCTGTACGGTTGAGACTCGCGACCACGCCCACATCCGCTCGCTCCATCGCGCCCTGAAAAGACACGGGTTCCCGCTCGTGCTGGCGAGATAGGTGCAGGCTAGGATTTCTTCCCGAAGGCCGGATCAACCTTGATCAACGCCGTGGCGGCAAAAGAGGGGAGCGTGGCGACGCAGACCCACACAAAGAAGTTCACGTAGCCAAGTTGCGATTGAACCCAGCCGGCGGCCATGCCCGGCAGCATCATGCCGAGGGCCATGAACCCCGTACAAATCGCGTAGTGCGCCGTTTTGTGCGCCCCGTCCGCGATCATCATCATGTAGACCAGGTAAGCGGTGAACCCAAAACCATAACCGAATTGTTCCACAGCCAGCGCCGCACAGATCGTGATAAAATCCGCCGGTTGCGCGACGGCGAGCACGAGGAAAGCAACGACGGGCACATGCATGGCGAAAATCATCGGCCACAGCAGGCGGCGGAGACCCAGGCGGGAAATAAGGTATCCCCCAAGCAGGCCGCCCGCCAGCAGCGCCAGGACCCCGACAAAACCATAAGCGATCCCCACTTGCCGGGTGGTGAGGCCGAGGCCGCCGACCTCGCGGGCATCGAGCAGGAAGGGCGTCACCAGCTTGAGCGCCTGAGCCTCGGCCAGGCGGTAGAACAGCAGGTAAGAAAGGATGAGCGCGATCCCGGGCTTGCGAAAAAAAGCCGCAAAGACAGCGAAGAATTCATGGAGCAACGCCCGGTTCCGCGGCGGCGCGCCGTCATCCGCCGGCATCGAAAGGACGGCCCAGTGATACACCGCCACCAGCACAAACACGGCGGCGAGGAGGAAGAAAACCAGCGACCACGCGAGGGAAGGATCGCCCGTCCGCTCCTGGAGCCAGCCGGCGAGCCAAACCAACCCGCCTTGTGCGGCCAGGCTGGCCAGCCGATAGGAGGTGTTGCGCACGCCGACGAAAGCCGCTTGCGCGTGAGGCGGCAACGCCAGCAAATAAAACCCGTCCGCGGCGATGTCGTGCGTGGCCGAGCTGAACGCCATCAGCCAGAACACGGCGAGCGTATAGCGGAAAAAATCCGGGCCCGGCACCGTTAGCGCGACCAAGGCCAGCGCGGTTCCCACCACAAATTGCAGGCCCACGATCCAAAAACGCTTGGTCCGGAACAGATCCACCAGCGGCGACCAAAGCGGCTTGATGACCCAGGGCAGATACAGCCAGCTGGTGTAGAGCGCGATGTCGGTGTTCGAAACCTGCAGGTTCTTGTACATGATGACCGACAGGGTCATGACGACCGCGTACGGAAGGCCCTGGCAGAAATAGAGCGTTGGGATCCAGCGCCAGGCGCTCAACGGATTGGAGGGCGGACGGTCCATCAGTGAAGGAGAAAGTGGTGGCGGGCCGGCCGGCGCGCAACGGCAGACCGTAAAGCCAGGGACAAGCAGCCAACAGTTGGCGCCCCGGTTCTGCGCACGGGAGTTGCTAACCGGAGGGCGAAAGCCTACCGTTTGCCAAAGTCAGTGCCGACGCCCAAGGTTGCACCCCATTTATGCGGCCATTTATTGAACAGGTTTTTTCATGTTCGGTTGTCCGAGGAGCGACCAGAGCGGCGCTGGTGCGGAGGCTCGTCCTCACCGCGGCATTGCTGCTCGGGGTCAAGGGGGTCCCGGCGGAGCCGCCCGCCATCACCGATCCAGCCAGGATCTGGGCCATGCCAACGGAGGAAAAATCCCTGCGGCACCCCCTTCGAATCGAAGGCCGGGTGAATTATTTCGATGCCGGCTTCAAGCTGCTTTGGATCGAAAGAGACGGAACCAGCGTGTACATCCAGGTTTCGGCAGATCCTCCCGCGCTGCGCGACGGCCAGTATGTGGTAATTGAAGGCACCATTATTCCGAACCAGGGTTTGGCTGCAGCGGACGTGAAAGTGGCTGTCGTGCGGGAAAAACTCCCGGTCGAGCCAATCGACACCCGCGGCCGGATCAACGATCTGGTCACACTCGGTGGCCAGATCGTGAAGGCCGAGGGCTACGTGGACAGCCAGCAGGTGATCGATGCGGAACATGTGCGCCTGATCCTGATCGTCGAGAACCGGCCGGTCATCTGCTGGGTGCGGCCCGATAATCCGCAACAGGTGCCGGATTGGCGGGGCCAGTTTGTGCGGGCGACAGGCCTTTATTCGAGCCGGTTTGATCCGACCAAGACGAGGATGAGCGTCGAGCTCTGGGTTGGCGCACAGGCCGGCGTGCAGCTTTTGGGCACCCTGCAAAACAACACGCTTTTTGACCAGCCCGAGACCCCCATCAGCGAAATCTACCGCCACCCCCCCGGCACCCGGCTGAAGGTGCGGGGGCGGCTGGAGACTCACGAGCCCGGGCAATCCATGACCATCCGCGATGAAACCGGACAGGTCGAAGTACATTCGATCCAAAGCGAACGAATGGAGCCCGGGGTTACGGTCGAGGTGGTGGGGCACGTCAAGCAGACCGACGGCTGGATCATCGAAAACGCGCTCTACCGGAAGATCGGCGCACCCGGCCCTGGGCCAGACAAGACGGCAGCTGCCGCCGGCCCCCTCGTGCGTGTGGCCGATATCCGGTCCTTGGGCCAAGCGGAGGCAAGACAGGCGCGACCGGTCGACATCACGGGCATGGTCACTTGGTCCCTGCCTGAGTCCGACATTTTTTTTATGCAGGATGCCTCTGGTGGCATCCGGGTGCATTATGATCGCGCCAAGACAGGCACGATCGCTTACGGCAAATATTTCAACATCAAGGGCGTAACCCGGACCGGTCAGCCCATCCCCGGAGTCGAACTGCAGCAATATGTGGACCTGGGCTCCATGAGTCATCCGCGGGCCCGGCCCATCACATTGGAGCAGGCGTTTACCGGCCAGCCCGATGGCGAATGGGTCGAGTTGCGTGGCTTTCTCCGGCGCACGGATTCCGAAGGCGACTGGCGCTGGATTCATGTGGCGACGCCTTCGGGAGAGTTTGTCGGCCACCTGCAGTCACCGGTAAATTTTGTCGCCAACCCCGGCGCGCTCATCCGCATGCACGGCGTTTGCGATGCCACCGTGGGCCCCGACGGGCGGATCTCCGGTGTCACCCTGCGGGTACCATTTTTGCACGACATCACCATTGAGCAGGACGCCCCGGCGAACTCCTATGACCTGCCACGCCGGGCCTTGGAGGATCTCGAGCAACTCGGGGTCGGCAGCGACATGCTGCGCGTACGCGTGACCGGCACAGTGCTGCATGCAGTGCCTGGCCAGCAAATCTATCTTGCGGGCGGAAAGACGGGCCTGCTCGTTTTCACCCATGAGGCCGGCGCACTTCAGCCCGGGGACCGGATCGAGGCGGTGGGAATTTTGGGCCGCGAGGGAGTGCACACCGTCCTGCGCGAGGTGGTGTATCGTCGCACCGGTGGCGGAACCACGCCCACCCCGCAGGAACTGAAGGAAATAAACGCCCCGGATCCTGCCAGCGACCTGCGGCTCGTTCGCGTGCGCGGCACCCTGCTGGACATCTTTAACGGACCGAAACAGACCCGGCTCACCCTGCAGCAGGGAGAAACCAACTTCGAGGCCATTCTGGACCACCGTCCAGGCGACCAGCCCCCCAGGTTCGATCTGACCGCCGAGTTGGAGCTGACCGGCATCTACCGCGTGACTTACGATGATTCCCGGCAGGCCCGCGGATTTGAGCTGCTGGTCCGCGCTCCCGGCGACATCACCCTTGTCACGCCGGCGCAGTTGTGGACGGTGCGACGCGGGCTGACCGTAATTGCATTGCTGGCCGGTTGCCTGCTGCTCGGTCTCGCCTGGATCAGCGCGCTGCGCCAGCGGGTGCAGCGCCAGACCGAGCAGATAAGAAAACAGATGGAGCAGCAAGCCCGGCTCGAGGTTGAACTGCAGCACGCGGCCCGGCTGGAATCGCTCGGGGGTCTGGCCGGTGGCATCGCCCACGACTACAACAATCTCCTGACGGTCATCATGGGCAACCTCTCCCTGATGAAGCTGGAACCAAGGGTGATGGAAATCGAGGGCGCGCGGGTGCAAGAAATCGAGCGCGGGGTGTTTCGGGCCCGCGATCTGACGCGACAGCTGCTGACCTTCGCCAGCGGCGGAGAGCCCTTCCGCACGGCAGTTGATTTGCCGGGGGTGACCCGCGAGGCCGCGGATTCGGTCGTGCGGGGCACCAACGTCCAGGCCGAGCACACCGTGGAGTCCGGGCTTTGGCCGGCCGGAGCCGACCGGGATCAATTGATGCAGGCCGTGCAAAACCTGGTCCGCAACGCGGTGCAAGCCATGCCCGGCGGCGGGGTCGTCCGGTTGACGCTCGCCAACGAATCAATTCGGGGCGGCGCGGCCGGTGGCCTCGCGCCGGGCCGGTATGTGAGGCTGATGGTGGCGGATACCGGAGAAGGCATACCCGCAGAAACAATTCCCAAGATTTTCGACCCCTATTTTTCGACGAAAAAAGGCGCCCGCGGCCTCGGCTTGGCGACAGTCTACTCCATCGTGAGCAAGCACGGCGGCCGCATCACAGCCACCTCGACGCTTGGTCGCGGCGCCACGTTCACGGTGTGGTTGCCAGCCGCCACTCCCGTGGTGAAGGAGACCGCCCCGCCTGGGCCGGTTGCGCCACCTGCGGCCAGCGGCCGCCCGCGCGTCCTGCTGATGGATGACGAAGAGAGCATCCGTTTGCTGGCGGGCCTGGTCATCGAGCGCCTGGGGCTGGAACCGACACTTGTGGCCGACGGGGAAAACGCGCTGAGGGAATTCGAGGCCGCGCGAAACACCGGCCGGCCTTTCTCCCTGATCATCCTCGATCTCACCATCCCGGGAGGCATGGGCGGGAAACAAACAATCGAGGCCCTTCGCCGGGTTGATCAGCAGGTGCCAGCCATCGTATCCAGCGGCTATTCCAGCGACCCTGTAATGGCCAACTACCGGAGCCATGGATTCCAGTCCGTCGTCGCGAAACCCTTCGACGTGACCACGTTGGCCGAGGCAATCCGTCGGTTCATCCCCCAAGCCAAGCCGATCTAAGCAGCGGCAGGCAACTTTGCCGGGACTAATTTGTTGATGAAGCCGGGGGGTTGTTCTCGGCTTGGGAGTGGGCGCCGTCCTCGACTGCCGGAGCGGGTTCGTCAGGGAGGCGTTTGATGCGTTCCGCCACGGGCGGGTGGGTGGAGAACGTGGTTTTACGGTTCTCGCCCCGCTTCTGCAGTTGGACGAGCACGGCGCGCAGGCCACCCGGCGCGTAGCCGGTCGTCACCGCCAGGGCGCGACCGTCCTTGTCGGCGGAATATTCAGTCTGGGGATCAAAGCCTTTTTCAAAAAGAGCCTTGGTGATCTGGCCGATGCCGAGGTCAAACTGGGAGAGCTGCTCGTCGATCTGGCGCACATCATTGCTCCGGGCCGAGGCGAGGCTGGTCGCGCCGCTCAGGAAATCCCCCCGCGCCACAATTTTCAGGGCGTGGCGGTTGGTGATATGGGCAATCTCATGACTCAGGATGGCGGCCAGCAAGTCGTCGTTACCGGCCTGATTATAAAGTCCCCGGGTGATGAACACATAACCGTCGGGGGCGGAGAAAGCGTTGACCGTATCCGAGTTCAGCACACCGAAACGCCAGTCGAGTTCCGGCCGGCCGGAATAGCGCGCCAGGGCGCGACCGACGAGGTTGATCCGGCGCATGAGATCGGGATCGCGGACCAGCCCGCCGTATTTCCCGATGATCTCCAGGGCGACGGAATCGCCGATCAGGTGTTCCTCCTCGGGCCCGACCCCGGTCACGCCCTTGAACATCTTGCCGGCATCCTTGGCCGTATCGAGCGCCTTGGTGAGCTTGCTCAGGTCAAATTGAGCCTGGGCAGTCGAGGCGGCCAGCAAGACCGCGAATAGAGAAGGGAGAAGGCGCGGGTTCATTGGTATTCCCCCTTTTTCTTTTCCTGCAGGAAGGCGTCGACCGCCTCCGGCGTGATGGCGCGGCACTCGGCCAGCAGCCAGTCGAGATCTTCACGGGCGTCAGTCAGGTTGCGCCGGGCGGCATATTCCTCGGCCGCGGGCGTGAGCGGCCGGGCCGCGGCGGTTGCGGTGGTCTGGCTGGCAAGCAGCGGCACACCGTCGAGCCCCTTGCCCTCCGCCGGCTTGGTGTCGGAAAGATTGCCGGTGAAAACCCAGCCGGAGGACGGACCGTCGCTGACGCGCAACCAGGTACCCTTCACTTCCTCGATTTTCACTTTGCGGCCATAGGCGAGTTTTCCGGCAGCCTCGGCGAGGGGTTTGGGCTCAGCCAGCAGCTTGGTTTCGACGCGTTTGGTGTAGGCAAAGCCCCCGGCTTCATAGGCGAGAAGCACGGAGGCGCACAGTAATCCGGCCAGCACGGCGGTGGTGTATTTTTTCATTTTGAATCGAGAGAAATAACCGGTTCCCAATCGGGCGGCGGCGGCGTGTGGGTGAAAGTGGAGGCTTCGGTGTACCACCGGCGGGTGCTCAGGTCATCGGGCCGGAGCGCCAGCGCCCGGGAGAGCGCGGCGACGGCCTCGGCAAAACGCCGGTCAACCAAGGCGGCATAGCCGGCGCGGTAGGTTTCGACAAACTCCTTTTCATCGGCCGGCAAAGCTCCCAACGCGCCATGCAGCGTGTGCACCTCGATCGCCTGCAGCTTGCCTTTCACGCGCAGCCGGGCGAGCGGACGCGTCACCATCCCGTCCTGCACGCGCCGGGCGGTCTCCTCGCCGAGCAGAATTCCGGTGCCGAAGGCCTTGTTGGCCCCCTCGAGCCGCGAAGCGAGGTTCACCGCGTCACCCATGACGGTGTAGTTCTTTTTGCGCGAGGAGCCGAGGTTGCCGACGATCATCTCGCCGGTGTTGAGGCCGATGCGCACCTCCAGTCGCACCCCGACCTTGTCCGCATAGCGCGCATTGATGCTGATGATGGCCTGCTGCGCCTCCAGCGCGGCCCGACAGGCCGCGAGCGCATGGTTGGGCAGATTTTGCGGGGCGCCCAGCACGGCCATCACGGCATCGCCGATGTATTTATCCACGTAGGCGCCGTGCCGGTGCAGACACTCACTGGTCTCGTCCAGGTAGGCATTCACCACCTCGACCATCTGCTCGGGCGGCAGCTTTTCCGAGAGATCGGTGAAACCCGCGAGATCGGAAAAAAAAACCGTGGCCTCACGGCGTTCGCCACCGAGCCGGATGGAAGCCGGGTTGCGCACCAGCTCGGCCACGACCTGCGGATCGACATAGGCACCGAACATCGCCTGGATGTCGCGCTTGCGGCGCTGCTCACGCCAGAAATTCTCCGCGACCACGCCCAGCAGCACGAGCGCCACGGCCGCCACCGGCGTGGCCGGGGCGAGAAACCAGCCGGCAGACAGGGCGGCATAGGCTCCGCCGGTTACCACCACCATGGCCGTGATGGCTGCGCCGGTCGGGGCGACAAGGGAAGAGCGGTTTTTCCCCGAGAAGAAAACCGCGCACCCGGACAGGAACGCGGCCCCGAAAACAAACGGCCAGGCCAGCACGGTGATGAATCCGCCGGACGCCAAATTGGTCCACGCGGTCCAGTGCAGCAGAACGCCCGGTTCAATTTTACCGACGGGCAGCGGTTTCAAGTCGGAGGTGCCGCTGGCATTGGCGCCGACAAACACCACGCGCCCGCGGACGGCTTCAGCGATGTTTCCGGTCAGCCTTGGTTCGGCAGCCAACGCGACCCCCAGGGCGGCGGCATCCAGATCGGGCGCGGCGTTTGTGAGGCGTTCGACAATGGGCCGGCCAGCCTCGATAAACTGGGCGGCAGAGAGCACAGCCACGCCCTTCAGGGAGATTTGTTCCAGCCCGCCATGCCAGCGCAGCAGTCCGCCGCGAGAAGGCATGGCGGGCGTAAAGGCGGCGGCGGCCAGTGAGCCGGGTGCGATATAGGCCCGGGCCACACCGTCATCATCGGCAGGAAATTCCACCAGACCGGTTCGCGGGGTGTGGAAAAACAGCGGATTCGCCGCGAGAAACGCCTTGTTCCAAAACACGGGAGAACGTTCGGCCGTGCGCGCCAGTACAACCGACGGAGCAGCGGCGGCGATGCCGGCCAGCAGTTGATCCTGTTCGGCGGCCGACGATTCCTCAAAAAAAGTAAAGTCCACGACAATCCGCTCTGCTCCGGCGAGGTGCAGGGCGGCAATCAATTGGGCATAAATAATCCGTGGAAAAGGCCAGCGCACACCTTGGGCGCTCATGGCGCTCATCGTAGACTCGTCCACCAGCACCAGCGCCGAGTTTGGCGGCAACGGAGGCGGGCGCAGCGGATGCCGGCAGGCGGCATCGAAAAACGCCCGGTCCAGTGCCCCGCCGACCGGAGAAAGATGAAACGCGACGACCAGCGCCGCCGTCGGCAGCAGCCAGCGCCAGCGGAGGGAAAGTTCGGTGTGTGCGGAGTCGGCCAACCACCGGCATTCGACCCGGTCCGGCCAGCCGTGGCAAGCGGAGTCCGGCCTAGGATCCGGCGATGGCTTCGTGGACCAGGGCGCCGATGGCAGGCGGCAGGACGAGGGACTTCGCCAGCTCCTGCCCGCGCGGACTCATCTTTTTCCAGGTCTTGCGGATGATATCCACGAATTTTTCACGCGGGTAGTCGGCGTGCTGCGCGGCGAAGGCCTCGATTTCGTTTTCCAAGAAAACCAGGCACGCCCCATCCTCCAGGGCTTGCGTACCGGGATTGGTTTTCAACCCGGTTTTGGAAACCCAAGTCGCAACTTCGTCCGCTTCGATCGCGGGCACCTTGGCCAGCAACAACAGGGCCTTCGCGTGCTCCGCCTGTTTTTTGTAGAGGGATTTCCGCCAGGACAGGTAGCCAACCTTGCCGTCGGGAAAATTAGTGCGGGGCACACTCCAGCGTTCGAGATGTTGGCACCGGGCGGCGAGCCGGAGCAGCGGAGTGGGTGCGGCCGAGGCGAGCACCACCCAGGCTTCCATGCGATCGGCATAGACAAGTTCGACCGACCGTCCGTCACCGGTGCGCTTGGGATCGGTGGCGTGCACCGCGTCGATCAGTTCCCGGGCTCGGGCATAGGCGTCCATGGTTTAGAGGGGAACGCCGGGGCGGGGTGGCCGCAAAGACTTTTTCCGCAACCCCCTTCAGGGACGACGCACAGGAATGAGCAATAATTGCAGTGCTCCCGTGCGGATGGGCCTGTTAAGCTACGCACTATACCTATGAACTGGCTCACGCACCTGCTCACGGAAGAATCCGTCGCCCGCACCGTCATCTTGCTGGGGGTGGCGGGGGCCGCCGGGTCTGCCTTGGGCAAGATTCGGGTCGGCGGAGTCAGCCTGGGGGTGGCCGGAGTGCTCTTTGCCGCGCTTTTCCTCGGTTACCTCAAACTGACCGTCGACACCCATGTACTGGAATTCGTGCGGGAGTTTGGTCTGATCATCTTTGTTTATACGCTCGGCCTTCAGATTGGGCCGGGTTTCTTTGGCTCGCTGCGGGCGCGGGGACTGGTGTTGAATTCATTCGCCGCGGCCATCGTCCTGCTCGGGGCGGCCGCGGCGGTCGGTTTGATCCAGAGCGGACTAGTCGGTTTGCCCGCCGGGGTTGGACTGCTTTCCGGGGCGACGACCAACACTCCGAGTCTCGCGGCGGCCCAGCAGGCGCTTCAACAGACGGGAGCAGACGAGGGCGCCGCGGTCGTGCAGGGTCTCGCCTATGCGGTCGCCTATCCCTTTGGCGTTATCGGCATCATCCTGACCATGGTCCTTGTGCGCCGGGTTTTTGGTATTAATGTGAAGGCCGAGGTCGACGCCGCGGAGCGGGCGCAAAGACCGGTGCGACCCAAGCCCGCCACGCGCAACTTCGAGGTCTGCAACCCCAACCTCGTCGGCCGGCTGCTGGGCAAGGTGCCCGGCCTCGCCAGTTCCGGCGTGGTGGTCTCGCGTTTTTCCCGCGCCGGGGTGGTTGAGGTGGCCCGGCCCGAGACCCTGCTGCGACTCGGCGACATTCTCCACGCGGTCGGAGCGGAAGAGGGACTCGACGAGTTGCGCGTGGTCGTGGGTGCTGAGGCGGGAGTGGACCTGAAGACCCTTCCGGGCACCGTCACCAATCGCCGGTTGATTGTGACGCGCAGCGCCGTCTTCGGTCAGCAGCTGGCGGAGATGGCCGTGTTCACCGAGCACAATGTCGTGGTAACCCGCGTGACCCGCGGGGGCATCGAATTCACGGCCACCCCCGGGTTCAGGGTGCAATTCGGCGACGTCCTGATGGTCGTGGGCGAAGCCCCGCAAATCGATGCGGTGGCGGCAAAGGTTGGCAATTCCAACAAGGCGCTCAACTCGCCGCAACCGATCCCGTTTTTTCTCGGCATCGCGCTGGGGGTGGTGGTTGGCGCCATCCCGTTTGCCGTGCCCGGTCTGCCTGTGGCGGTCAAACTCGGGCTTGCGGGCGGCCCGCTGGTTGTGGCCATTCTGCTCTCGCGCGTGGCCAACACCGGCCCGCTCGTCTGGTATCTGCCGGCCAATGCGAATCACATGCTGCGCGAGATTGGCATTACGCTCTTCCTTGCGGCGGTCGGCCTGAAATCTGGCGAAAAATTCATGGAAGTGCTGCTCGCGGGCGATGGTCTGCGCTGGCTGCTTTTTGGCGCGGTCATCACCGCCCTGCCACTGATGGCGGTAGGCCTGCTGGCCCGGGCTTGGAAAAAACTCAACTATGCCGAACTCTGCGGGTTGCTGGCTGGCAGTATGACGGATCCGCCCGCCCTCGCCTTTGCGCAACAGACCACGGCCAGCGACGCGCCCGCCGTGGCCTACGCCACGGTATATCCGCTGGTTATGCTGCTCAGGGTGTTTTCCACCCAGCTGATCGTCTTTCTGCTTTACCGGGCGGCCGGAGGCTAGGCTTGAGGGCCGGACCGGGAGACCGGAATATGGCCGGGCACGCGAAACCGAAAAAAGTATTCGCCGGGGTGACGGCAAAAGCGGACTAAACCCGGCCCGGCGGCGCCACCACCTTTCGCGGGAACGGCGCATACCACGCCGCAAGCAGCGAGGGAATGGCGGCAAACATCACGACGATGAAGTAGGTTTTGTAGCCGAAGTGGTCCGCGAGCGGACCGCTGATCATCTGGGTTGGCACCAGCATGATGTTCATCAGCGCCGTGCAATAGGCGTAATGGGTCATGTGGTATTTGCCGGGCGAGATCTGCTGCATCATGTAGAGCATGTTGGCCACGAAACCGAAGCTGTAGCCGAACTTTTCGATCGTTACCATGGTGCCCACGGTCCAGAGCGAGAGAGGGAGACCCGGCCCCGCCAGCTGGGACAGGATCACGAAGGTGATATGCGGAAGGTTCAGGCAGAGGGCCATGAAGAAGAGGGTATTCCGCTTCAGGCCGAACTTCGCCATGAAGGCGCCGCCCAGCAGTCCGGCACCCAGGCTGACAAGGGTGCTGATGGTGCCGTCGATGACGCCCTTTTCCTTCAGCGACAGGCCGACTCCGCCCAGCTCGGGCGAGGCCTGGAGGAACAACGGGCCCTCGATCAGCAGCAGGCCTTCCGAACTGCGGTAGAGAAAAACAAAGACCAGCATGCCCCAGAGCTTTTCCTTGCGGAAGAAATCCACCCACGTGTCGAGGAACGACCGGCCGATCTGGCCAAAGTCCCTGGGGCGTTCCGTGATGGAGCCAGTCGGCAGAATAAACCAGTGATAGGCGGCGAGGCCCACGAGCGTGACCGCCGCGAGGCCCAGGGCCCAACCCCAGGCGGCGGTCGCCGACATGCCATGGTCCTCCTTGAGCGAACCGGCGGCCCACACGATCATGGCGGTGCCGAAGAGGCGGCCGACATTCCAGAACACCCCCTGCACGCCGATGAACGCAGCCTGTTTCTTCTCATCGAGCGTGGTGATGTAAATGCCGTCGACGCAGATATCCTGGGTGGCCGAGGCGAAAGCCATCACCCAAAGCACCGCGATCACGATCTGGAAGTAATTCGGCAGGGGCAGGGCCAGGGAAATGCCGATCAGCAGGCCGGCCATCAGCAGCTCCATGGTCAGGACGAAGAACTTCTTCGTCTTGTACATATCAAGGAAGGCGGCCCAAAGCGGCTTGAGCGACCAGGCGATGCCGATGCTGGCGGTGGCCAGCGTGATCTGGCCGTCGGTGTGGCCGAGATCCTTGAACATGGTGCCCGCGACCCAGATGACGAGGGCGAAGGGAATGCCTTCGGAAAGATAGGAACTGGGAACCCAGGACCAAGGGTTGCGGACTGCAGTGGCAGGTGTGCTCATGAGGTAAGCGCGAGGCGGGAGGACGGGGCGCTGACATCAGACCGGCCAGCGCTTGAAACGCAAGGCCGCGCCGTGGCCTGCGGTCGAGCGCCAGACCGGAGCGAACGGGCTCGGTTGCTCAGAACGGAAACCCAATCGAAAACAACAGGGTGCCGGCGGGGTCGAACGGCCGCGGGTTGAGGTTGTGCCCGTATTCCACCCGCACCGGGCCGATGATGGTCTGGTAACGCACCCCCAAGCCGAGGGAATAGAGTTTTTCAGAAAACGGGTAGTCGGCCATGCGCGCGGCGGTCCCCAGCGCGTCACCAAACACGACCACCGACCATTTTGTCGTGAGGGCTTGTTCGAGTTCGAGATTGAACAGCGTATAAGCCTTGGCGCCGATGAACTGGCCATCGGGGGCACGCGGGGCCGCCTGGCCTTTCTGATAGCCGCGGATGGAACCGTCGCCGCCGGGATAAAAGCGGACGCTGACCGGCAGCGTGGAGTCGTCGGGTGCGCCGAAGGTGGTCACGACGCCCTGCGACAGCCCGGCGTGAAACCAGCGGCCGTTCCCCCAGCCGGTGTGATAGGAGGCCCCAAAAACAACCTGCTGATAGATGACTTCGCCGCCCAGCGCGTGGTTGGCCGATTCGACCTGCAGGTGAATGTTGTAACCCTTGCGTGGCCGCAGCGGGTTGTCGCGCTGCTCGCGGACCACGCCAAGGTTGATGCTGGCGACATCAGCCTGCTTCTGGTCAGTGGCACTGGTCGCCAGTTCATTGTTGGAGTTGCGCAGGTGCTTGAAGGTGTAGCCGGTCGTGAGTGCGACCCCCAGGCGGCGCAGGGGCCAGAGCAGGGAAAGATTGGCGCCGTATTCCTCGCGCACAAAGGAAAGTTCCTGCCGACGAAGCCCGAAGATCCGGGCGCTGCCGTCAGTGGTACTGCCGAAGAGCTCAGGCACGGTATAGATGTAATCGCCCTGCGAGCTCTTCATGGATTCCACCAGCTTGAGGCTGCTGGTGTGCGCCCGGCCGAAGAGATTGTAGTGCCGCCATTCCACGCCGGCGCGGAACTGTTCGTAGCTGCCGTAGCCGGCGAGCAGACTGACTTCCTGCCGTCGGCCCTCGGTGAGTTGGTAGATGACATCCCGGGTGGCGGCGTCCGGCGGCGCATAACGCAGGTCGATGTTCCGAAACACACCCAGTTGCGAAATCCGGGCCTGACTGTTGTCGAACCGGGTGGGGTCTAACAAATCGCCCGGCTGATCCTGCACCAGGCGCCGCAAGATGGCGTCATGGGTGTAATTATTGCCGGTGAAAAGCACCTGACCCACGTGTACTTCCGGTCCGGGCGTCACCTTGGCCAGCACCGTGACCGACTTGGTGCCGTCCGGCGCAACAACAGCCTGTGGAGTGAGATTAACCTGCACGTCTGGATGGCCGAGGGCGAAATACCAGCGGCGGATTGCGGTCATGGTGTCCTGCCGCCAGAGCGAGGTCCAGGGCTGGTCCGGACGCAGCTCGATAAGCTTGGCCGGGGGCGCGCTGCCGTCGGTGAGGGAGAAATGCAGCGTGGTCACCAGCCAGCGCCGGCCTTCGTTCACCTCGATCGTGGCGTGGACTTTGCCCGTGAGGGGATCGATTTGCACCCCGCCCGGGGTGACTTCCGCCTCGGCGTAACCCTGCTGGCGCAACGCCTCCTCGAGATTGCCCATGGCGCGTTTCAGGCGGCCGGGGGAGTAAATCCTCTCCGAGGGAAGCGGGACGAGCAGGACCTCGCCCAGGAAAAACGTTCGGGCCTCCTTTTCCTTCATGCTGAGCAAGCCGGAAAAGGTGACTTCCCGCAGGGTGAAGCGCCGGCCGCGGGCAATCCGCAGGGTGGCGGTTGTGACATCCAGCGGCCGGGGCAGCGGATGTTCCAGCCGGGCGTCGAGCGGATAAGCGGCGGCGCGACCATCCGGCCGCGTGATTTCCACCATGAGACCAGGCGCAAGGTAGCCCTCATCGTTCAAGGCCGAGATGAGCACCAGCGCCGCATCCTCGAGCGCGCCGGCATCCAGGGTTGCGCCGGGCTGTTCGCCCCGCAGGAGTTTCAACTGTTGCTCAGCTTTGCGGTTGGCAAACCAGTTGAGTCCGCGCACGTGCAATTCTGCCGCCGGGAGGCTGGCGGTGCAGATCAGCGCGACGATGATGAACAGGGTCCGCCGCGGCCGGGATAAAAAAGGATTAATTTTTTCAGGCGGAATGCTCTCCTGGTTGTACACGCGCCACTTCAGGCCGGCGTTGTAGCTGTCAAACCGGTCATATTCGCCCAGCAGCGACGACCGCTCGCGGAGCTTGTATTCGAATTCATAGGTATCGCGGCCCTGCTCGGAAACCCGCTCGCCGGCGGAAATTTCCAACCGCTCCTCGCCGCCAATCCCGAGGTCCTGGAACAGGCCACGGCTGAGGTAGGCTCCGAGGAGCGCGAGCCGTTGTCCGCTGGAGGATCCCGCCGCCCCGACGGGCGGCTGCCCCGTCATCACCAGCAGCGTCAACTCACTGGCGTCGAGCGAGGGGGTGGAGGATAACTGGACGTTGGGCGAGGGTAGTTCGCCGGTCGCCTCGAGCCGCAACTGGTAGTCTCGCCGCTGCGAAGTTGCGGTCAGGTTAACGATCGCGTGGAACGGATCGGCTTCGCGCAACCGGACCGTGCCGCTCTGCACCTTGAACGTCGCGAAGGGGAAAAGCAGTTGCCCCTGATCCATCGTCAGCTCGCCGATGGCGCGCGGTTCACTGAGCAGGCCATCCAGCCGGAAATGAGCCGAGGCCGTGCCGTGGAAGACCGTAGTCCGCAGGCGAATGGACTTCTTCGCCTGCACCTCCACCGCCAGCAGCCAGTGAAGGAAAGGCTCGGCCTTCACGGAGAAATAAGGCGGAGGCCGCGTCACGCCCCGTGTCCCGGTCGGCAGCAGCGCCCGCAGATTCAGGCTGGCCAGCATCAGGCAGTCGCGCACCTCCACCGCGCCCCCCAGGCGCGTCACGCCAGCGGCATCAGTGTTGGCGTGCAGGTCGACGTCGGTGCGAAGCAGCAGCCCGGTGTTGCGCACCAGCGGGAGATTTTTGCCTTTAAGACTGAGCGCGAGGCGGGGTGTCCCGCCCGGCTCAAAGGTTGCGTTGCCCTCCACGGAGACGGGTTCGCCCCCGAGCGTGGCCGTCAGGTTCTGCACCGTAATCGTGCGGTCCGCGAACATGAGGTTGGCTTTGATTTCCTGCAGGGTGCCGAAGGGCGGCAGGGGGCGCGAAGCAGCGTCTGTCAGGTGCAGTTCACCCGAAAACTTGCCGCCAGCCTTGAGTTCCACCAAGGCGCGCAGCCGCCCCTGCGCCGCCACAAAGGCGGGGAAGCGACGGGCCACCGCAGCAAGGTCGGCATCCGGAACCTCGAGGCGGGCCTCGGCCTTGCCCCAGTCGAACGCGGCCGGTTTGCGCCACAGCTGCTGCCAGTGGCCGTCATCCATCGGCAACTGCCCGCGGCCCTGCACGGATTGTCCGTCCAGCTTGGCGGAGAAAGTCGTGATCGTGACCCGGTCGCGGCCGAACTGCAGGGCGAGGACAAGATCCGAGAAATCAGGCAGCGGAAATTTGAAACGGCCCGGGGTGGCGCCCAGCCGGGCGACCTTGAGCTGCAACTCGCCCGCCAGCTGGTGCAGGGAGCCCTTAAGGCTTGCTTTGGCCTCGGGCTGATCCAGTTCCAGGCCGGTAAAGGAGGCCAGCGCGGCCCAGAGCGGTGAGTCGGTTTCAGTCGAGGCCGACAGTTCGAGGGGCGCGGCGTCATCGAACGAGAGATGGGACACGGGTCCCATCACCAAGGTCAACGGCAGCCGGCCGGTGGCCTGCGTGAGCACCCGCTCACCATCCACCACCTTCAGTTCCTTGAGTTGAATGCCCTGCACGTCACCCCTCGCGAGCAATTTCACCTGGGCCGGCCGTGGCGACATTTCAATTTGTGCGGTCAGGCCCGTTTCAAAAACAAGGACTCCGTTTGCAACCTGACCGGTGGCTTTCAAAGTATGCACCTGCCAGCCGGGGCCGGTGAGCGCCACCCAGTCCTGCAACCAAGCGGAATCAAACCGGGTGGTGGTGAGCTCGATAAATCCCTCCGCTCCGCTTTTGCCCTTGAACGCCAGTTGGCTGTCCGGACCGGCCAGTTGCAGGTTGTCCACCTGCCAGGTCGGGGCCCAGGTCAGTTGCGCGGGCAGGGCGAGCTGCCAGACAGACAGGCCGGCCGTGGTGAACGAAAGTTTGCCCAGTTGCAGGCCGTGCGGATCGAGCGTGCCGGCGAATTCGAGCGTGGAGTTGGTGGCTTTGGCAGTGGCGGAAAACTCCACCTTTCCCCTCCCGCCCTGCCAGGTTGCATCAACGGCGAGCGGCTGGAGTGGCGGCCACTGAGCCGCCCTGAGCTTGAGTGAACCTTGGTGACGCAGTGCAGCCAGCGGGCCTTCCGCCGTGGCTGCGACCTCCCCGCTTTCCCAGCTTGCACCAGCCGGCAGCCAGCGGGCGAACCAGACCGGCCCCAGTTTTGCTTTCACGGCGACGCCGGTAAGTTCCCTGGTCTGCCAGTTCACGGCGCCATGCGCTTCCAGGGAACTGGTTTCATCCAGTTGCAACTTCAACTCGGTCAGGACCAATTGAGGCCACTGCAGCACGCCGCTCGCCTGCGCGGCTTTCAAGGCGAAGTTCTGCACCGCGATGTCCGTGAACTTAAAATCAAAGTCCTGTCGCGCGGCGGCGTTAAGACTTGTTACCGTTACCGTGCCCTCCGCTTTGCCCCTTGCTTCGAGCCAGGGCAACCTGGCCAGATCAGCCTGGATGATGAGCTGGGCCGGAACGGACGCCAGCGGTTGATCGAGGCTGAAGGTGACCGGCGCGGTCAGCTTGGCCGTGGCGAAGGGAGCGTCCACGTGCAGCGCGGTCAAAGTCAGTTCGCGGAGATTGCCATGCGCGGCGGCGCTGGCTTCAAACGGCGGCGCCTTGGTGTCCGCTGCAGGCGCGGCCTTGGCGTTGAGCGATAAATCGAAGGCGCCGTCGCGCCAGATCAACCGGCCATCACCCATCACCCAGGCATACGGCACCTTCAGTTTCAAGCGGGTCGCCGGCAGCCGCCAGTTCTCCGCCACCGCACTGGCCTCAGTGGGGATCCATCCTTGGGAAGGGAAATGTGCGGACAGTTGTGCGGTTTGATCCCACAACACAGCCTCGCCCTTGAGCTCTGCTCCCGACCAGACGAGGTGCAGCCGAGCCTCGTTGCCCACCGTATGGGCGGTCAGGACCATCGTGCCATTGGGCGCGGGGGCGAGGACGAAAGCGACCACAAGATCCATCACGTGCAAGCCGTCCACGCTCAGCGTGGCGTTCTTCCAGTCAGCTTGGGCAATGGTCAGGACCGGCCCGAATCCGTGCAACTCACCCGCGGAGAGATGAGCCTGCGGCAACCAGTAGCCCACGCGTGGACCGATGCGTTGCACCGCGGATTGCAGGTCAAGCAGGCCATTGATTTGTTTTTCATTGGACGGCGAGGCGGGGCCGGCGGCACGCCTGGCCTGCCAGTCCGCGATCAGGAGTGAGGGTTCGGCTCCGCGCAGCCGCTGCCCAAGCCACGCGAGCGGGGTAAGCGACTGGACCTGCCTGGCGGTAAAACCGAACCCCGCATTGGTGTAATGCACCCCATGCAACCGAAAATGCGCATAGCCCGCCCGTTCGTAACGTTCAAAGGTGATCCCCCGGGCTTGCAGCACCGGGCGCAGCGCAGCACCCAGCCACCACGGGAGCGAGAGAAGCCCCACGCCCGCGACGACCAACACCAGGAGAAGAAGCTTCATCCAGCGGGACATGCCCCTCTATTGACCCAGCCCGAGGAGACAGGTTGCGGGCAAAGACCGGAGAAAAACCCGCCCACCCTGTTGATATCAGGGCGTTTGTCTGGAGGCGGACCGCCGCCAGCGTGGTGAAAAGCGAGCCTTTAGGGCACGAGGGTGAACATGCCGAATTCGGCCACGGCGTCATCGCGCCACCAGAGCACGGACGGTTTGGTGTTCTCGGGGCGGTCATGATCCATCCAGCCGAGGTTAAGGCGGAAGATTTGTTCGCCCGGTGGGAGGAGGAAGACAAACTCGCCCGCCAAACCGGTGGGCGTCGTCCGCACGCAGGCCTGCGCATCCATTCTCCCGGCGACCGCGTCCAGGGCGGTGACACCGGCAGAAGTCTGCAGTTTGACATAGAGCCTGTCCTGCAGTTCTGCCGGATCCGCCGCCGTGATCACGCGATCATCGAAGGTCTCGAAGGCGACAAAAACCTTTCCGCCCTGATGTTGCACCGCGAAACGGAAACGCCCGTCGGTTGGGCCGTGCCAGTCCCATTCTTCCGTGATGACCATGGGGCGCGTCACTTCCG
>JAYUBB010000041.1:0-2417 GCA_043741015.1 Opitutaceae bacterium
GGCGCGAAGTAGAAGGCGAAGCCGAGCTGTTCGAGTGCCCGGCGGGATTTCTCGGGCGACGCGGTGAGCTCGACGCCGAGACCGGCGAGCAGGTCGGCGCTGCCGCACAGGGAAGTGATGCCGCGATTGCCGTGCTTCATGACCGGCACACCGGCGCTGGCCAGCACGAGGACCACCATACTGGAGATATTAAACCCACCCGCGTGGTCGCCGCCGGTACCGACAATATCGATGGCACGAGGAGCAATGGATTCCACCCCGGGGTTCACCGCCAGAGCGCGGAAGGCCCGGGCAAACCCCGCGATCTCGGCCGGCGTCTCGCCCTTGTCGGCGAAGGCGGTCAGGAACGCGGCCTTCGGCTCGTCAGCCACATCGGGCGAACCCAGGGCGGCGGCGGCGGCCTGCACTTCGTCAGCCCCGAGATCGTGGCGGAAGTTCAGTCGGGCGGTGAGCTCGGGCAGGGCTGCCATGTTGTTGCGAGCACAATCAAAAGCCCGGTCACCGCAAAGCATAAAACTCGACACCCCGGGGTGATTCTGGGAACACCAGCGGGTGCCAGTCCGCTTGCGCAGTCCCGCCTTCGCCCTATTCGCCGTCCTGACAGCCGGAGCCGCGGAGACCACTCCTCCGCCCGTTGCGGAGTTGAGTGTCGGCGACGCCATCGTGCTTGGCGTGGTCGAAGGCGTGACAGAATTTCTGCCAATCTCCTCCACCGGACACCTCATCATCGCCAACCAGATGCTCGGGCTGGAATCGGAAAAACAATTGACCGACAAGGCCGGCCACCCGCTCTGGTACAAGCCACCCTCAGCCAAATATCCCGAGGGGGTGCCGCTGACCTTGAAGCTGGCGGCTGACACCTATACGGTGGTGATCCAGGTCGGAGCCATTGGCGCCGTGGTGCTGCTCTACTGGCAGCAACTATTTCTGATGGTCGGCGGCCTGCTCGGCCGGAGTAGCGCGGGCCTGCGACTGCTCCGCAATATCATGCTGGCCTTCCTGCCCGTCGCGTTTGTGGGGCTGCTGCTGCACGACTTGATTGCCCGGTATTTATTTTCGACCTGGGCGGTGATCGGTGCCCTGGTCGTCGGCGCATTCCTGATGTTGTGGGCAGAGCGTTGGCGCGAGGCCAAGGCCGGCGTCGGCCGGACCAAGGGAGATGCAGCCGATCTCCCCCCCCGCAAGGCTCTCGGCATCGGTCTGGCCCAATGTCTCGCCCTCTGGCCGGGCACCAGCCGCTCGATGGTCACCATTGTCGGCGGTTATTTGGCGGGTCTCGGGCCGGCCAAGGCAGCGGAATTCAGCTTTCTGGTCGGCCTGCCCACGCTGGCTGGCGCGTCATTATACAAGGGCGTGCAGTCGGGCCCGGCTATGATTGAGGTATTCGGCTGGACCAACGTGCTCCTGGGGGCCGGTGTGGCGGCTGTCTCGGCTCTGATGGCCGTCAAATTTTTTGTCCATTTCATCACGCGACACGGTCTGGTTCTCTTCGCCTATTACCGGCTGGTTCTGGCGCTGGTCCTGACGGTGGCCTACCTGATTTGAACGCCCGTGGGACGACCACGACTATAACTCTTGACGGCCATTAGGGCCAACCTTACGACCCTCGTCTTTATACAGAAAAATGCGGCAGTTTTTACAAACCGACTGCACCACCAACCTTCTTTATGGCCAATCCGAAACGCAAACAGTCCAAGCGCCGCAGCGCCAATCGCCGCGCCGGCAACGCATACATCGCTCCTGAGTTCGCCAAGGACACCGACGGTGGCGCCTTCCGCCCGCATCGCGTGAATCCCAAGACCGGCATGTATCGCGGCCGGCAGGTGCTTAACGTCGAGGTCTGAGCCCGACAATTCTCCGGATAGCTTTTCCGCCATCCACCCCGAAACGGCCAGTCCCACGTCCGGTCACGCCCGTATTGCGGTGGACGCGATGGGGGGTGACCTGGGCCCCGCGGAAGTGGTCGAGGCCGTCAAGCTCGCCCTGATTGATGAGTCGATTGACCCGATAACGCTCGTCGGCGATCAGGCCGTGCTCCAACCGTTGCTGGCAGCCGCCGGACTCGCGGCGCACCCCAAGGTCAGCGTGCTGCATGCCTCCGAAGTCATCACGATGGAGGACAAACCGCTGCAGGCCCTGAAGCGCAAGAAGGACTCATCCATGGTCAAAGCCATCGACCTCGTGAAGAGCGGCGAAGCGCGCGTGACCATCAGTTGCGGCAATACCGGCGCGCTGATGGCCGGCAGCACCCTGCGGCTGCGCATGATGGAGGGGGTGGACCGGCCGGCCCTGGCGGCCGTCATTCCGCGCGAAGGCGGTAATTTTATCCTCATTGATGCCGGCGCCAACCCGGAGGCCAAGCCCGAGCATCTCGTGCATAACGCCATTCTCGGCTCCAATTATGCCAAGGTCATCCT
>JAYUBB010000042.1:0-2415 GCA_043741015.1 Opitutaceae bacterium
ACCGCAAATCATCAGGATAAACAGGGTCAGCTGCCAGCGGAACGAGAGACTTTTCACAAGGGAGGAGGCGACGCCCTAAGCCTGTGCATTATGGCGCAAAGTCAACGTGATAGCTGACTACGGTGTTCGGGCAAAGTCGCTGAAGGTGACGCGTAGGTTTTCCTCGGTGGAGATATAGAGAATACGGCCCGCGAATCGCGAGGTATATGTGGCCGGGAGGCTGGGATGCTCTGAATCCGGCGGGGTGAACGTGGTCTCCACCTGCAGTTCGTTCATTTTCACGCCGAACACCGGTGAATACGGGGTGGCGAGCGAGAGGATATACTTCGCGATGTGCGGCCACCGTTTGTTGACGGTCAGGTGTAGAACGAGGTGGCCGAGCATTTTGTCGGCGCCGGTGGATTCCTGCCGGAAGGAGCCCTGGAATTCCGCTCGGTCGTCGTCTTCGCTTGCCAAGGTAAGGCTGCCGGGCTCGATATCAGCTTTTTGAAAATTGGCCTGTGGTCCGACGGAACTGCCCGGTGGGCGCGACTGCAGGTATTTCTCCCGTTCCTCCGCGGTGGGGAGGCGCCCGTGGCATTGCAAGAGGGTCCACTGCCGACCAGAAGCTCGCGAAGCGTCGAAGCGTTCGACGAGGGTTTCGTCGTTCCGCGTGGTGATGATCGTGCAAGCCCAGCCGGGTGGCACCCCGGGGTTGAAGTTTGTCAGTGCGGCCCGCAAGTAGCCGGGCATCTCGGCGGCGGCGGGGAGGGCGGCCAGACCCCAGGCGAACAGGCACCACCAGTGGCGCCCGGTTTTAGATTGGGGGCGGCGGAACGCGGGAGATGAACCACTCAAACTTGCCATGAAACGTGAGCGTGCCGGCGCGATCCTTGAGATCAATCAGGATCACGGCACTCGACTTGCCGCGGCCGGCCAGCTCGGGGAGCAGAGAGCCGCGGGTGTGGTCGTCGGGTGCGCCGAATGCGAGCAGGTCGCCCGTTGCGGGCCGGCGGTATTTAACCTCGACCCCGCGCACGACACCAAGGACGCCCTCCGCCGCGGCCCCGAAATGACGTTGCAGGCACTCGGCGCTGGCGGCCTCGGCGAGGGAGAACTGTGCCGCCGCATGCATGGTGCCGAGGTGGTTTTGCACCAGCGGCGCGAAGGGCAGTTCCAGCAGATGCTCGGCGCCGGCCGGCGCGGTGCGGATACCGAGGGCCTGATTGTAGGCGAGATCGGTGGCTTTCAACATCCGGACGATCCGATTGGGCCAAGTGGATGGCAATGCCGGATTGCACTAAGAAAGTCAGCGGCTGCCCGTAGTGCTTTCAGGAGACACACACTATGAACACAGAACGCTACATCTGGCCGGTCATCATCGCCGCGGGCCTGCACGGCGCGCTTATGCTCAGTTTCACGGACAGGGTGATGGTCGGCCATCCGCCGATAATCAAAGACAAGCCGTGGGAAAAAACACCGACAGATCCGGCGCCGGTTGATCTGACTGAGTCCGAGACTGGCTGCATCAGCGAGACGGCGGGGGGCCCGACACCGCTACCGCGCATCCCTGACATTCTGAAACCGCTGTCTCGGAAGACAGTCTTCACCGTGCCAGTCACGGAACGACTCGTACCGATCAATCCCATAGGGGACTTGAAGAACCCCGTTGACGGCCCAATGAGCGGACCCGGTGATAATTCGTTCCGCCGTAGTGTTGTCAGCTTCACCAACCTCGACCGCCTGCCGCGGGCCATGGTGCAACCGTCGCCGAATTACCCGGATACGCTACGGCAGAACGGCATCACAGGCTCGGTGATGGTGGAATTTGTCGTGGACACTGCGGGCCGGGTGGTGCGGGCCGAGGCGGTGCGCTGGACTCATCGCGAGTTTGCTGATCCGGCGGTGCGGGCAGTCCTGCGGTGGCGGTTTGAGCCGGGCACGCTGAATGGCCGCAAGGTGAGTTTCCGCATGGCCGTGCCGATCGAATTCAACGCCGAGCGATTGCCGGAATAAGAGGCGGAGCTCAGACCGCGCGGGCGTGGACAAGCCGGTTGACGCGCTCGACCAGCTCGTGCGGGCTGAAGGGCTTGGTGAGGTAGTCGAGGGCACCAAGCTCCAAGCCAAGATTGCGCGAGTCGGGTGAGGACCAGGCCGAGACAATGACAATCGGGATGGTGGCGGTGAGAGGATCACGGCGCAAAATCTCGCAGACACCGAATCCATCGAGGTCGGGCAGCATCAGGTCGAGGAGGATGAGGTCGGGCCGGCTCTGCCGGACGGAATGAATCGCTTCCCAGCCATTGGTCGCGGTGGTGACTTCATGGCCTGCCCGGGCCAGATGATATTGCATCAGGTCGATGAGATCGGGCTCATCGTCGACGGCGAGAATTTTGGCAGGACAGGACATAGCACCATATTACCCCGGCGCAGTGA
>JAYUBB010000043.1:0-2409 GCA_043741015.1 Opitutaceae bacterium
GGGCGCCATTCATTGTCGCAGGCGGGCGCGTATCCACTCTTCCCGGTTTTCTCGTTTTCCCAACGCTTCGGATAAACCGACCGGCGCGTGCCGAACAGATCAAGAAACAGGGCAACTTTCTCGGCGGGCGTGCACGGAGCCCGCGTCGGCGCTAGCGCAGTTGCGGCATAGAGCTTGAGTTGCCCCTCGGACTCAAGAGCAACGAGTTTTTCCTCAACTTTGAGAGCTGCGGCCGTGAGTTCCACCAGTCTTCGCCGAAGATCAGCGGCGGACGGGTTTTGCGGTGGAGAATCCATTTATCGATAGGCCAGCTGATGGATTGATATGGACGCTTGCCGAAGAAAGCGGCCCGGCAACCCCGAGCGCACAGGTGAAGATGAAGGATTGTCTCGGGATTCCAATTTTATATCCGCAAAGAGTGTCGGCCGATACGCCCTGTGGCGCACCAAAGGCATCATCATCTGGCGGCCCATTGGAGCGACGCCAACCGTGGAAGCAGTTGGGTTGCCCAAAGGTTGCCGAGAAATCTGTTTTTGCCTTCACTTCTCTGCACTTCAGTGCACACTGTTGCTTGTTCTAAAACATTAACCATCAACTAAGTCTGCGTCTGTTGAGCGACTTAGCTTCAAGGCGCCGAGGCGGTTCAATTCCGGGCGGGGGCACCATTTCGCTTTCGGCTTTCGAAAGCCATGGCCGGCCCGCCCGTTTCGTCGCCCTGCCTCGCCTTCACATCCCGCTGCGGAAAGTCTTGTGATCGACCACACCGCTGGCCCGCACGAGTTTCAGGGCCTTGCCATATTCCACCAGGATTTTCAGTGCGTACCCGAAACGTTTACGGATAAGCGCATCCTCCTTGCCCAGGTCGGCCGTGCCGTCGGGGGCGTTCAGGTTTTGCTCCACATGCTGGACGATCACGTGTTCAGGGATCCAGAGCAGCCGGTTGTTCTTGTAGCCGCTCATGCGCAGCTCCGCCACCGGATAGCTGCCGCCGCGGCTGGCCGATACAGTCACGATCAGTGCCGGTTTGTGCCCGACCTCATCGGGCGAGCAGTTGAGCAGAAATTTTTCACGCCGGGCGTCGCCATGCCGCTCCATTCCGGCGTCACCACCACGAGGGCATCGGCCGCCTTCAACTCGGCCGAGATCGGACCCCATAATGCGTCGGGTGCGCCGCCGGTCACCTCGTCCCACAAGGGGAGGGGATTGCCGCTCAGGCTGTAAAGGAATGTTTCGGCGCCGGGATGCTCGCGGGTCAGGACCGTCTGCACATATTTCGCAACCTTGAGCGTCTGGGCTTCCTGCCGGTGGCTGCCGCTGAGGATGAAAAATTCCACGCTCCACCTATGCCTTAGCTAGGGCTTGCTTGCAAGCAGGCTGGCCACAAGCCTCCGGGCCTGTGCCCAATTCCTTCGGCAAATTTTTCCAAATCTCCACCTGGGGCGAAAGCCACGGTCCCTCGGTCGGCGTCGTCATCGACGGCTGCCCGCCGCTCCTGCCGCTGACCGAGCCCGAGGTGCAAGCCGAGCTTGACCGTCGCCGCCCGGGCCAGAGCGACATTACGACGCCCCGCAAGGAGGCCGACACGGTCGAGTTCCTTTCCGGCTTGTTTGAAGGCCGCACCACCGGACACCCGCTGGCCATGCTGGTGCGCAATGCCGATGCCCGGTCCGAAGCCTATGCCGAGATGCGCGAGAAATTCCGGCCTTCACACGCGGACTTCACCTACACTTCCAAATACGGCTTTCGCGACCATCGCGGCGGTGGCCGGTCCTCGGCCCGCGAAACCATCGGCCGGGTTGCCGCCGGGGCCGTCGCCAAGAAAATCCTTCAGCTCGCCGGCGAGGTCGAGGTGCGCGCGTTCGTCACGCAGGTGCACGACATTGCTGCACCGGCCCTCGTCAAGTTCCCGACGCTCGCCCAGGTCGAGGCCTCGGCCGTGCGCTGCCCGCATCCCGCGACGGCGGCCAAAATGATCAGTCGTATCAAGCAGGTGCGGGCCAAGGGGGATTCCGTGGGCGGAGTCATCGAATGCCGTGTGCGCGGCGTGCCCGCCGGACTGGGCGAGCCGGTCTTCGACCGCCTTGAAGCGGATCTCGCCAAGGCCATGCTTTCCCTCCCCGCCACGAAAGGCTTCGAGATCGGCAGCGGTTTCGCCGGTACTTTGCTCAAGGGTTCCCAGCATAACGACATCTTCATCAATAAGCGTGGCCGGGTCGGCACGCTGACCAACCTGTCCGGCGGCGTGCAGGGCGGGATCAGCAACGGCGAGGAAATTGTCTTTCGCGTCGCCTTCAAGCCCACGGCCACGATTCTCCAGTCGCAGCGCACCGTGGACCTGCGCGGCGCCGCCACCGAGCTCAAGGCGCGGGGCCGCCACGATCCCTGTGTCGTGCCGCGGGCCGTCGTGAT
>JAYUBB010000044.1:0-2400 GCA_043741015.1 Opitutaceae bacterium
CCGGGGGATTATTGATCCGCGCGACCGGCGTGCCCTGCGAATTTATCGGGCAGGCAATCCAGATAAAATTGATCAGGAAGGCCACATGGCCGACCAACAGCACGCCCAGCACCACGGAGTGAAAAGTGTGCCAGCCCGCCATCGCCTTGGTGATCTCGGTGAACGGCACGGCGGCGTCATTCAACAGGTGCCCCTGCTGCCAGCCGGCACAGGCCAAACCGATGGTCATGAGCCCCACTCCGAGCACGGTGGCGCCGAAGTGCGCCTGGACGAGGGCGGTCGAACGCCACTCGCGGCCGGTGAGGCGCGGGAGGAAGAAATAGGCGGCGCCAAACATGGCGGTCGAGAAACACGCGTAGAACGCCAACCAGTCCCGCAGGCCGGTCAGCAGGGTGAACTGGGCGATCTCGGCGAAGCCCCGCAGCGAAAATGCGAGACCCAGCCCGGAACTGAGCAGAAAGCCCGCGATGCTGAGCGCGATGAAGCGGAGACTCAGGCTGCCGCCCACCAAACCCATGCGACCGGACAGCGTGCCGAGAAAATTGAGGCCGATGATGACCAAAGGGAGAACCATCATCATGTTGGCGACGATCCCGAGGGTCGGAATCCAGACCGGCACCGGAGCGCCGATCAGACGGCTGCCGCCGGCCAACGCGGTCGAGCCCACCAGCCACCAGAACGCGAGCGGCGCCAGATAGTAGTTGCTGATCGGTTTGCCGAGAAGCTTGGGCAGGAAGTAGTAGATGGCGGCGAGGGCGACCGGCATGAACCACAGGCCGTAGAGCCCGTGGACATACCAGGCATTGACGATGGGCTGGAGCACACCGCGCACCGGGGCCTTGAAGAGCATCACCTGGGCGATGGTGTAGAGCCACGGAAACCAGAAGGCCGCGCCGAAGAGATACCACTGCGAGGCGTAGACGTTCCCGGTATTGCGAATGCTGAAGGTGGTGACCACCCAGACGCCGATGATGGCATAGGCGGCGAGCAGGATCAGCGTCACGTAACGCGGCATTTCGAGCAGTTCGAAAGAGGTGGAATAACCGGCGAGAATGCCGGCAAGGCCGAGGGTGACGCCGAGGTTCCAGAACTTGGCGGCGATAAACAACCAGCCGCCATGACGCAGCGTGGTCGCCGACAGGCGGGCCATCAGCCAGAGGCCAAAGGCGAAGGCGGCGTTCATGCCCCAGCCGTAGACCAGGGCATTTTGCGCGGCGGGGGCGAGGCGGCCGTGGGTGAACCATTCACAATCGGAAAGAAAAGCCGGGGTGTGCAGCTGGACGTTCGCGGCCAGTTGGAGGGCACCCCCAAGCAGCAGCCAGAGCAAAGCGGAACCGAAGAAGACGAGCACGGGCCATTTGGCGGAGGCGTCGATCTCCTTCTGCTCAGCCCGGGCATTTTGATCGTTGGAATTCATCGGCAAGGGTTACTTCTTCGTTTGATCGCGGACGGTGAGTTCGATCGCGCGGTCAATGGGCAGGCGGACGACGCCGGCCTTCTCGTCAATCCAAGCGTAGCTCGTGGCCTCGGTGGCTTCCTTCTTGCGATGCTCGTCCAGCAGCTTCTTGCGGTCGGCCGGAGTGCGGACGCCCTCCACCTGCGTCACCTCGGCGGCATGCGGGATGTAGATTTTTCTGGCCAGCCAGGCAAAGGCGGCAAAACACCCGATCACGATCACGGCGGTGAAGACCGGGGTGCGGTGCGGGAAGGAGAAATTGGCGGGAGTATCGCTCATGGGGCGGTGGCCTCGTGGTGGGTGAGCGACTCGACGATGCGGGGATCGCGGATCGGGATGAGCTTGGTGGTGGCAAAGCTCCTGAGGTAGGACCAGACGCAGATGCCGCCGATGCCAACGACGGAGGAAAGGACCCACAGCAGGTTCAACGAGAGGAAAGGCAGGGGTTCGTCGTGCGCGTCCTTGAGGGCCGGCAGGACGTTGTAGCAGATGTCCACCAGGATGATTACGGCCACCCAGATGCTGATCGCCAGTGCGGGCCCGAGGGTGGCTTTGCGGCGGTAGGACAGCCACGAAAGGAAGGGCACAAAGAAGTGGCCGAAGAGCAGCAGCATGCCGACCCACAGCCAGTCGCCGGACTCGCGGATGTTATACCAGAAGGTTTCCTCGGGGACGTTGGCGTTCCAGATCAGGAAATATTGGGAGAAGGTGACATAGGCCCAGAACACCACGAAGGCGTAGGCCAGCGCCGTGAGGCAGTGCAGTTGGTTGGTGTTGAAGATGCCCTGGTAGTCGCCGCGGTGGTAGAGCCAGAAGGTGATCACGACGCCGAAGGCCATGCCAGCGCGCATGCAGTTCGCGAAGAACCACACGCCGTACATCGTGGAGAACCAATGATACTCAAGGCTTTTCATCCAGTAGATGGCGGCAAAACTCAGGGCCAG
>JAYUBB010000045.1:0-7966 GCA_043741015.1 Opitutaceae bacterium
CCGGCCATCCACGGCCACAACCACCCGCGCATCAAGGCCGCCATCGCCGCCGCCTTGGAGAACGGCACGTCGTTCGGCACGCCCAATCCCTACGAAGTCGAGATGGCCGAGCTGATCGTCTCGTTCTTCCCGTCGATCCAGAAAGTCCGCATGTGCAGCAGCGGCACGGAGGCGACGATGTCGGCCGTCCGGCTGGCGCGCGGCTTCACCAAGCGCGACAAGATCATCAAATTCGCCGGCTGCTACCACGGCCACAGCGATTCGCTGCTCATCAAGGCTGGCTCCGGCGCACTCACCCACGGCCACCCCGACAGCGCCGGCATTCCCGCTTCGTTCGCCCGTGAGACCGTCGTCCTCCCCTTCAACGACACCGCCGCCCTGGACGCTGCCTTTGCCGCCAACCCCGGCCAGATTGCCTGCGTCATCCTCGAGCCCTACATCGGCAACGTTGGTTTCATCAAGGCCGACGCCGGTTACCTGCAGCACGTCCGCAAAGTAACCGCGGCCCACGGTGCGCTGCTCATCTTCGACGAGGTCATGACCGGCTTCCGCCTCGCGCGCGGCGGAGTGCAGGAGCTGGAGAAAATCACGCCCGATCTCACCTGCCTCGGCAAAATCATCGGCGGCGGCCTGCCCATCGGGGCATTTGGCGGCCGGGCAGACATCATGGACCTGCTCGCCCCGCTGGGTCCGGTGTATCAGGCCGGCACACTCAGCGGCAACCCCCTCGCCATGGCGGCCGGCATCGCCCAGCTCCGGCTGCTCGACGAAGTGAAGCCCTACGCCCGGCTCGACGCCCTCGGCCGGCAGGTCTGCTCCGCCGCCCACTCCGCTGCGAAAGCCAAGGGTATCGCCCTGCAGGCTCCGCAGGTTGGCTCCATGTTCAGCCTCTTTTTCACCCCAACGCCCGTCCGCGACATGGCCACGGCCATGACTTCGGACGCCAGGCTCTTCGCCCGTTTCTTCCACAAGTGCCTTGAAGCGGGGGTCTATCTCCCCCCCAGCGCCTATGAAGCCTGGTTCCTGAGCACCGCCCACGAAGGCCCCGCCGTTGACCGCGCTTGCGAAGTCATCACGAACGCCATTAAGTCCCTCTAAGGTTTGGGAAAAACGGTCGTTAATATTTTAACCACAGAGACACAGAGATGAAATCAACCAAGTCCATTGCCTTACTCTGTGCCCTCTGTGTCTCTGTGGTTGGATACCTCCCCGCCCAACCGCAGAACGCCCCGCTGATCTCCCTCGATGAACTGCAGCCGGGCATGAAGGGCGAGGTCTGGACCGTCTTCAAGGGCAGCGCGCCCGAGTCCTTCGGGGTGCAGGTCACCGGCGTCCTCCGCAACGCCCTCGGCCCGGGCAAGAGCATGATTTTGTGCGAACTCACCGACCCGCGTGTTCAAGCGATGGGCGCCGTCGCCGGCATGAGCGGCAGCCCGCTCTACATCGACGGCAAACTGGCCGGCGTCCTCTCCTACCAGATCCAGCGATTCGAGACTGTGCGCTATGCGGGGTTCACGCCGATCAAGGATATGCTGGAAGTCAGCGCCCTGCCCACGGGCAAGGAGGGCCTCTCGCCCACGCCCATTCCGATCAAGGGCAACAGCAACACCCGCGCTGCTTCGCTCGGGGGCGACATCATGCCGCTCTCCCCGGCCTTTTCGGCCGGCGGTTTATCCCCGCAGGTCGCCGAGCTGCTCGCGCCGCAATTCCAGTCGCTCGGCCTCTCCTTCAACTCCCTCGGCGGCAGCAGCGATGCGGGCGATCCGGCCTCCCGGATCGAAAATCCCAAATCGCTCCAGCCCGGCGGTGTCGTGGCGGTCGCACTCGCCGTGGGTGATATCACGATCGCGGGCACCGGCACTGTCTCCCGGGTCGAGGGCAACCATATCCTCGCCTTCGGCCACCCGATGATGTCGCTCGGGGCCACCGAGCTGCCGATGGCCTCGGCCGAGGTCGTCACGATTCTTCCCAGCCAGTTCAACTCGATCAAGGTCAGCAACACCGGCGGGATCATCGGTTCGTTCAGCCAGGACCGACTCTCCGGCATCTACGGCGAACTCGGCCGCCAGCCTGCGATGGTGCCGGTTGAGATCAACTTCCCCGGCCGCCTCAACCGCAAGTCGCTCCACTTCTCGGTCGTGCGCCACGAGCAGGTGCTGCCCATCATCGCCGCGACCGGACTCGCCCAGGCCGTCATGGGCTCCAACGAATCGGGTTTCACCCGCGGTTTCCGGGTCACCACCACGGTCGATTTCCCCGGCTCGGCCCCCGTCGAGCTCAGTCAGCTTTATCCCGGTCCGCAGGGTTTCAACCAGAGTCTGACCGAATTCGTCGGCAATCTCTCGCTCTGGCTCTTCAATCCCTACGAGCGCATTTTCCCAGACCGCATCCGGTTCAGTGTCGAGAGCACGCCCGACACCCCGCAGGGCGTGATCGAACACCTGCAGATCTCGCGCACGGAGGCAGCCCCCGGCGAGCACCTCGACCTGAACGTGGGCTGGCGCGGCTTCCAGCGCACCGCCGCCAGCGAATCGCTCGGCCTCGATATTCCCCGCGCGTGGGCGGGCAAGGAGCTCGAAATCATCGTCACCACCGGCCCGGCGCTCGACGAGCTCACCGGCCAGTCGCACACCGTGCAGATCGCCCAGTTGCGCAGCTTTGAGGAATACATCTCCGCCCTCCGCGAATTCCGCGAGTCCGAGGGGCTCTACGTTGCCGTGGTCGAAAAAGCCCGTCTGCTCACCGACCAGCGCGCCACCACCCCCGATATGCCCGGCTCGTTCGAGCGCATTGCTCGCGGGGCTGACGAGGCCCGCTTCCAGCGGCGCGACGCCCTCACGCCACTTTGGGAGAAACACATCCTCTCCGGGATGCTCTTCAACGTCCTGATTCGCAAACCGCTCACCGTCACCGACTGAGATGACCCGCATGTATCCTCGTTCCTTCCTTCCGCTTTTCGCGTCATTCGTGTGTTTCGCGGGTGCCCTGTCCGCCGACCCGCTGACCAAGCAGCTCGACATTGACTTCGGTCGCGACGTCGCCAGCCGCAACCTCAAGGGCCTCGCCGCCCGCTCCGATGGACGCCTGCTGCCCGGCCCGGTTTTCACCGACCTCAGCGGGCCCAAGATCGGCGACATACTCTGGACCCTGAAGCCCGCCGGCCCCAACCGCTTCATTGTCGGCACCGGCCCCGAGGGCAAGGTGCAGGAAGTGAACTTCAATCCCAAGGACAACACCTACACCGTCCGTGAGATCGCCGACCTCGCCGAGACCCAGGCCATCGCAGTGCTGCCGCTGGCCGATGGCGGCCTGCTCGTCGGCACCTCGCCCACCGCCGCGCTTTATCTGGTGAAAGGCGACAAGGTGGTCACTCGCGTACCCCTGCCCGCCGACTCGGTCTTCGACCTTCTCGCCCTGCCCGACGGCACCGTGCTGGCCGCCACCGGCAACCCCGGCAAAATCTATCGCATCGACCTGAAGAAATTCGCCGGGGCCGGAATGATCGGAGGCAAGATCGACAGTGATGCCCTGCTCGTCGAACGCGGCGTCACGCTCTTCGGCGAAATCCGCGACCGCAACGTCCGCCGGCTCGCCCGTCTCACCGACGGCCGCATCGTCGCCGGCTCCGCGCCCAAGGGGAATGTCTACAGCTTCCCGGCGGCGGGCGGGCCACCGCTCTTTCTCCAGGAGAATCACGACGCCGAGGTCGTGGACCTGCTGCCCATGGAGGACGGCAGCTTCTATGCCGGCATCGTGTTCAGTGCGGGCGACATCTTTCGTCTCGCCAAACCAATCGACCCCAAGGACGACGCCAAGGACGTCCCGAAGGATATTATTTTCAAGGACAAGGACCCGAAGCCCGGCTTCACCGGCCGCAGCGCGGTGGTGCGCTTCCCGGCCGTTGGTTTCCCCGAGACGGTCATCGGCAAGACCGGCCTCTCCCTCTACCGCCTCGCCCGGCACAACGACTGGCTGTTGCTCACCGCCGGCGAGCAGGGCGACGCCTTCGGCTACGATCCGGTGGCTCGCCGCTCCCTTACCTTTGCCGGCAGTGCCTCGGCCCAATTGAGCGACCTGGCCCCGCTTGGCGGCGGGCGCTACCTTTTCCTCCGCAACAACGCCCCCGGCCTGGCCTTGATGAGTTTCGCCGACACGCCCGTGCGCGAACTTGAAACCAAGCGCCTCGACCTCGGCCAGTCGTCCGAGTTGGGCGCCGTCCGCTTTCCCCGGCTGCGCGGTGTCGAGCTCGGTGCGCTCAAGCTTGAAGCGAGCACCAACTACGGCGGCGACGAACTTGAGGGCTGGTCGCCCTGGACCGAGCTGAAGCAGCGCGACGGTGCCTTCCAGGCTGACGGGTTGCGTGGTCGTTACGTCCGCTACCGGCTGCACCTGCCGGGCAGTGCCGCCGAATTCCAGATCGACAAAGCCGCACAATATTACCTGCCGCAGAACCGCCGGCCAACCTTGACGGACTTCCGGATTTTTCCGCCCAACCAGGGCCTGGTGCCCGCCGGCGAGCCACCGGTGAATGTCGTCGCCACCGTCGGTCAGATGCTTTTCCCCAACCAGCGCGACGCCAAGGACGACGGCTCCGAGCTCAAGCGCAAGAGCTCGTTCCTGAACAGCCAGGTCATCCCCCAGCCCGGCACCCAGATCGTCTACTGGACGATGAATGATCCCGACGGCGATGCCCTCGCCTACACTTTTTCCATCCGGCCCGACGGCAGCGACACCTGGACCGATCTCGCCGTGCGCAGCACCGACAGCTATGTTCAGTTTGAGACCGGTGGGCTCGCGGAAGGTCTCTACCTCACCCGCCTGGTCGTGGCCGAGCAGTCACCCCGGCCCGCCGCCCAACGCCTCACCTACACCTTCGAGACCGACAGTCTGCTGGTGGATCACACCCCGCCAGTCATCACCTCGACCGTGATCAAACGGAACGCCGGCAGCCTGTTCATCACCGTGTCCGGCCGTGACGCCCTCTCGCTGCTGGAAGGCATCGAGGTCGTGCTCAACAACGGCACCCGGGAAATCATGCTGCATCCGACTGACGGCTTGCTCGATGGCCGCGAGGAGACCTTCATCGCCGAATTCCCCGACGCCAAGACCTCCGGTGCCACCTCCGTCGAGATCATCCTCTACGACCAAGCCGGCAACGCCTCTTCCACCCGCCTGCCGCTCAAATAGGCGATAAGCTTTAAGCGGTAGGCCGTAAGCTTGAAAAGCTGCTGAGCAGGATTGATTGGCTTATAGCTTTCACGCTCGGGGGTGCGCCTTGGCGTGGATTTCCTTCAGCCGCGCCACGCTGGTGTGGGTGTAGATCTGTGTCGTGGTCAGACTGGCGTGGCCAAGCAGTTCCTGCACGGAGCGCAAGTCGGCTCCGGCGTTGAGGAGATGAGTGGCATAGGAATGCCGCAGCTTGTGCGGCGTGATGTCCATTGGCAGATCGGCCAGCGCGAGATACCGCTTCACCAGGTGTTGCACCGCACCGACCGCCAGCCGTCGGTGGCCCGCGGTGACCAGCACCGGGTCGTCACGCCCGGAGGACTTGGCGTGCGTGTCGCGGAATTTCTTCAGCACCGCCATCGCCGCTTTCCCCAACGGGCAGATCCGCTCCTTGCGGCCCTTGCCCAGCACGCGGGCGCTTCCCGTCCCGAACTCAATCGCCCCGTAATTCAGCGCCACCAGTTCGCTCACGCGCAGACCGCCGCCATAGAGCAGCTCCAGCACGAGCCGGTCGCGCAGCGCGGTGAAGGCGTCGATCACTTCGTTGGCGAGGAGTTTTTCCGGGCCACCAAGCAGCAGGAGCATCTGTGCTTCGGTCAGGAATTTGGGCAACGGTTTGTCCAGTTTGGGCAGAGGCACGCCGGTGAACGGGTTGCGCTTGAGTTTTCCCTGGCGCATCCAGAACCGGTAGAACGTGCGCAGGCCCGAGACGTGGTTGTGCAGGGTGCGCCGGCCGAAGCGTCGCTGCGCCTCGATGACGAAGTCCCGCACATCACGCGCCGTGAGGGTCCCGAAGTCCCTCGCGTTGCGCCCGGCCTGATTCAGCCACTGATGGAAATCAGCGAAGGCCTGCCGGTAGTTGCGGACGGTGTAGGCCGAGTAACGCCGCTCCTTCGCCAGAAAGTCGAGAAAGGGCTGCAGCCACTCGGTGGCGACCGCCGGAGGCAGGGCCGGCTCAACAGGGTTTTCAGCTTTGGTTTTCACGGCAGGTACCTTTGCCTTCCTTCAAAGCCTGCTCGAATGGGGAGGAGCCTTACGCCCCGACTCTGCCGTCGCCCGTTCGTTCTCGCGACGTAAAGTCTCTCCCCCATTCGATCTACAATCATGCGCGTGTCCCTGCCTTGGTTTCAATTTCACGCATCACCCGGTTGCATTCCTGCCGCAGGGCGGTTTCCGGATCGATCCCGGCCCGCCGGCACGCCGCGGCCAGCTCGAAGAGCTGTCGTCCGGCGGAAACCTCGGTGAGTCCCGTCGCCAGCTGCGCGACACGCTTCTCGTCCGCAACCCCCTCGGCGGGCAGCGAATTCTTGGTGATGCGCTTCGCCACCTCCTCGGCGAACATGAGCGCGGGCAGGCGCGGGGGCAACTGCTTGAAGACGGTGGACTCAGTCTTGCCCGCGGCCGCCTTCTCGCCGGCCTTTACCCTTTCCCAGACCTCGATCACCTGCGCGGAATTGTCGGCGCGTCCATCACCGAATACATGAGGGTGACGACGGATGAGCTTCGCATTGATCTCTCTCGCCACGTCATCGAAGTCGAAATCCCCGCGTTCCGCGGCAAGCTGGGCGTGAAAAACCACCTGAATCAGCACATCGCCGAGTTCCTCGCGCATGTGCGGGAGGTCGTTGCGGTCAATCGTGTCGAGCAGCTCGCTGCACTCGTCAATCAGGCAGCGGGCGAGCGTCTGGTGGGTCTGCTCCCGGTCCCACGGGCAGCCGTCGGGGGCGCGGAGCCGGGCCATGGTTTGGCGGAGTTCGTCAATCGGCGTCATGAAAGCAATTTGCCCCTGGAACACGCGGAACACACGGAAAAACCATAAACTTTCTGCTTTGTCTTCCGTGCGTTCCCCGTGTTCCGTGGTCAGTCGTATGGACAAACTCATCGAGATCATGGCCCATAAGCGTCGCGAGATCGCCCCGCTGCTGCGCCCGGTGTTTGCCGACGAACTGGCGGAAATCAACCGCCGGCTGCCGCGTCCGCCGGCCTTCCTTTCCTCCCTGCGCCGATCGGATGGCAGGCTTGCGATCATCGCAGAGATCAAGCGTCGCTCGCCCTCCGCCGGGGTAATCAAGGGAAACGCTTCCGCGCTTGAACAGGCTCACCACTATCGCGCCGCCGGGGCCGTCGCGTTGTCCATCCTCACCGACATGGAATTCTTCGGCGGCCAGCTCGCCGATCTCGTGGAGGTCACGGCTGATTTTTCTCAGCACCCGCCCGCCCTGCCCTGCCTGCGCAAGGACTTCATGGTGCATCCGATCCAGGTGCTCCAGGCGCGCGAGGCCGGGGCCAGCGCCATTCTCATCATTGTTCGCGCGCTCACTGACGACGAAATCACGGCGCTGCACAATGCCGCCGCCGCCGCCGGCCTCGACGTCCTCTTTGAAATACACAACGAGGACGAGTTGCACCGGGCCGTGCAGCACAAGGCCAGGATCATCGGGGTGAACAACCGCGATCTCGCCATCTTCAAGACCGACATCGGGCTTTCCGAGCGGTTGATCCCGCAATTTCCCAAGAACGTGGTTGCGGTCAGCGAAAGCGGCTTCGTCACCGGGGCCGATGCCGCCCGTGCGCGTAAAGCAGGGGCCCATGCGCTGCTTGTCGGGGAAGCGCTGATGAAGGCCACCGACCCTGCAGCGCTCATCAAGGAGTTCGGTGGCCATGTTTGAGCATCACAAGGACAAGTTGCTGCCGCCGCGGGAATTCATCCGCCGCCTCGGCTGGAGCGTGGCTGCCGGCG
>JAYUBB010000046.1:0-2387 GCA_043741015.1 Opitutaceae bacterium
GATGTCGGCGATCTTGGTGAAGATGCCGCCGCAGATGCGGAGGGCGGAGGCGCCGAGGGACTCGCCGATGGCGAAGCCGATGAAGCAGGGGCCGGCGAGATCCATCGGCAGGAACGCCAGGATACAGATCATGAAGAACAGCTCGATGGCGACGAGGAGCAGGCCGACGCTCATGCCGGACTTGAGCGGGATGAGGAGGGTGGCGAGCGGATTGCCCTTGAGGGCGGAGAAGGCCGCACGGGAATTGGCCACGGTGTTGATGCGGATGCCGAACCAGGCGACGCCATAGCTGCCGAGGATGCCGAGCACCGAGGCGAGCAGGATGATGACGACGTGGCCGGCGGAGTTGTGCGAGAGCACGCCGAAGTAGTAGGTCATGCACACGGCGATGAGCACCCACAACACCGCGAGGAACTTGCCCTGCTGGAAGAGGTAGGTCTTGCAGGTCTCCCAGATGATCTGGGAAACGTCGGCCATGGACTTGTGCACCGGCAGGTTTTTGGTCTGGAGGTATTGCACCCAGCCGTAGACGACGCCGAGGGCGCAGACGACGAGGCCGATCATGAGGATGGCGTTGCCACTGAGCGCTCCGTCGAAGAATTTCACCGACGTGAGGTCGGGGATGTGAATGTCGGATTCGCTGGCGAAGGCGGGAGAAGCGGACGCAGCGAAGGCAGCGGCCAGAACGCCCACCTGTTTCCAAGGGTGTGTTTTTAGCATGGGGGTAGTAATTTGCGCAGAAATTACGCAAGCGCTCCATCGCGTAGCCAGTTAATTCTGGCCACGATGCCAGGAACGACCGATGTGTTAGACGGTTTAATTCACTCACGGCCCTGGCTTAATCGCGTTTCATGTCACTGCTCCACCTCACCGGACTGTCCAAAGCCTACGCGCTGCCCGGCGGCGGCACGCACCGTGTCGTGGACGTGGCGGAGTTTTCGCTCGCCGCGGGCGTGCAGATCGCCCTGCGCGGCGAGAGCGGCTCGGGCAAGACGACCTTTCTCCACCTCATCGCCGGCATTCTTGCGCCTGACGGCGGGTCCGTCGTACTCGACGGCCGCGATCTTGCAAAGCTGGGTGAAGCCCAGCGCGATCGGGTGCGGGCGGAGACCATCGGCTACATTTTCCAGACCTTCAACCTGCTCCAAGGGCACACGGCGCTGGAGAACGTGGAGTTTGGCATGGCCTTTGGTCGCGGCGTGGACCGTGCGCACGCCGAGGCGTTGCTCAAGCGGGTGGGGCTCGGCGACAAATACCGGCATTTCCCGCGCCAGCTCTCGACCGGCCAGCAGCAGCGTGTGGCCGTGGCCCGCGCTCTGGCCAACCGGCCGAAGCTGGTGCTAGCCGACGAGCCGACCGGCAACCTCGATGCCCGCAACGCCCGCGAGGCGCTCGCCCTGATCCGTGAGGTCTGCCACGAAAACGGCGCCGCGCTGCTGTTGGTGAGCCACGACGAGGGGGTGCTGGCACAATTCGAAAACGTGCAGGACTTCACCGCGCTGAACCAAGCCCTCCAAACCTGAGGCATCATGGCCACAAAAAACACAAAATATCTGATGGCTGGTGAAGCTCTCGCCGCCGCTTTAGCGGCACGGAACTTCCTCGCCGGCCGGACCAGGTATTTTTGTGTTTTTCATGGTTAACCTGAATCGATGATCTGGAATTTGATCTACCGCAGTCTCCGCCAGCACCTGCTGTCGACGCTCGTGACGGCCGGCAGCATCGCGCTCGCCGCCGGGCTGCTGCTGACGGTGTGGGTGGTGAAGACCCAGTCACAGTCCGTGTTTGCCGCGACCAATTCCGGGTTCGACGCCGTGCTCGGCGCGCGCGGCTCCAAGCTGCAGCTCGTGCTCAACGCCATCTTCCACCTCGAGGCCTCACCGGGCAATATCGAGGCAAAGGACTTCGAGATGATCCGGCGCCACCCGGCGGTGAAGGCGGCGATTCCCATCGCGCTGGGCGATAATTTTCAGGGCTGGCGCATCGTCGGCACGGTCGAGCAGCTGTTCGCCGACATCGAGCCCGTGCCGGGCCGGCACTACGCGTTCGCGACGGACGGACGGAATTTCAAGCTCGGCGCGATGGAGGCCGTTGTCGGCGCCTACGCCGCGAAGCAACTGGGCTGGAAAGCGGGGACAACCTTTAAGCCTTACCACGGGCTGGCCTTTGACCCGAAGGCGCAGCACGACGAAGTCTACACCGTTGTCGGCGTGCTCGTGCCGACCGGCACGCCGGTGGACCGCGTGATCTGGATTCCACTCGAGGGCGTGCAGACGATGAAAGGGCACAATCCGCTCGCCGCGACCGAGCTGAGCGCGGTGCTCCTCCAGCTCCGCGCGCCGACGGCCGGGCTGATGCTCAACAACCAGCTCAACGCCTCGGGCGGC
>JAYUBB010000047.1:0-22992 GCA_043741015.1 Opitutaceae bacterium
GATGGCCCAGGTGCCGCTCAGCCAGCTGGCCAAGGTGCGCGTGGTCGCCGCGCCGATGGGCGTGAAAAGCGAGGGCGCCGTGCCCAACGCCTGGATCTATGTCGACGTGCAGGACTCGGACATCGGCGGGTACGTGCACCGCGCGCAAAAAACCGTCAACGACGCCCTCCGCAGCGGCGAACTCAAGGTGCCCGCCGGCTACAGCATCTTCTGGAGCGGCCAGTTTGAATACATGCAGCGCGCCCAGCAGCGTCTGCTGATCGTGATCCCGCTCACCCTGCTTATCATCATCTTCATCATCTACCTCAACACCAAGTCGTGGATCAAAACGGCGATCGTGCTCCTCGCCGTGCCGTTCTCCCTCGTCGGCGCTTTTTGGATGATCTACCTGTTCGACTACAACCTGAGCGTCGCTGTGTGGGTCGGCATCATCGCGCTGGCCGGCCTCGACGCCGAGACCGGGGTCGTCATGCTGCTCTACCTCGACCTCGCCTACGACGCATGGAAAACGACCGGCCGGCTCAACACCACCGCCGATCTCCGCGATGCCATCTATCACGGCGCCGTGAAACGCGTCCGCCCGAAGGCCATGACCGCCGCCGTCATCATCGCCGGCCTCATGCCCATCCTCTGGAGCCACGGCGCCGGCGCCGACGTGATGAAGCGCATCGCCACCCCCATGATCGGCGGCGTCGTCACCTCGACGCTGATGGAGCTGCTCGTCTATCCCGCCATCTTCTACGTGTGGCGCCGCCGCGGCCTGGCCGCCCCGACACCACCCGCGCCCCATCGGTTCAACCCGCGATTGCCTTATGAACCCTGACGAACAATCTCGCTCCGACGAGATTTGCGTGGTGTGTGGCAAAGACACCTCCAGTGGCCGGGGTTTTATGACCCTCCACGTCGAAGGCCGCCTGATCGCCCTCTGCTGCCCAATGTGCCAGAAGGTTTACCAGGAAAACCCTGCGCTTTATACCCAGCGGCAGCAAACCCGCGGTATCATCAGCGATCTCGAACGCGTGTTAGACGGACACAATCCCGAGTAAAGATCACCGCGGCCCGTCGTCGCCCCGGTCTTTTTTTGCATAGTTGCATTAACGTAAGGTAACCCAAGACCACTCTTCCCATAACCTGCTCTTGCAATATATGCCAACTCGGGCAAGTTGCCGTGAACCCGCCAACGATGTCACCCTCGTCCTCCAAGCCTTTGCGTTGCGCCATACTCTTGGCCGCAGCCGTGACTTGGCTGGTCTCTGTGACGCTTTGCTCCACGACCATGCTGGCCGAGGTGCCCCATGAACACCCGGACGCAGACGCACATGCCGAGCATGCTCATGGCACCGGCCACGACCATGGCGGCAAACATCCGGACGAGGGCTGCGGCTGTGAATCCTTCAAGAGCTTCCCGGCGCAAACCACGGCCCTGTTCAAGGCTCCAGTTCCCACCGCCGTGTTGCTCCACACGATTCTCCCGGATGAATTCGCTTACGAGTCGGCCGCGAGCATAGTCGTGGCCCAGGCTACCGGGCCCCCACTGCAAATATCTTCCGCCGAGCTTGTCTGGCAACAGTGCCACCTGAGTCACGCTCCGCCAGTCGTGGCCTAATGGATTTGGACCGGGCGTAGTCCCGGCAAATCCGCGCGCATCATCGCGCCCCACCTCGTCACCGCCTCTCGTGCGGCCTGACGTGCTATGCCTGCATCCCCTGTTCCACCATGACTATGTCCCGATCACTTACCTTTACCCTCTTCCTGTTTTCCACCGCCGCCGCCGCCGCCGCGCCGCTCTCGCTCGATGCCGCCATTCAACGCGCTTTGGCTCAGAATCGCGACCTAGCCGCCGCCGCGCTGGGTGGCGAGGCGGCCCGTGGTCGGGTGGAGCAGGCCGGGTTGCGGCCCAACCCGGCGCTCGAAGCCGGAGCCCAGGCCGATCTCCTCACCGGCAACAACGGTGCGCGCAAATTCGATTTGGGCCTGACCCAGGCCATTCCGCTCGGTAACCGCCTGCGGGAAGCCCAAGCCGCAGCGCGCGTCGGTATTGGCGCGGCGGCGGCGGCACTGGATGATCGGCGGCGACTTCTGGCCGGCGAAATCACCCGGCTCTACGTTGACCTGCTCGCCTTTGACCAGCAGGTCATGCTGCGGGATAAGATGATCAAGATAAACTCCCGTTTCGTCGAACTGGCCCGCAGCCGCGCGAAAACCGGGGAATTTTCCGTGATCGAGGTCAACGCGGCTGTGCTCGAACAAGCCAGGCTGGAACAGGAACGCACCAATCTGGTGGCCGAGCGCACGACCCGGCTGCAGGATCTGAAACCCCTGCTCGGGGCGGCCCAGGAGGAAGAACTGGTGATTGCGGGTGATTTGCCCGCCCTGACGCAGGCGCTGAGCGCCGGCACGGGCGGGGATAAATCGACCTGGAACCGGCCTGACCTGCGGGTGGCCGCGCTGGTGATTGAACAGATCGAGGCCGAACAACGACTCGCCCAAGTCGAAGCCAAAGGCGATCTCACGGTTGGGGCGACCTATGGCTACGACCGGGCGGCGGGGGGCGGAGCCGATCATCTTTTGGGCGCAAAGCTCTCCATTCCGCTACCGCTGAGAAACAAAAACCAAGGCCGCCTGCGTGAACTTCGCGCCGAGCGGATGCGCGCCCAGCGGGAAGCCGAAGCACTAGAATTCAAGGTGGCAGCCGAAGTGGCGGCGGCCCGTCAACGCGCCGAGCAGTCCCGGAGAATTCTGGAGGGTTACCGTGCCATGGTGCTGCCCCTGGGCGAGGAATCAGAGCGGGCCCTGACCGAGGCCTACCAGCAGGGCCAGGTGCCTCTCTTTCAGGTAATCCAAGGTCAGCAACAACGCCTGGCGCTCGAGTCCGGTGTGCTCGCAGCCAGCACCGCTTACGCCACGGCCTTGGCGGAATTGCAAACCGCCACCGGGCGGAACCCCCTGCTGGCCAATCCCCCCGTGCTTATCGAGCGGCCCTAAAAGCATCAACCGCCACTCAACTTTTACGCCTCGGCTTTACCTTCACCCTCCTTCATGAAACGCCCGCTCCTTCTCCTCACCGCGCTCACCCTCCTTGGGTTGCCCTCGGTCCGCGTGTTCGCGCATGCCGGCCACGACAAAGCACCCGGCGATGACGCCACCGGCCCGCTGACCGGTCCGGTCACCCTCACACCCGAAGCCGAAAAGAATCTGGGCCTGAAAGTCGAAGCTGCCGATTTGCGCACAATTGATAAGACTTTGACCGTGCTTGGTCGCGTGGAGCTGGATCCCACGCGCGTCGCGGTCATCGCCAGCCGTATCTCCGGCCGCATCACCAAGCTAGTGGTGAAGGAGGGCGACAAGGTGAAGGAGGGCGACTTCCTGCTGACCGTGGAGAGCCGTCAAATCGGAGACCCGCCGCCGACCGTGGACTTCAAAGCGCCCATAGCCGGCACGATTTACGAACAGCCCATATTCACCGGCGACAGCGTGGAACCGAACGCGCGGCTGCTCACGCTCGCGAACCTCAGTGAAGTTTATCTCGTCGGCCGAATCTACGAAGGCCAGGTGGCGCAGGTCAAAAAAGGCCAGAGCGTGCGCATCCGGGCCGAGGCTTATCCCGAGGACGCGTTCGCCGGCACTGTTGAAGGCTACACACCTAGGCTCGATCCGGAAACCAGAACGTTGGGCGTGCGGGTCCGCGTCGGAAATCCAGAGGGCAAGCTTCTGCCCAACATGCGCGCGACGCTCAGCATCGTGACCGCCGAAGCCGACTCCGTCATCGCCGTCCCTCTTTCCGCCGTGCTCGGCGAGGCCGGAAACTTCTTCGTTTTTGTGCAGGATGACAAAGATCCGCACACCTTCCTGCGCACCCCGGTCGTGCTCGGCCAGCGCGATGATCGCTTCGTGGAAATCGTCGAGGGCGTGCTACCCAGCGCAAACGTCGTCACCGTGGGCAACTACCAGTTACAATACGTGCCGCCTGCGCCGAAAACGAACCCGCCGGTTACGCCCGGTGGCGCGCTCGCGCCCGAGGCCAACAGCGCCGCAAAGCCCGCGAGCGACGGTCACACCCACTAAGCGACACGCCCGTCCATGCTCAACCGACTTATAGCGTTTTCCCTGCGCAACCGCATCTTCATCGTTGCGGCGAGCGTGCTCGTGCTGATCTACGGCGCGTTCACCGCGTTGGAGTTGCCGGTGGACGTTTTCCCCGACTTGAACCGTCCGACGGTCAACATCCTCACCGAAGCGGGCGGACTCGCGCCCGAGGAGATCGAAACGCTCGTCAATCTCCCGATGGAGACTTCGCTCAATGGTGCGCCCGGCGTGAAACGCGTGCGCTCCAGTGCCGGCATCGGCCTGTCTGTGCTCTATGTCGAGTTCGATTGGGGCGTGGACATTTACCGCGCCCGCCAGCTCGTGCAGGAGCGATTGCAACTCGCCGCTGAAAAATTGCCGAAGGGTGTGACGCCGACCATGGGTCCGATCTCCTCCATCATGGGCGAGATCATGCTCATCGGCCTTTCGAGCTCGGACGGCAAAACAGCGCCGATGGACATTCGCGGTCTCGCAGACTGGACGGTCCGTCAGCGGCTGTTGACGATCCCCGGCATCTCGCAAGTCATCCCCATCGGCGGCGGGGTGAAGCAGTATCAGGTGCTGGCTTCGCCCGAGAATATGTCGGGTTATGGCGTCACCCTGAAGCAGGTCATGGACGCGGCGGAGAAGTCGCAGGTGAACACCGCCGGAGGATTCCTTGAGGGGGCGAATCAGGAGGCGCTCATCCGCAACATCGGGCGCACCACGTCCATTGACGACATCGCCAACTCCGTCGTCGAGAACCGCAACGGCGCGCCTATTCTGCTCAAGGACGTGGCCGAGGTGAAGTTTGGCAGGCAGGTGATGCGTGGCGATGCGGGTGTAAACGGCGCGCCCGCCGTCATCGTCTCGGTGCAGAAACAGCCGGGCGCGGACACCATCAAGCTCACCGCCGAAGTCGAGAAGGCACTGGCCGGAATCAAGCAGGGCCTGCCGGAGGACATCAAAATCACCCCGCTCTTCAAACAGGCCAACTTTATCGGAGCGGCCATCGGGAACGTCGAGGATGCCATCCGCGATGGCGCGATCATGGTGGTCATTGTCCTGTTCCTCTTCCTGCTGAACTTCCGCACCACGCTCATCACGCTCACGGCCATCCCGCTCTCGTTCGTCGTGACGATTCTCTATTTCAAGTGGGCGGGCATCACCATCAACACGATGACGCTCGGCGGCCTGGCGGTGGCCATCGGCATGGTCGTGGACGACGCCATCGTGAATGTCGAAAACATCTTCCGGCGCCTGCGCGAAAACCGCCACCGACCCGACCCCCAGCCCGTACTGCGCGTCGTCTATGAAGCGTCCGGCGAGGTCCTCAACTCCATCCTCTTCGCGACAATTCTGATCGTGCTGGTGTTTATTCCGCTGTTCGGACTTAGCGGCATCGAGGGCCGCCTGTTCGCCCCCATCGGCGTGGCGTGCATCGTGGCCATCATCGCCTCGTTTCTCGTTTCGCTGATGGTCACGCCGGTGCTCTGTTCCTATCTGCTCCCGCGCATGAAGCGCATGGCTCACGAAAAAGACGGCTGGCTCGTGCGGCAGCTCAAGGCGTTTGACCAGCACGTCGTGCTCAAGCTCACCTTGCGGCATCCCTACGTGGTCATGGGCATCGCCTCTATTTTGGTGGTCGGCTCGTTTTCACTCTTTCCGATGATGGGCAAGGAGTTTTTGCCGGAGTTCAACGAAGGGACGGCAACGATCGGTGTCATGTCCGCGCCGGGCACCTCGCTCAAGCAATCGAACCGCATCGGCGAGATCGCGGAGAAGTTGTTGTTGAGCGTTCCCGAAGTCATCTCGACAGGCCGCCGCACGGGTCGCGCCGAACTCGACGAACACGCCGAGGGCGTTCACTCCACGGAAATTGACGTGGACTTTCGGAAGTCAAAACGTCCGCGCGAACAAATCCTTGAGGACGTGCGCGGGAAACTCAGCCAAATACCCGGCATCGTCTTCAGCGTCGGTCAGCCGATTTCGCACCGGCTCGACCATCTGCTTTCCGGCGTACGCGCGCAAATCGCCGTGAAAATATTCGGCCCGGAACTCGATGGACTGCGCGCCGCGGCCGTGCAAGTCGAGGCCCAGATGAAAACGGTCGAAGGCATCGTGGATTTGCAGATCGAGAAACAGGTGCTCATGCCGCAGGTAAAAATCCAAGTGAATCGGGAAAAGGCCAAATTCTACGGCATGCAGGTCGCCGAATTGAACGAGCTGCTCGAAACCGCGCTCAACGGCCACACCGTGGCCCAGGTGCTCGACGGGCAGAAGACCTACGACCTCATTGTCCGCTACGGCGAAGCGTCGCGGAACAGCATCGAGGACATGCGCCAGATGCTGGTGGACACGGAAAAGGGCCAGAAAGTGCCGCTCGCGCTGCTTGCCGATGTGCTCGACAGCAAAGGCCCGAATATCGTCAACCGTGAAAACGTCCAGCGGCGCATTGTGGTGCAAGCGAATGTTTCGGGGCGCGACCTCGGCTCGGTGGTCAAGGAAATCCAGGACAAACTCGGCGCGCAGGTGCATCTGCCGCAGGGGTTCTTCATCAGCTACGAAGGCCAGTTCCAGAGCCAGCAGGAAGCCACGCGGCTCATCGGCATCCTCTCGATTGCCACGCTGCTGATGATGTTTCTTGTGCTCTACTCGCATTTCCGCTCGACGATGATCGTTGCGCAAATCCTGCTGAACATCCCGCTCGCGTTCATGGGCGGCCTCGTCCTGACCTACTTCATGGTTGGCAAAGTCTCCGTCGCGACGCTCGTTGGCCTCATCACGTTGGCCGGCATAGCCTCGCGCAACACCATCATGATGATTTCGCATTATATCCACCTGATGGAACACGAGGGCGAGAAGTTCGATGAGAAGATGATTGTGCGCGGCTCGCTCGAACGACTTGTGCCGGTCACAATGACGGCAGCGGTCGCGGGGCTGGCGTTGATTCCGTTGGTGCTCTCCGCCGGCCAACCCGGAAAGGAAATCCTCTACCCGGTCGCGGTCGTCATTCTCGGCGGGCTGATTAGCTCCACCTTTCTCGACATGGCGGTGACCCCTGCGGTGTTTTTCAAATTCGGGCGCAAGGCGTCCGAAAAATATATCGCCCGCGCCAAGGTCGATTCACTTGACGCATTGGAAGCGAGCCCACCTCCGGTTGCGCCGCCGCCCGCCGTTGAAACGGCCGTCCGCCCGTGATCCCCCAAAGCACCCCCATGGCGCAACCAGGCGAACCTATGCGGGATTTAGCCCGCGGCCCGACCAAATCCTTTCCTCAGAACCAAAACCACGACGCCACCGCCAAGTCGGCGAAAGCCGGTGTCAAGGTCGGGATTGAGGCTGCAACCACAAAAACATCATGAAAATACAAAAGTTACTGGCGATGGGGCTTTGCGCTGCCATCGGTTTGACGACACTCACCATGGCCACCCGCGCGGCGGCGACCGAAAAAGAAGAGAAAGAGGAGGCCACGAAGATTCCCGCTACCGTCGAAGGGATTTGGAAGGAAATCCACGAACACCACATGGAGCTGGCCGAGGTGGTGAAGGGCAAAGTCCTCAAGGATGTGCATGTTCACGCCTTTGCGATTCGTGACTTGGCGAATGCGCTTCCCGCGAAGTCTGCCGCCGATAAGAAAACACGGGTCGAAGGCACGGCTAAGAACATCGCCAAGCTGGCCGGCAACCTCGACGAGTCCGGCGATGCCAACGACCAGGCCAAGACTGAAGCAAATCTCAAGAAACTGGATGGCCTGCTCAAGATGCTGGAAGGCCAGTTCGCCAACAAATAGTCCCAACGTCCGCCGTTGAGACTGCCCAGTAGCTGTCCGATGGTCCCGAAAGATGAGGGCAATTGGGTGTAGATCTCAAAGCCTGTCAGTAATCCCTATTTTTTGGGAAAGCATGCTGATCTGCGGCAGCATCAAATAGCTGAATTACACGGACCGCATCCGATGCGGCCCGTGAGTGTTAGTAGTTCCAGCCACCCGGCAACGGGTGGCTGGTTTTTTGACCGAAGTGAGCTCGGACTTCCGGTTGATCGGCTTTGTCTCGAATAACCACAATATTGCGTCATTTAAGCCCGCAATGTCCGTCCTATCCGTAATGCAATGCTCCGTCCTTTCCCGGCAATGAACACCAGACGCCTCCTGCCCTTTCTTTCGCTTCGTGGCTTCCTTTGCACCTCGACAGCGGCCCGCGCCTTGCGGGCGGCCATCGTCAATGCATGGGGGGATGCGCCGGCTCCGAACCATGAGGCTGACTGTCGTGGCCAGAGCCCTCTTTCATCGGAGCACGCTTCGTCATCGTAAGGTATTGCTCCGGTGTGATGGTCTTCAACTGCCGCACGAACGCGGTCAGCGCCCACAACTCGTCGTCATCGGCGGACGAGCCGAATGCGGACATACCGGTATCCTTGATCCCGTTTTTGATAATCCAAAAGACCTCCGTATCGCTCCATCCGGTCACACGCAGCGCATCGGCGAGATCGGAGGGTGGCGGATAGAGCTGCCACCGACCGGGCTTCTTGCCGGGCGCACCGTGACAGGTGCGGCACATCGCCTCGTAGTGGCCGGCGCCCTGTTCCAACAGCGCACGGTCCCGTGGATCGAAGCCCGGGGGCGTGGTGATATGACGAGCGTGCGCGGCCACGGACCGCATCATCGTTATACGAAATATCTGTGCGACGGGTTTTGTGTGCCCCGTCGTCGCCGCGACATTGTAGATGCCCGAGTAAATGAACAGAGCCCCCAGCGCGAACAGGACTGCGAGCCCGAAGCCAAACTTCCCGAGAATTCGTAGGGATGCCTTCACCGCGATTTAGTGCGCCATCGCCGCTGGCCGGAGACGAAGAAAAATCCAGAAGCCAACCGGATTCCGGCCGTAGAGTGCATCGAGATCGCTTGGTTTGAATGTATAAGTGACCGAGGCGCCAAGGGCCAATTGGCAGGACCGCTTCCCCGGCAGCTCGTGGCTCGCCCCAAGGGTGAACTGCTTCACTCCAATTTTTCGGCCCGCGGGCAGCAGCCCCAGCTCCTCTCCGGTTTTCTGAACGTATTCCGCGCGGCCGAAGACGGTGTATTTTTCCGCCAAGTAGCTCGGCTCAAACAAAAAAGCATTGGTGGCCTGACCGCTATCGTTGCGCCCCCAGGCGAAAGTCGCCGCGACACGGCTGCCATCCGCCAGTTTGGCCAAATGGATGAGCGAAGCGGTGGTGCGACGGACGTGCTCCGTCGGATGAAGCTCTTCCGGGCTCTTCAGGTAACCGGAAGAAATCTGCGCGCTCCATTCCGGGGTCGGGTTCCAGGTGAAACGCCCCGAGTAGGAATCGAGCTTCGGACGTTCAATATTCCAGCGCTTATCGTCCGGCTCGCGCCCGTTGAACCACGAACCTTCCAACTGCCACGTTTTTTGGGCAATGCCTGCGGTCAACACCCCAAAGGCGATGTGCGTGGAGTCGAGCCAATGGTGGCTGATCGGCGCTGCCGGATTGTCCATCGCGGACATCCGGTGGGGAAACGCGGGTGGGCCGAGCGCGGGTTCACCGGATGGCGCCACATACAGGGAGAACACAGTGTCGGGAGAGACGAGCCGGCGGTAGCGGGCCGATAGTTCCATGAAGAAATCGTGCGGATGCTGGCGATCAATCAGCGGCTGGCCGCGATAGGCCTCTCCTGACTGAAAGAGCAGCGGATAGCCCCTGCCCGTGGTGGTCAAGGGCTCCAAGCTGAACATCCCGCGAAACGACAACTCGTTGTCATCCGTTCGCCGGGTCGCCATCAGCATCAACCAGTTGATCGAATTGACCTGGTCGCTGCCGCGGGGACCGAATTGATTGTCGTAACCGACAAAGGCGTTGTAGTGCGTCATCATTTGCCAGTCGCCCATCATGGAATGATGCGCGTGCATCGGCGTCGCCTCGGGCTGCCACGCCGTTCCCGAGGCCTCCTGGGTGTCTGGGATCGGCCCAAAGGACATCTTCATCTGGTGGTCCATCGGCATGGACGCTCCCGTCGGCATGGTCATCCCGGCATGTTCCTCTTCTGTTTTGGAGGTGTCGCTCGACTGTGGTCCGCTGCCGGATGCCGGCGTGGAGCCCGCGGGCTGCGGCTGCGACGGCAGCACGGGATGCTGGTGGGAGGAGGACTGCACTTGGCCGAAACCTGTCGCCGTCCCGACGACGCAAGCGAACAAGACAAAAAAGGTGCGTAACGTGGGCATTCCAGCTACCGACCAGTTCGGCGGGGGTAAGGTTGCTGGAATTCGGTTCTCTCGAAAGAAGGAATTTGAGGTGCGAACACGACAAATCATGTTAAAGTAATCTAGCCGAAGAAGAAATCTTCGGCATTAACAACGGCCGCACCGTCTGCGCCGCCTTTCCCGCAGGACTGTCCCAAGCGCTTTTGCCCCGTAAATTTTTCTAAGCCAGAGCCATACCGTTGGAACTGCAGGGCGAGATCACCGATTCTGCCGATGGACAGACGACGGCTGGATCAGACGATCCTGCCCTACAACCCAACGAAGTGTGCCCTATATAGGGGACCCGGCAAAGGTGAAATGCCCGGGTTTCCCCGCGGGCCTATCGCACCGCTCACCTGGGAACCACGTTGAGTGCACCTTGAGAATATGCGCAGCTTTCCCCTAGAAGTGCGGAGAAGCTGACCCATGGAATATGCGAATATAGGGGTGAATCCAAGCCCCTGTGAAATCGCCCTTTGACACCTCGGTAACGAAAGAAAACCGAAAGCCCGCCAGCGGCTGTGACGGGAACGGTGGCAACTGCTCCTGTGGGCGGCGGAACTTCGTGCGCAAAGGCTTGGCCGCAGCTGGTGTCGCCCTGCTCGGTTCCACGCTCGGCTTCGATTTGATCGCGCTGGCACGCGGGGCGAGCCTCGACGAAATGGACGCCGGCCTCAATCTGCCGCCGCATCCGCATCTGCCACCAAACGACCCAGCCGTGCGCATCGGTGTGCTCGGCCGGAAGTGGATCATGGTGATCGACCTCGCCAAGTGCGACGGCTGTGGCGGTTGCACCGTGCAGTGCAACAAAATGCACAAAATATCGGAGGAAAAAACGTTGATCAAGGTGTTCAAGATGCAGGATGCCCAGCATACGGCGCCATATTGGCTTCCGCGACCCTGTTTCCAGTGCGACGAGCCACCCTGCACGAAGGTCTGCCCGGTGGATGCGACCTTCAAACGCGAAGATGGCATCGTCCTGATCGATAACGAACGGTGCATCGGCTGCCGCTACTGCATGGCCGCCTGCCCCTATTCGGCGCGTGAATTTAATTGGGGCGACGAGAAAGAAAACCCCGATGCGGCCATGCATACCTATTCGCCCGAAACCGGCATGCCGCACAAAACCGGCACGGTCGAGAAGTGCGATTTCTGCCCGGACCTTGCGGCCAAGGGCATCCTGCCGCCTTGCACATCAACCTGCCACATGGGCGCGATATATTACGGCGACGAAAATGAAGATGCCGTGACGAACGGCGCGGGCGAGACCGTGCGCCTGCAGCAGCTCTTGGAGGAGCGTGCCGGCTATCGTTTAGGGGAGGAGTTGGGCACGAAACCCCGCGTCTACTATCTCCCGCCGAAGAACCGGATGTATCCCGGACCGAAAGAGGCCAAAAATGAAAAAGCCTGATTGCGATGTTTATGTCGCGTGCGCCACGGCCGAAGCATCCCCGGCTGTGTTGAGTCCCGGCGCACGGCAGTTGATGGCGATGCTCGACGGCGAGAGCGGACCCGCGAAAGGCCCGTTCGTGATCGCGGGGGCGATCATGGCCTGGGGCGTGGTCGCTTACGTTAATCAACTCCGCCACGGCTTGGCTGTCACCGCGATGAACGACTATTTCTCTTGGGGCGTTTATATCATCAATTTCGTTTTCTTTATCGGCATTAGCATGGCTGGCTCGCTGATCTCGGCCATTCTGCGTCTGATTGACGCACCGTGGCGGCATCCGATTACCCGCATGGCCGAGGGCATCACGGTGTTCGCGCTGATTGCCGCCGCGCTGATGATCGTCGTGGACATGGGCCGGCCCGACCGGTTCTTCCACATCCTGCTCTACGGTCGGCTGCAATCGCCAATCCTATGGGATGTTTTTTCGTTGTCCTCCTATCTGGCTGGAAGCGTGCTGTTTCTCTATCTGCCGCTCATACCTGACCTGGCACTCCTGCGCGATCAAGGTGAACGGTTTGCGCCGTGGCGGCAGAAATTGTATCGTTGGCTCTCGCTCGGCTGGAGTGGCACGCCGGACCAACATCGTCGCTTGGACCGCGCGATGAAAGTGATGTCCATCGTGATCATTCCGGTGGCGGTATCCATTCACACCGTGACGGCATGGCTGTTCGGCATGACGTTGCGGCCTGGCTGGCACTCCACCATAATTGGCCCTGATTTTGTCGTTGGCGCGCTTTACTCTGGCGTGGCGGCCGTCCTCACCATTATGGCGCTCGCGCGGTGGAAGTGCAGACTGGAGAATTTTGTGAAGCTCGAGCACTTTCGGAAGCTCGGCATGCTGCTCCTCGTGCTGTGTGTCGGGTATGCCTACTTCACGGTCAACGAATACATCGGGGCAATTTACACTCAGGAGAAGACGGAGCGCGACCTCGTCGAGGCGATCTTCAGCGGCGCCTATGCCCGCGAATTCTGGGCGATGGTCGTAATCGGTCTGGTCGTGCCGGGTATTATGCTGGCGTTGCCACGTTTGCGCACAGTCGCCGGGATCGTGACCGCCTCGGTGCTGGTGAATATTGGCATGTGGTTGAAGCGTTTCATCATCGTGGTGCCGACACTCTCCTCGCCGCTCCTCCCGTCGGATCTCCCGCACGGCGAAGTTTTCGCCTACGTGCCGACCTGGGTGGAATGGTCCATCACGCTCGGTGCCTTCGCCGGCTGCTTCTTTTTCTACTGCTTGTTCGCGAAGATATTTCCGCTTGTTTCAATCTGGGAAACGGAAGGGCCCCACCAAGAACCGGGTGCCGCTTCTCCGACGGGAAGCCACCAGCCTCGTGTGCTCTCCGCGTCGGCTCCAATCTTGCTGCTCGTTGGGTCGTTGCTCGCCTTAAGCGTCGGCGCGCCACGGGCTCATGCGGCCGAGGCCGTCGCGGCAGCCAAGCCCGATCTGGTGCTCTCGTTTAGCAATGAGGAAGGCAAGCCGACGCTTACCGCCACCGTCCGGCTCAGCGGCAAACCGCTGGAAAACGCCAAGGTCGCGTTCTTCGTCGAGCGCACGTTTGGCCAAATGCTGCTCGGTCAGGACACCACGTTGGATGATGGCACGGCCGCAGTTGCGTTTCCGAGCGATCTGCCCGGCGGCCCGTCCGGTGAATTGAATGTGCAGGCGGTAATCAAAACGCCCGCGGCTTACGCCGGGGTTCGCACCCAGGCGAAAATCGGCGGCGCCCTGAAGTTCCGACCGGAGAGCCAAGCTTTCCCGCGCGCACTCTGGGCACCGCGTGCGCCGGTAGCACTGCTTGTCACTCTGTTCGTTTTGTTGGCCACGGTGTGCGGCGCGTATGCCTACGTCGTCGGCCAGCTCATCTACATAAAATATGGAAACCACCTATGAACCGTAAATTATCAATCATCATCGCCATCCTCGTGGCCGGGGGTCTCACCCTCGCGGCGGCCTCGACGCAGGGCGCAAAAACCGGGCTCGACGAATGGGTCGCTCCCGCGCGTGCCGCCAAGAAGAAGAACCCCATAGCAGCCGAGGCCGTTTCGCTCGAGAAGGGCAAGGCTGTTTACATCAAGGAGTGCGTCTCCTGCCACGGCGATACCGGCAAAGGCGACGGCTCCGCCGTGAAGGACTTGGAGAAGAAACCTAACGACCTCACACTGGCTAAGACGCTCGATCAGAGCGACGGCGCGCTCTTCTGGAAAATTACCGAGGGCAACAAGCCGATGGCTTGCTACGAAAAGACCCTCAGCGAAGAGGACCGCTGGAACGTGATCAACTATTTGAGAACCCTCGCGGTCAAACCGGCAAAGTAATCAACCCCATCGCAACCATCATGAAAACCCAATTTAATCACCGCTGGCAGCCACTGCCCGCGTGTCTCTCCCTCGGAGTGCTCTGCCTCGCACTCGCGGGCGCGGTCTTCGGGCAGGACATAAAACCTGCCGACGCCTACGTCACGCGTGAGGAATACAACAAAGTGCTCCGGGATCTCGACGCCCTCAAGCAGCGGCTCGGCCTCATCGAGGAACAAAATGTCACGCAGGCCAAGGAAACCGAAGAGACCTTCACCGACTACGACAAGCAGTTGAAGGCCGTCAAATCGCTCGCCACCACAGCACAGTCGGGCAGTACGAAGATGCTACTCACCGGCTGGGGTGACGGGGGGTTTACCGCCCGCAAAGGTAGCCCTTCGACGTTTCATGCCTCCTTCAATCCGATAGCCTTGTGGAAACTCAGTGATCGACTGTTCTTCGAGGGTGAACTCGAGTTCGAATTCGAGAATCGGGTCACGGCAACGAGTTTGGAATATGCCAATGTTTCCTACATCGCCAATGACTACCTCACGTTGAAGGCTGGCCGTTTCCTGACGCCGTTCGGGACGTATGGAGAGCGGCTGCATCCGGGCTGGATCAACAAGCTGCCAGATGCGCCGCTACCCTTTGGTCACACCGGCATCGCACCCACCTCAAGTATCGGTGTGCAGGCGAGCGGCGGCTTTGTGGTCGCGTCGGCCAAATTCAACTACGCGGTCTATGTTTCGAACGGCCCCCGGCTAAACATGGGGGTGGACGAACCAGGAGAAGCCGGCCTGCTTCACTTCGATAACATTCCGGACAACAACCAAAACAAGGCTACGGGAGTGCGCATCGGGTTTCTGCCGATTCCCGAGTTGGAAATCGGCTATTCCTTCCTAACCGCGAAGGTGGGCGAAGAGGTGGACGCAAGTGCTCGATTACATGCGATGGATTTTAACTACGTGCGTGACTCGAAGTCGCTCAAGGGCGTCATCGACGTGAAAGGCCAGTGGGTCTGGTCCAAGGTCAGCGATGTGACCTACGATACCGGTGACGGGCCGTTCACTTTCAATAACCGGCGCAACGGCGGCTACGTCCAACTCGCCTACCGTCCGTCGAAGCTCGAAGACACGTTCGTCCAAAACATGGAGGGCGTGGTCCGCTGGGACAAAATCCACAATCCAAGCGGCGCACCGGTTGAAACCTCTTTTGACGAAATACGCTGGACGATCGGCCTGAACTACTGGCTCGGCGCCAGCACGGCCATCAAGGTTGCCTACCAGTTCGGCGACCGCACCACACCCGGCACCGGCAAGGAACGCCCCAGCGCCCTCCTCCTGCAAACCGCAATGGGATTCTAAACCTGGAGTTACCTATGAAAATCACCCTATCTGCAAAATTCATTCTCGGCGGCGGAGCATTGCTGTCGATCACCGGCCTGTTTCTGGCTGGCTGCGCCTCTGCGCCCATGGAGCACGACGGTCGGAAAACGGCTACCGGAAGTGCTATGTCATCCGGTAAAGGCGGTGCCCAACTGTGGGCGGAGAGCTGCGTACGTTGTCATAACGTTCGCTCGCCCTCCATCTATAGCGATGCCGAGTGGGATGTCGCCATGCACCACATGCGCATCCGTGCCAATCTCACCGCCGAGGAAAGCACGAAGGTCCTGGAATTCCTCAAGTCGGCGAACTGAACCACTGGAGCAATCCACTTGGAGTCCATGCTTCCGTGATTCTCGCGGAGTGTGCGCCGCAACCGGCGCTCACCCAGCTGCAACTCGAAGTAGCACTTTAAAACTGCACTTTGTGCCCACCCAACCAAGGACCGGCACTGCGGTTTGTTTGGCAACGATTTCGCGCAATCCCACGGCGCGACGAAATGGACGCTGCCGGAATTCCGCCATCGTCCCCCGTCCCCCAGTCCTGCGCCCTGTGCCATCAAACCACCTCGTGGAACGACCTCAAGGGCGTCGTATTTCTACAAGTATCATTGAAAATTATCCAAGCTTGGAAACTTGCCTGACGCGCGTTTGGTCCTTCCGCCCACCTCACTGCGCAGTCCCGCCGAATCCGCGGTAGCGTTATACCCCATGGTGATGCCGCCCCTGCCGGCGTAGAATGGAAAAAATTGACCACCCAGTAGGATGGCAACGCACAACCACCATACAACCAGCCATGAAGAACTATCGGGAAAGGCCATGGCTGTTTGTTTTTTTCGCGAGTGCCTGTCTCGGTGCGTTGACGGCTCAAAGCGCCGAGACGCCGATGGGCGGCGCTGCTTCGCAGGCCGCGAGCATGACTGAAATGATGGGCGCACCCGGCTTGGTGCCCTTCGACATCATGACCGGGCAGGCCGGGCAATGGATGATCGGCTATCAGTTCATGGTTGAAAAGTTGGACGGCAATCTCGTCGGAACCGACGACATCAGCGAGGCGCAGGTTCTTGCGCGCTTCCCGACCACCCCCACCGACATGACAATGCGCATGCACATGGTGATGGTGATGTATGCTCCGACCGACAAGCTCACACTCATGGCGATGCTTCCCTATGTTTCAATGTCGATGGGCGAACTCCACCGCGATGGCACACGGTCCACTGAACGCAGCCAAGGAAGTGGAGATCTCGAATTGCGCGGCCTGTATTCCCTCTATGCCGCGGAAGGTCTCCGCCATCGGATTCTGGCGAACTTCGGCGTCGGCCTGCCCACGGGCTCCCTCAATCAGCGCGACGCGGAAGGGACGCGGATGGAATATCCGATGCAAACCGGATCGGGCACATATTCGCTGCTGCCAGGCTTTACTTACCTGGGGCAAGCATTGCCATGGGGTTGGGCCGTCGATTTCGGTTCAACGATGCGGCTCGGTCGCAACAGTATCGGCTACAGACTCGGAAACCGTTACCAAACGAGCACGTCACTCACCCGAGAACTCACGAATTGGATAAGTGTATCGGCCGGCGCACGCGCCGAGTTATGGGAAAACATTCACGGGTCGGATCCTCTGCTCGATCCTACTGATGAGCCCACGAAGGACCCTCATCTCCAAGGCGGGAAGCGCCTCAGTGCCTTGCTGGGACTCACCTTTCATCCTCAGAATGGGCTCCTCAAAAACCAGCATTTTCACGTCCAAGGCGAAGTGCCACTCGCGCAATCCTTGGACGGCCCGCAACTGCAAAGGCGTTGGTTAATCCGGGGTGGTTGGCAATTAGAATTCTGATCCTATGAATTTGAAAATGACACGGCTGTATCCGCTCGCGTTCTGGATTGCCCCGGGACGGACCAGTCGCAGCGCAACGAAAGGAACCTTATTATGAACCATGCAGACGGATGGATGAGTGGATGGGCGGGTGGAGGGATGTGGCTCTGGACGGTGATCGGCACCTTGCTCGTGATCCTGCTTGTCGTCGTGATTAGCAAGCTGTCCAAAAAATAATCCCGTGCCGCGAAGTGAACTCTTAGCCCAAAACTCATGCTCTTCAAAATATCCACCGCCAAGACCGTGAGCGCAGCCGCGAGTGGGCCGAAAGCCCCTCCCTTGAGGTTGATGCCTGCGGAAAATATTTTGTAAGAACCCTCCCCCAATTTCGTCAACATGAGTATATGAAACCCCACTTCCACGATCATAACGCCGGCCAACAGCACCAGCATGACCATCACGAGGCGAAGCTCTCCACGGTAACACCGTCGTTGCACGCGAAATACTACTGCCCGATGTGCGAGGGCGTGGCGTCCGACCAGCCCGGCGACTGCCCCAAGTGCGGCATGGCCTTGGAGCGCAACCCCGCCTGGGTGGCACCGGCCGCAGGCCCGACGATCTACACCTGCCCGATGCATCCGCAAATCGAGCAGGATCATCCCGGCAATTGTCCGATCTGCGGCATGACCCTCGAACCGAAGACCGTGAGCGCCAGCGAGACCGAGGAGGAGAATGCCGAACTGCACGACATGACCCGCCGGCTTCGCATTGGCGCGAGCCTGGCTTTGCCGGTTTTCCTGCTAGGCATGGCCCATTTCGTGCCCGCGGTCGCCCACGTTGCAAACACCCCGCTCAGCCGCTGGGCGCAGCTTCTTTTGTCGACTCCGGTGGTCCTTTGGGCCGGTTGGCCGTTCTTCGTGCGCGGGGCCAAGTCCCTGCGCTCGGGCCACTGGAACATGTTCACCCTGATCGCCCTCGGGGTCGGCGCCGCCTGGCTCTACAGCCTGGTCGCGTTTTTCCTGCCCGGGCTGTTCCCGGCCAACATGCAAGGCCACGGTGGGGTGGATCTCTATTTTGAGGCCGCGGCCGTCATCATCGTGCTCGTGCTGGTCGGCCAGGTGCTGGAACTCCGCGCGCGCGCCCGCACCTCGAGCGCGATCAAGGCGCTCCTCAACCTCGCCCCGCCCACCGCCATCCGGCTCGACGGTGCCGCCGAGAAGGAAATCCCCCTCGCCGAAGTGCACGCCGGTGACCGGCTGCGCGTCCGGCCCGGCGCCCGCGTACCGGTGGACGGGGTCATCGAGGAGGGTTTGTCCTCCATCGATGAATCCATGATCACGGGCGAATCGCTGCCGGTCGAAAAGAAAGCCGGCGACCGCGTGACCGGCGGCACCGTCAACGGCACCGGCGGCTTCGTCTTCCGCGCCGACAAGGTCGGCGCCGACTCCCTGCTCGCCCGCATCGTGCACCTGGTGGCGGAAGCGCAGCGCAGCCGCGCGCCGATCCAGGGCCTGGTGGACCGCGTCTCCGCGATCTTCGTGCCGGCCGTGCTGGTCTCCGCTGTTCTCACGTTCCTGATCTGGTTTTTTGCCGGCCCCGAACCGCGGCTGGCCTACGCCGTCGTCAATTCGGTCGCGGTGCTCATCATCGCCTGCCCGTGCGCCCTAGGTCTCGCCACCCCGATGTCCATCATGGTCGGCGTCGGCCGTGGCGCCCAGGAGGGCGTGCTGGTGAAGAACGCCGAGTCACTCGAGCTCCTGGGCAAAGTTACGTGGCTCGTTGTGGACAAGACCGGCACGCTCACCGAGGGTCACCCGGCGCTCACCGATGTGATCCCATCCGCAGATCTTGACGAGACCGGTCTGCTCACCCTCGCCGCCACGGTCGAACGCGCCTCCGAACATCCCCTCGCGGCCGCCATCGTGCGCGGCGCGGAGACCCGCAATCTCACGCTGCCCGAAATCTCTGATTTTCGCTCCGTCACTGCCGGCGGTGTCGCCGGTCGCGTGAACAACCGCACCGTGCTCGTCGGCAAAGTGAAGTTTCTCGCCACCGAGGGCGTCGAGGTGCCGGCCGCACTGATGGATCGCGCCACCGCGCTGCAGGCGGAAGGCAAGACCGTTCTCTTCGCCGCCGTGGACGGCCACGCGGCCGGCCTGCTGGCCGTGGCCGATCCCATCAAGGCATCCACCCCCGAGGCCATCGCCCTGCTGCATGAACTCGGCGTGAAACTCGTCATGGCCACCGGCGACAACCGGGCCACCGCCGAAAGTGTCGCGCGGAAACTCGGTCTCGACGAGTTCGAGGCCGAGGTCGAACCGGCCGACAAGATCAAACGGGTCAAGGCCCTCCAGGCCGGCGGCGCGCGCGTCGCCATGGCCGGTGACGGCGTCAACGACGCCCCCGCGCTGGCCGCGGCCGATGTCGGTATCGCGATGGGAACCGGCACCGACGTGGCAATGGAGAGTGCGGGTGTCACCTTGGTGAAGGGTGACCTGCGCGGCATTGCCAAGGCGATCCGACTTTCCCGTGCCACGATGGGCAACATCCGGCAGAACCTGTTCTTCGCCTTCATTTACAACACGCTCGGTGTTCCGCTTGCCGCCGGCGTGCTTTTCCCGTCCTTCGGCCTTCTGCTCAACCCGATGATCGCGGGCCTGGCGATGGCCTTCAGCAGCGTCTCGGTCATCACCAACGCCCTGCGCTTACGCCGCATCCGGCTGTAAGGCTGCCGGACCGCGCTGGCTTTTTTACGGAACCCAGAGTAAGTTCCGGCGGTCAACCCACTCACCATGAACCGCCGCCTTCTCACCACTTTCATGCTCGCAGCCAGTCTCGGTTTTATCACCGGCTGCCAGTCCATCGACAGCCGCATCAAGGAAAAGCCCGAGGTCTTCGCCAGTGTGGACAAAGCCACGCAGGACAAGATCAAGCAAGGCATCATCGACCTCGGCTTCACCGAGGATCTGGTCTACGTCGCCCTCGGCGCGCCCGACCAGAAACGCGAGACGATCAACGCCACCGGCAAGTCCGTCACCTGGATCTACAATACCTACTATGACCGTTACGACGGCACGGGTTTCGCCGGCTATCACCGCAGCGTCTATTATGACCCTTATCTCCGGGCCTACCGCATGTATTATCGCCCGGTCTTCGCCGACAGTTACATTCAGGAAAAGGAAGAACGCATCCGGATCGTCTTTCAGAACGGCAAAGTCACGGCGATTGAACAGGCCAAGGGCTGACGCCCTGCGGCGTTACTTCTTCGCGAAGGGCGAGACCGTCTCGCGCTTCAACTCGCGGGTCATAAGCGCCATCAGCGCGTCCAGCGGTTTCTTGCCCTGATAGAGGATGGCGTGGACCTCGCCCAGAATCGGGGCGGCGATGCCCTTTTGCAGGCAAAGCTCGTGCAGCGCCTGCGCTGTGCGGTAACCCTCCACGACCGTGCGCCGGCCGGCCAGCAACTCGGCCACCGGGTAGCCGGCGCCGATTTTCTCGCCGAACTCGCGATTGCGGCTCCACGCCCCATGGCAGGTGGCGACGAGATCGCCGAAACCGCTCAGGCCGTAAAAGGTCTCTTTTTTCGCCCCGAGCGTCTCGCCCACGCGCACCATCTCGGTCAGGGCCCGGGTGATGAGCGAGGCCTTGGCGTTGTCCCCCAGCTTGAGCCCGTCGCAGAAACCGGCGGCGATGGCGTAGATGTTTTTCAGGCAGGCTCCGTATTCCGCACCAGGCAGATCATCGCTCGTGTAGAGCCTCATCGTGGAGCCGCTCATCGCCGCCTGCACTTGGTCGACAAACGGCCCGGGCTCGGCTGCGGCCAGAACCACGGCCGCCGGCAGCCCCTTGGCGACCTCACCCGCGTTAGTCGGGCCGGTCAGGGTCGCCACATTGCGGCCGGGAAACGCCTGCGCCATGACCTCACTGGGCCGGAGCTGCGTGCCGACCTCGAGGCCTTTGACCAGGCTGATGAAAAGCTGCAGCCGGCCGGCCCCGGGCAGCTCGCCCTTGATGCGCTGGCACCATTCGCGCAAGGCGTGGGACGGGCTGGCGATCAAGGCAACGTCCGCGTCGAGCAGGGCGGCATGGAGATCGGAGGTAACGATGAGAGCCTCGGGCAGTTTGACGCCGGGCAGGTAGTCGCGGTTCTCCCGGGCCAGTTGCATGGCGACGGCGTGTTCCGGCCGGCGCGTGACCAGGGTGGCGTGCTGGTTGCGCCGCGCCAGATGGGCCGCCACCGCCGTGCCCCACGCGCCCGCCCCGATGACTGCAAAATTGAGAGGGCGCTGCTCGGGCATGAGGGGAACCGTCAGGTTTGGAGGAAACCGGGGATTTTTTCCCCGGCGAGCATAGTCTCAAATTTCTCGCGCGCGTTGACCAGCTCGAACCGGCTGCCCGACACCAGCACCTCGGCCGGCATTGACCGCGTGTTGTAGCGACTGGCCATCGTGTAGCCGTAGGCTCCGGCACTCATGAAGGCCACCAGCTCGCCCTCGCCCACTGACTGGAGAGTGCGGTCCTTGGCAAAGCAGTCGCCGGATTCGCAGATCGGACCGACGATATCCGCCTTGAGGGCCGGACGCGTGGTGTCGCGAACGAGGGGCACGATTTCGTGGTAGGCCTCATACATGGCCGGGCGCACGAGGTCGTTCATGGCGGCATCGAGCACGAGAAAGTTCTTGCTCGCGCCGCGCTTGAGGTGTTCGACCCGGGAAAGCAGCACACCGGAGTTGCCCACGAGGAAACGGCCGGGCTCGAGCAGGATCTTGAGGCCGAGCGGGGCGAGGAGCGGCTGGAGCGCAGCACCGTAGGCCTCGGGGGTCAGCGGTCGCTCGGCAGCGGCTTTGGCGTCCCACCACGACTGGGTGCCGCTGGCGAGCGCATCCTGATAGATGATGCCGATGCCGCCACCGACGCTAAAGTAGGAGATGCCGTAAAGCTTCTTCAGTTGCTCGGCGAAGGGCACCACCTTCTCGACCGCCTCGATGAACGGTGCGGCGGAAGTGAGCTGCGAGCCGATGTGCATCTGCACGCCCTTGAGCTCAAGGTGCGGATATTTTGCGGCGGCGGCATAGGCGGCGGCGGCGTGCTGGAGCGGAATGCCAAACTTGTTGTCACTCTTCCCGGTCGTGATCTTGGCGTGCGTCTTGGCGTCAACGTCGGGGTTGATGCGGATGGCGATCGGGGCCTTGCGCCCGAGCTGGCCGGCGACGTGGTTGATGCGCGCGAGCTCGGGCTCGCTCTCCACATGGAAACTGAAGACCCCGGTCTCCAGGGCGAGCCGGATTTCGGCCTCGGACTTGCCCACTCCGGCAAAAACACTACGGCTGGCGTTGCCGCCCGCCGCGAGGACGCGGCGCAGTTCACCGCCGCTCACGAGGTCGAAAGCCGCGCCCAGGTTCGCAAAGTGGCGCAGCACGGCGAGGTTTGAGTTCGCCTTCATCGCGTAGCAAATCTGCACGTCGAGTCCCGCGAGGCTGGCGGCCAGCCGGCGGTAGTTGTCGGCGATGGTTTGCGCGCTATAAACGTAGGTCGGGGTGCCGTGGAGCTGCGCGATGGCGGCGAGATCGACCGACTCGCAATGCAGTTTTTGCCCGGCGTAGTGGAAGTGATGCATCGTGGGTAAACGGAGCGTGAAAGGTGTCCAGATAGCCAGAATCGAATTGAACGGAAGCGCTATTTTCCGGGAACCTGTCCCCCCATGTCCCTGACCTTGCGCCGCCTGCTGAACTACCTGCCGATCCCT
>JAYUBB010000048.1:0-2348 GCA_043741015.1 Opitutaceae bacterium
AATTACCACCCCGCGTTCAAGCACATCGGCCCCGTCCGCAAGGCCCTTGCGGCGCAGGGCCGGCGCACCGTCTTCAACATTCTTGGCCCGCTCATCAACCCGGGCCGGCCGGCGCACATTTTGCTCGGAGTTTATTCCCGGCCACTCGTGGAGAAACTAGCGCTGGCTCTCGACGAGCTTGGTCAGCCCGCCGGTTTGGTCGGACATGGTGTGATCGCCGAAGGGCAGGGGATCGACGAGCTCACCACCGCCACTGCCAACCATGTGCGGGGCGTCGGTCGTCTCCGCGAAACCCGCGGCGTCTGGGGGGGCGAGACCTTCGGTCTGCCGACCGCTGATTTTGTCGATCTCAAAGGCGGCGACGTCACCGCCAACCTTGCCGCGGTCGAAGCCATCCTCGCCGGGCGAGGCCCGGCCGGTCTCGTGGATACCATCGTGCTGAATGCAGCTGCGGCGCTGTTTGTGGCCGGTCGCACGACCGGAATTCGCGAGGGACTTGCCCCCGCTCGCGATCTTCTGCTCGGTGGTGCAGTGCGGGCCAAGATTGTCGCCACCAGGGAATTCTACCGCTCATGAAGCGCCACTACTTCGGCACTGATGGGGTGCGTGGTCTCTATGGCAGCGCGACGATGAACGAGGATTTTGTCTGGCGCCTGGGTGCCGCCGCTGCAGCTTGGTTGCGTGAAAAAGGGGTGGCCGCCGGCAGCCAGGTGCTGATCGGGCGCGACACGCGTGCCTCGGGCGTTTCGCTCACGCAGGCCCTGGCCGACGGGCTGGCGCACGGCGGTTGTGAGCCGGTGTCCCTCGACATCCTGCCCACGCCGGCCGTGTCCCGTGCGGTGCGTATTCGGGGCGCAGCGCTTGGTGTGGTGGTCACCGCCTCGCACAATCCCGCCACCGACAATGGCATCAAATTCTTTGGGTCAACCGGCATCAAGCTGACCGACGAGGAGGAGGCCCGGATCGAGGCCTTGCTGCCCGAACGGCGCACCGACCGCGCGCGGGTCCAGCTCAAGGTTGTCGATGGAGTCTCCGACTACCTTTATGCGATGGAGCAAGTGTTCCGCGGCCATCTCTCCGGTTGGAAGATCATTCTCGATACGGCCAACGGGGCGACGGTCCACACCAGCGGTTTTATCCTGCGCGACCACAAGGCCGGGGTCATCACCCTCGGAGCCGAACCCGATGGCCTGAACATCAATGATGGAGTCGGCAGCGAGCACCCGGAAAAAATGTGCGCGGCCGTGCGGCTTCACGGCGCCCGGCTGGGCATCGCGCACGATGGCGACGGCGACCGTTGCATCCTGTGCGACGAACAGGGTGTCGTCCTCGATGGTGATGAGATGCTCACCATCCTGGCGCTAGACGCGCTTAAACAGGGCAAGCTCGCCCAAAGCACGCTGGTCGTAACGGTGCAGAGCAACCTTGGGGTCGAGGCCGCGGTCACGGCGGCGGGCGGGCGGGTGGTGCGTACGCCGGTGGGCGATCGCTATGTCATCGAGCGGATGCTCGCTGAAGGTGCAAATTTAGGCGGTGAGTCGTCGGGCCATATCATCTGCGCTGACGTCGCCCCCACGGGCGATGGCCTCGTGGCGGCCCTCAAGGTGATCGAGGTGATGCTCGCCACCGGACGGCCGCTTTCGGAATTACGGCAGGGTCTGGCAAAGTTTCCCCAGCTTTCACTTGCCTTGAAGGTGCGCGTGAAAAAGCCACTCGAGACGCTGGCACGTCTATCCAAGGCCATCCAAGCCCTTGAGACCGGGCTCGGGGCCCGGGGCCGCGTGCTGGTTCGCTACTCCGGCACGGAGGCCAAGCTGCGTCTGCTGGTGGAGGGACCGACCGAGGCCATCGTCCGGGCCGGGCTCGAACGCTTGCAGGCGGCGGCCCGCATCGACCTTGAGGTGCTCTGACTGCGCGCTCCAGACCGTTGAATCAGTTTCTGGCTCTGCCGAGCCCGAAGGCTTTCTTCATGGCCGAGTATTAAACATATTTTCGTAGGTAACGGTGATTTCGATCTCCGACATTACTGACTCGCCGACAGGGCAGTGGCACCTGCGCTGCCCGCACTTTCGCTAACGTAGCGGCCCGGTGTCTTTCCGAAGAGGCTAAGAATGGATGAGAACATGAGAATTATGATGAGCGTGGCGCGCATGACTGTGTCTTTCATCTTCCGCCGATCGTTCAGCAGTCGCCACGCGCGAAGCGCGTTGCGCTGTGATGATCTGGTTGGCCTCTTTCATTTCTTCAGGGCCTTGGATTCAGGAAGTAAGTGCGACATTTCTGGTGGATGAGTTACCACCAATTGAGCACGGAGGAAAGATACATGATTGGCGCGCTGCGGGTTCGTG
>JAYUBB010000049.1:0-22906 GCA_043741015.1 Opitutaceae bacterium
TCTGTTCGGCACGCGCCGGTCGGTTTATCCGAAGCGTTGGGAAAACGAGAAAACCGGGAAGAGTGGATACGCGCCCGCCTGCGACAATGAATGGCGCCCAGGAACCTGCTACAAACCGAAGGTGAAATGTGCCGAGTGCCTTCATCAGCGATTCCCTCCGCTCGACGAACGGGCCGTGGAAGCCCACCTGCGGGGCACCCACACACTCGGCGTGTATGCCATCGGAACTGACGACACCTGCCGTTTTCTCGCCGCCGATTTCGATGGTGCAGGCTGGCGAGATGATGTTCTGGCCTACCGCGAGGCTGCCGAGCGAGTCGGCGTCACGGTCGCCATCGAGCGTTCACGCTCGGGCAACGGCGCCCACGCCTGGATATTTTTCGCTCAACCCGTGCAGGCTGCAACAGCGAGGAGGCTGGGCACGATCCTCGTTGCCAAAGCCTCGGCGCTGCGGCCGACGCTTAGCTTGGGCGCATATGATCGGTTGTTTCCGAATCAGGATACGCTACCAGCTGGCGGATTCGGGAATCTGATTGCGCTGCCGCTGGCCAAAGTTCCGCGGCAACAGGGCAACACGCTATTCGTGGATACGCAGATGGAGGAGCTTGACGATCAATGGTCTTATCTGGGCGGAATCCCACGGCTCAGTCGTGAGGGACTGGAAAGCATCCTAGCCAGAATCACGCCCCTCACGCCGCTCACGCCTTCCTCCCCAAGCGGTTCCTCCTTCGACAACGATTTCGCCCTGCAAACCGATACTGCCGTATTGGATCTATCACATCCCCGAATCAGCAGTGGCCTGCTTTCGGGCGAAGTCACTGTGCGGCTGGATTCGCAAATTCATGTACCGCGTTCACTGCCCACCCCGGTACTGGCCGGATTGCGTCGGCTTGCGACGTTTCCCCATCCGGTCTTTCACGAAAAGCTTCGGCTGCGTTTCCCGACCTTTGATACTCCGCGATTTCTTTTCGCCGGTGAATGGCATCCTGATCGGCTCGTGCTGCCACGGGGTGTGCTGGAGCCATGTCTCTCCCTCTTGGAGACAGCCGGAGCCTCAGTGGTCTTGCAGGACACACGCCAAACTGGCTCGCGGGTGGCTTGGAAATTTCAGGGTGAATTGCGGAAGGACCAAGAGACGGCTGTGCGGAAGATGCTTGGGGAGGACAATGGGGTGCTGTGTGCTCCGCCCGGTGCGGGGAAAACCGTGATGGGGTGTGCTTTGATCGCACGCGCCCGCACTTCCGCCCTCGTATTGGTTCACCGGGCGGTGTTGCTCGATCAGTGGAGGGAGACGGCAATGCAGTTCCTCGGATTGAAACGAAAAGAGATCGGCGTCTGGCGTGGCCGATCCCCGCGACTCATCCGGCGACTGGACATAGCAATGCTGCCGTCGCTGAGCCGCGCGGAAGACATGGCGGCAGTGTTGGCCGGATATGGAATCGTGATCGTCGATGAATGTCATCACGTGCCGGCGGCCTCATTTGAGGCCGTGCTGAAAGCGTGCCCCAGTCGGCGGGTCTATGGACTCACGGCCACACCTAAGCGCAAGGACCAGCTGGAGAAGCTGCTTTTCGCCCAATGCGGACCGATCCGGCACACCATGGTAAATGCCACGACCGGGAAAGCGCGGATTGTGAAGGTTCGGCGCACCACTCTGACCATGCCACCCGACGCCGGGGCACGACCACCGATTCACATTGTTTGGGAAGCGTTGGTGCGGGATGAAGGCCGGATTGCAGTGATCGTCGCTGATCTCTTATGGTGCGTGACGACCGGGCGTTCACCGCTCGTGCTGGCCGATCGCAAGATTTATCTGGACCGTTTGGCAGAGGCTTTTGCCGCGCAGGCAGCAAGCATCGAGTGTTATCGGCTGGACGGCACGATGGGCAAAAAGGCCCGACTCGAGGTGCTGCACCAAATCGCGGAGCACTATGATGGCGGAACCCCGTTCGTGCTTTTTGCGACGGCGTCGCTGATCGGTGAGGGATTCGATCTGCCGCGTTTGGATACCCTGGTTCTATCGATGCCGCTTTCGTTCAAAGGCCGGCTGATTCAATATGCTGGGCGGCTTCATCGGCAGCACGAGGACAAGGGAGATGCCTTGATCTTTGATTACCTCGACGAAAACCAAGCGATCACGAACGCGATGTTCCGCCGACGCCTGGTGGGCTACAAGGAATTGGGATACCACATCGAAATGCCGCAGGACAGCGACCCAACTTGGTTCGGAAAGCAACCGCATGAAGGCCCCGGGCCAAGCGGCAGATGACGCCCTGCTTCGTGCGGCAACCGAGCCCACCCCGATGACGCCAGGGTCTTCCTTCATCCCGGGAATTCCACTGGAGGTACGCGGTGGCAGCCACCGCGCAGGTCTACGCCTCCCACCGTCAGGAATGAAAGCTTGCCAAGGGGCAATCTCTGTCAGAAATAACACCCTGTTTATCTTACAAATAAATCATGGCACTTCTGTCACAAAGTATCGAGAAATCAGTGACTAGCCGCATCTACGGACGCGGCAGGGGTGGCGTGTTCACCCCGAACGACTTCCTAGACTTGGGCAGCCGGGGCTCCATTGACCAATCCCTGCACCGCTTGACCCGCCTGGGCACCATCCGCCGCACCGCCCGGGGCCTCTATCATTACCCCGAAAGCCATCCCCTGCTCGGCGAGGTGGCCCCATCCATCGAGGCGGTGGCCAAGGCGCTGGCCGCCAGCGAACAGGTCAAATTGCAGCCCTCCGGGGCCTACGCAGCCAATCTCCTGGGGCTTTCCGAACAGGTGCCGGCCAAAGTCGTGTTCCTCACCAGTGGGCGGGCGCGCAAGGTGAAGCTCGGGAAGCTGGTCATTGAATTGCGCCCTACGACGCCGCGCAAGGTGGCCGCGGCGGGCCGCACCAGCGGCCTCGTGTTGGCCGCGTTGCGATATCTAGGGAAAACCCACGTCACGCCGGAACGGATCGCCCACTTGCGAAAGACGCTGTCCGCCGCGGACCGGCGACAACTGCTCACGGACCTGCCGAGTGCTCCGGCCTGGTTGCACCCGCACCTGCGGGCCATCGCCGCAGAGGGATCGCCGTGAGCACGTTTGCGACCCTGCCCGCGAAAGAGCGCGAGCTGTTCTTTCGCCAGTACCAGGAAAAACGCGGCATCGATCCCGTCATCGCGGAAAAGGATTTCTGGGTTTGCTGGCTGCTCGGCCGGATCTTCGAGCAACCCCAACTCGCGGATGCGTGTGTGTTCAAAGGCGGCACCTCCCTCTCGAAAGTGTTCGGCGCCATCGAGCGATTCTCCGAAGACATCGACCTTGCCATCATTCCCGCTTCGCTCGGATGGAAAGAATCCGACCTCGACCAGGCACCCTCCCGCACCAAACGGGAGGAGCGCATGGCCGGGCTGGAAGCGGCCTGTGCCGCTGCCGTGCAGGCCACGTGGCAACCGCGGCTGGAGGAATCCGTCCAAGCGGTGCTCGGAGCGCCGGCTGGCCGCCCCGGTTGGCTGACGTATCGCTTCGACGAGGCCGGACGCTCTCCGGTGCTCTCCTTTGCCTATCCCGGCGCTTTGCCTCGCGGCGTCGCCTACATCGCCCGCGAAGTGAAGATCGAATTCGGGTCCCTGACGGATCAGCGCCCCATCGGCCGACATCCGATTCAGGCCTTTGTCGCCGAACTCGCTCCGGGAGCCTTCACCGATTTCATGGCGGAGGTCGTCGCCTTGGAACTGGAGCGCACCTTTTGGGAGAAGGCCACGATCCTGCACGCCGAATTTCACCGCCCAGCCGACCGACCGATGAAGGATCGGCATGCCCGGCACTACGCGGACTTCGCTGCTTTGTGGCGACACATGCCAGCGCAGGCCGCGCGCAGTCGCCTCGATTTGTTGGAGCGAGTGCGCCTCCATAAGTCCCGTTTCTTTTCCTCGAGTTGGGCCAGCTACTCCACGGCTGTTCCCGGTTCGCTCCGCCTTGTGCCACCCGCTGCACGGATCGAAGCTCTGCGCGCAGATTACGAAGCGATGCAGCAAATGTTTCTGGGCGAGCGCATGCCATTCGAAACGGTGCTCGCCATTCTACAGGAGGCTGAGGCCGACTTGAATCGCTCATGAAATTGCGACGGTAGCGGGGTGCGCTGAAACCCGGCTGTTTGTTACGATACTTGAGCCGAACATTGAGCACATCTCGCTGCATCTGATTTCACTTTGCTTCCTTCCCTCTCCCACCCCGCTGGGTGCACAACATTTAGCAAGTCACGTAGCTAGAAGCTGTTGGTGCCCCCGCCCGAAATTGAACCGCCTTTCAGCCTTGAAGCTAAGTCGCTCGAAAACGCGGACTTAGTTAATGGTTAGTGATTTATAACAAGAATCAAAAATGCATACAAGTGAAGGCAGAAACAGATTTTTTGGCAACTTTTGGCAACCTTCAGGACGAAGGGCAGCGAAAATTCGGTGAGGAAATTTGGGCAACCGAGCTCAGGAACCCGGATCGACGCCGGCTTCGACGCTAATGCGCAGGATGACAGCCGCTGGGTCCGCCGCCCATAGCTTGAAAGTATAGGCACCGGCGGGGACGCGGAGGTGGATCGTGCCGAGCATCGTGCTGCGGAGTACGTTTACCTTCCAGATCGGGTCGTTCTCATCGTCACTGCCTTCGGCGAAGTGCACGAGGACCGGATCGCCATTGTCGATCGACACCGCAACCATGGTATCGTGGACCGGCGTAAGTCGGTGGGTCGGCAGCGCTTCAATCGTGAGTTTCACGGGTCCGCCCTTCCCGCCATCGGCCCGATATTCGACGACCGGGCAGTCCCTGGCGATGTCACGCGGCGAACGGACCGTCGGAGTGTCCCGCTGGGGCGACACGGCGAGCGCGTGACCGCGCGGTCCAAGCCCTTCGATCACGCGCCATCCGGCCCCGTTGCGATCATCGCACCGCGAGAACTTCGCGGGGTCCAGATGGACCGCGGAGGAAGCGGAGGGCGATGGCTCTGTCGCGGCGGGGCCGGCGCCCGGTTGCGTGGGAGGCAGATCGAACACCGCCAGTTTCCGCGGCTGATAGTCCATGATGCCGCGCCATTTCCCGTTCCCGGCTGCGTTGTATTCCTCAGTGAGCGTCTGAATGCGACGGAAGGCGGCTTCCGCCTGCTGCGCAAATTCCTGCGATCCCGTCTGTCGCGCCTTTTCAGCCAGCAGAATCTTTTCGGCCATCGCGGCACCGCCACAGGCGGGATACTCAACGAGTTCGAAATAGGCCTCGTGCAAACGCGCAGGCAGTTTCGCGCGGATCGCCTTGGCGTCCTGCGCGACCTTGCGCCAGCGCGCGAGGAACTGCGCAACCTCTTCCGGCGACCAGCCGCTGTTTTGCACGGGGGTGTCGGGATACACGCCATTGAAACCCATCTGCTCCGGGCGACGGATAGCGCACAAGCGATAGTACTCGTCACGCAGTGCCGCGATTTCGTCGGCGTGCTCCGCGCCAAATTGCCGGCGGTAAAAGTCCCGGAGAAACGCCCGCTGCGCGTCGGGCCCGTAGGCGTCGATGTTCCAAGCGAGTTGGAGGAAGAACGTCATGCCGGTTTCAATCGACTTCAAGTCGCCGACGTTCGCGACCCAAAGCTGGCGCGCATCGAGCGCGTAGGCCTTCGTCATCTCGTGCCAAACGAGCGCAGGGGGCGTCGAGTCGAGCCAGAGGAAATCGTGGGGCCGGCCCCAGTACGAGAGGTGATAGTAGATCCCGTGGCCGCCGGGGCGGAACCGCTCCTGCGAGGTCGGGAGCTGGCGGATGTAGCCATTATTGTCGTCGGGCCACACAATCGTGATGTCTTCCGGCAGCTTCAGGCCAGCCTGGTAGATGGCCAGCGTCTCCTTGTATGGACAGAAGATCTGCGGCACCAGCGCCGGGTTCGGGTTGACGTACTTCGCCAGCAGCGCGCGTTGGAGGTCGATGATTTTTTCCAGACGATCGCGCTTCTCTACGAGCGTGCCGCCGCCGGGCATGCCGCTGTCGTGCACGCCGCGCATACCCATCGTGTAAACATTTTCGTAGCGCCCATTCTCGCGGACCCGTTCCGCCCAATACTGCAGGATGGCCGGCAGGTTGGTGACGGGGTTCCACCGGTCGGCCTGGTCGTGGGGCCACTCGCCGACGTTATTGCGCAGCATCGGTTCAGCGTGGGAGGAACCCATGACGATCGCATAACGATCGGCTACGACCTTGTTCTCGGGAATGAAGTTGAATGGCTTGGTGCCGGGATGCATCCCCGGCCAGATGAAGTTCGCCTTCAGCCGCAGCAGGAGTTCAAAGATTTTCGCGTAGGTCTTGGGGCCAATGTTGCCCGCCTCCGGCTCGAAGGTCTTCGCTGCCCAAGGCCGCAGGCCCCAATCCTCGTCGTTCAGAAAGATGCCGCGATATTTCACCGACGGCGGCCCCTGGGTGATCGTGCCGGCGAGCACCAGCGCGTCGCGGTGGGCAGGAGCGACATCCGCCCACCAGGCCCAAGGGGACACCCCGATCGCCTGGGAAACTTCGAAAACGCCGTACGCGGTTCCCCGCCGGTCGCTTCCGGCTATGACCAAGGCCTGCGCCACGCCGGGGGCGGGGTTTTCGACCGTGGCGATCAGGTAGGATTCCCGTTTTCCCCGGACGGGGCTCACATCAAGTTTCCCCCCCGCCACGAGTTCGTCGAGCACCGCGGAGTGGCCGAGCGTGCCGATGACGATGACTGGCCGGTTGCCGCGGCTCGTCGCACTCGCGTTGCCGACCTGCGGTCGCACGCCAGAAACTTGTTCGATATCGCCCGCGAGCAGGTTGGCAGCGATATGCACCACATCGGCGTCGGTCTGACCGACCAGAATCTCAGCGGCACCCGCGGCGGTGACGATGGGGAAATCAGCGCCAGCCGTGACCGCGTCCTTGATGACGAGGGGATCGGCGGCCGCCGCGATGGCGCCGAAGGTCGCGGCGAGGAAGCCGAACAGGGTAACGCCGAAATATTTCATGGGCAGAGGACCGCCCCGCGGCGGCCGCTTTTTTAGGTCGGGTGATGGTGTGGATTCGGAAACAGTCAGTCCCGCCGGACGTACTTGGCGAGTTCCAGCGAAAGCGTTTTTTGCAAGACGGCATACCCGGCCTCGTTCGGGTGCGTGCCGTCGAGAAACAGGGTCTCGTCCTGGATGCCGTCGGGCTTCAGCAACGGAGCATAGGTCTTGACCAGATGCACGTTGGCAAAGTCGCCCACGACTTTGGCCAGCGCGGCATTCGTCGCCATCATCAGTTCGCGCGGCCGGCCTTTGCAGGGCAGAATTTCACCCACGAAAATGGGCAGGTCGTCCGCCTTCCGCGCGAGTTCCAGGATCGAGCGTACGTTTGTACTGACGGTCTCGGGTGTCCCTCCGGCAAACAGATCGTTGATGCCACCGAGAAACACCAGCGCCTGGGGATGCAACGCCAGCACGTTGACCTCGAACCGGCAGAGCATGCCGCGCGTCGTGTCGCCCGAAATCCCCCGATTCGCGATTTTATACTCCGGGAAGGCTTGCGCCAATGGCCATTTGGCGGTGATCGAGTCGCCGAGGAACACCACCGCACCTTGGTCCGCATTCTGGTCTGCTTTGAACCTGGCCAGCCGCTCATCGCGATTCGGCAGGAACCACGGCAGCACGGTATTGAAGGGCCCGACGCCGGGCTTCAGGCCGTTTTCGAGAAAATAATTCAGGATGTCGGGCCAGTGGGCGATGTCGCCCGTGAGATCCGGCTTCAGGCCAAAGCCATGACCGCCGTCCTTGAATTGAAACATGATCCCCTCACCGCCGGCCTTGCGCCAGGCATCCACATAATCGCGACAGCCTTTCAGCCACGTCGCCCGGTCATCGGCCGCCATGATCGCGATGAGGCGCGAGCGGGGATGCACGGGCGGCTGCACCGCCGTGGTCCTGGCCTCGGCAGCCATTTCATCGAGGTACGCTGGATACACCAGTACGACGTCGTCGGGCCGCTCCTTTTCCGGCAGCTCCTGCACCAAGCGCGTAGCGAGATGACCTCCGGCGGAATACCCCATCACGATCCCGCGGCGCCCCCTGATGCCCAGCACAGCCGGTTTTTCCTTTAACAGCCGCCAAGCCGCCAACGCATCCTCCAGGGCGGCCGCGCGTGACTTTGTGCCGGCGCCGACATGGTATTCCAGCATCGCGACGTCGTAGCCGAAGTTGTTCAGGGCTGCGGCAGTCCGCGCGCCCTCGTTCAGCACATCGAGGATGTTATAGCCGCCACCCGGCAGAAGTAGAACTGTCCCGAGCGAATCGTGTCGCGTCGTTCGCGTCACGCCCAGCACCGCCGCGTCGAATTTTCGCACCAGCCCATGCTCGTCGGGCGCATTGCCACCCGGAACCAGTGTGCCTTGGAGCGAAAACCAAGCCGTGCTGCCCCCCGGGTCCGCGGCCTGAACGCGCGATGTCGCAGGGAGCGAAAGAACGCCCACCGATTCCAAATACACCGGGCCCAACAAACCTGACTCCAGCAGCGGGGCGTCAGCCTTGAAGAATTCGTAGGACGAGAACGTCACCCGGTGGGCGGAGGGCCGTCCGAGGGACCGCTCCACCCAATCGGGAATCTTCAGGAGTGGCCGGCCGACCACCGGGTTGGACTCCACATATTTGAAATGCTGCTCCGGACCCCATTCCGCATCCTCCGGTTCGCGCGCATCGCCAATCAGGCGATTCGGCCAGAGGTTGGTGAGTTGGATCTCCAGGTCGTTGGCTCCAACCCGCATGGCGGGCGTCAGGTCCAGGCGATAGGGCGGTTTCCAGAGCGCGGGAAAGGCGGTGCCATTGACCCGCACCTCCGCCACATGCCGGACCTGGCCAAGGTCGAGGAAGACATGCCGGCCGCTCACGAGAAAATCAGCGGGCACGGCAAAAGTCCGACGGTAAGTGGCCGTGCCGGAAAAATGCCGGATCCCGTCATCGGGGTGATCCGTCCACGAGACCAGGCGGTCGATGTTCGTCTGCGCAGGTGCGCCGAGCCCGGGCGGGAAGGACAACTGCCAGGCCCCGGTCATCTCGGTCCGCGCAGCCACCGTCGCCAGCGGTTCAGTGCGGCCAGGGGTCGGCGCGGAGCGAAACACCACGAAACACGAGCCGGTGGACTCCAGGTCCAGCACCAAGCGCGTGCGATCGTTGGTCGCGGCGGCGGGGCGCGCGGGTTCGACGGTGCCCGTGTCAGGATGCCAGATTTCGACTTCGGGCGCGGTGGCCCGGAAACTGAGCGCCACCGGGGCAGCCGCGCCGGGATTGGCAATGAAATAGATGTCTTCGTGTTCCGTCCGGCGGTGGATCCAGCGCACCTGGGGGCCAGACTCGACCTGCAGGTCGGGTTCGACGGCGAGAGCCGCCAGCAATGGCGCGGGCGAAGTGTCGGCCCGCACGCGGCCTTGTTCCCAGAGTTCGGCCACGAGCTGGCCGAAACGTGTCTCGGCGGCCCGGCCTCCCCGCTGCCCGAGCAGGCGGCCCGGGCGCGGTCCGGCAACGATGGCGCCCTGCTCAACCAAGCCACGAAGCTTTTCCAGCACTTCGAGCTTCATCGCCGGCAGGGCCGGCAGGATGAGCGCGCGGTAGCTGCCGCCCTCAGGGAGCACGAGGCGACCATCGCGCACGGCCAGGCGCTCCAGCAGAACATTTTCGCCCACCGTGTCGCCGTCGTAACCCGCAGGGAGGGTGGGCGTCGTGCGCCCGGGGGAGAAAAATGCGAGGTCCCCGATGAAAGTCCCCTGCTGCAGCAGAAACTGGCAACGCGAGAGGTAGGCCAGCCACTCGGGACCCCCGTGCTCCCACCACGTCTGGCCCGGACCGAATTGCGTGCCCCACCAACCCATGGTCATGCCGGGCTTGAGGTGGGGCCAGGGCTGGTGCGCCGCGGCGTGCAGCACCATGCGATTGACGCCCATGGCGAACGCGTGATCGCCCGGCGCCTTCAGGTCATAGGGCGCGAAACGCCAGCCGTACATCGGCTGCCCGGTGAAGGCCTCGGCGAGCACGACGCGCTGGCCGAGCGTGTGGACCGCCGAGGCCACGGGCTTGAGGGAATCCCAGCCCCACGTCGTCGGGCCAACCCAAAATTCGCCCATGAGGTGGTCGCCTTTGGCGCCAACCTCCGAGGTGGTGAACAACTCGCCCTGCCCGGTCGCGTACGGCTCGAGCAGGAATTTCATGCCGGGCTTGCGGCGGATGAGCTCGCCGAGATGGCCGAAGTAGTTCTCGGCCAGGGAATGTGAGACCATCAGGTGCCAGTCTTCCCTGAAACGCTGGCTGGCGTCCGGCCCGCCAATCATCTCACCCGCCAGCACCGGCAGCCAGGCGCGGGCGTCGTAACCGCACTCGGCGGAGAACTGCGCCAATGCGTCGGTCGTCCAGTCCTGCACGCCGGCTTCATAGCTGTCCAGTTCCAGCCGGGTGAAGGTCGAACCCGCGTGCCGGCCCGCCAGCTCGATGAGTTGCCCGGGATAAGTCGCCCAGAATCGCTCGAGCGCCGCGCGATTCAGTTTGTCGACTTCCAGGCCTTGTCCGGAAAGCGGCGCCGTACCGTTGACTGCGCCGGTGAGCGTTTCGCCGAAGCGATAGATCTTCCAGCGTCCCGCCGGCGCGCGCCACCGCGTCGTCGCCAGCACCTGCACATCCTCGGGGCGAGCCGGCCCATCCGCCGGCAGCGCGAGCACGATGACTTCACGGTAGTAGCGCCGGTCGGCCGCGGGCTGCGGCAACGCCGCCAGCTCGACCTCAGCCTCGCCAGCAACCGTGGTCACGGACCAGGTCAGCTTCTTCATCGCATCCGCCGGCAGCACTCCGGGGCTGCCACTGGCCGACCAGCCGGGACAGTTGTGCGTGCCGAAGGTCAGGCCGAGTCGGGCGCATTCCGCGATCGCGAAGCTCATCAGCTCGCGCCATTTCGGGTTCAGCACCTGCACGGTCGGATCCGTCACGATCGCCTCGCTTCCGCCCACCAGGAATTGTTGAACGCCCCCGAGCCCGGCGCGCTGGAACGACTCGAGATCCGAGGTAATGCCTTCCTTGGTCACGCAGCCGTTCATCCACTGCCAGAAAACCAGCGGCCGGGCAGACTCGGGTGGCTGACGAAACCCATCGGCCAATGGGTCGGCGGCAGACAGGCGGAGCAGAGCGAACGCCATCACGGCCATCAGTGCACCCCAACGAAGAGAAGAAATTCGAGTCATGGCCAATGAGGTAAAGTTTCAACAAACCGGAACTGATTTAAGCAGCGGCGCATTCATTTCGCCCATGCCGCGCCTTCGGGCGTGCGACGCCACGCGAAATACGCGTCGAGCACCTCGAGACCGTTGGCACTCGGTACTGGACCGGGGAAAGCTTGGTTCTTGAAATACATGAGCTTCCGATCGCTCTCCGTGAAGCGAGGCCACGCCGGAACCCCATCGCCGTTCGGATCGCCGCGCTTGGCGAAATTCGTCCAATAGGTTGCGACCGTTTCGGAAATGGTCCAATCACCTGGCGTGAGCTTCGGATTATTTCGATCCAAGGTCTGGAACACGTAGCCCACATCCGGACCATGCGACATGCCGTGATCGGCCTCGGGCGAATTCGCCGGATACTCCGGATGCTGGTCAAAGTAGTAGTGGAATACCTTTGATTTGCCGGTGCGGGCCTGCAGTCGCGCCCAACTCCAAGTGTGCCAGCCAAAAGCCGCGTCGCGCGTCAGGTCCCGCGCGCTCTTGGGAACCGCCTTTTCGCCCGGCGGGTAAACCGCGAGCAGCCGGTCGGCAAAGGGTCCGTAGCGTTTTCGCGTGTTCGCAATGTACTCCGCAGGCGTCTTCTCCCGGGTAAAGAGCAAACCCTCGTCGGAGTTGTAGCCCACGATAACCGGGACGTCGTTGTATTTTCCGGCTTCGTACAATTTGTACTGATCGTCGGGAATCACCCGGCCATCGACAATCGGCCAGCCCGTGCCGGTGCCCCAGCCGCCGGGAAGCTTCCCGGGTGGCAACCGCCGAAGTTCGGCGAGCGAAAGAACCCCGGCGGTCTTCATGTAGGCTTCGCCGGCGCGTTCGGCATCGACGAGCAGCCGCATGTTTTCGCCCGGATAAGTCGTGAGCCGGTGCGGCCCGAACGAGCCGCCACTCTGCGAAATCGCCCCGTGAAACAGTCCGTGAGTGAGCGGCGAGGCGCAGAGCATGCTCACGGCGATGCCGCCGGCCGACTCGCCGAAGATGGTCACCCGGTTCGGATCGCCACCGAACGCCGCGATGTTTTTATGCACCCATTGCAGGCCGGCAATCATGTCGAGCAAGCCGTAGTTGCCCGAGATGTGATGCGGTGACTCGGCGGTGAGCTCCGGATGCGCGAGAAAACCGAGCGAGCCGACGCGGTAATTGATGCTCACGAGCACCACGCCTTTGCGGGCCAGGTGTTCGCCGTTAACTCCGGGACCGGAAGTCCCGCCGCCGGCGAATCCGCCGCCATAAATCCAGACCAGCACTGGAACGCGATCATCAGGACGCTTGGCCGGGGTCCAGACGTTCAGATAGAGACAGTCTTCGCCCACCTTTCCCTTGCCTTCGCCTTGGTAGGGATCGGAGGCGAACTTTGTCGCATCGCGCACGCCGGCCCATTTGGCGGCCGGTTGGGGCGGACGCCAACGCAAGTCGCCGACTGGGGATGCCGCGAAAAATGGTCAGCCCTTCCCCGGCGGTGCCGCGAACCAACCCGTATTCGGTCATGACGGAGGGAGGTTGCGGCGAAGCGATCTCCTCGGCCCCGGCAGTCACGAGGGCAAAAAGCCAGGCGGCGGCGAATGCGGATAGATTTCTCATGGTGGAATTCGTCATTTTTTATCAGGCTTGCCAGTGTCTGTATCGCCAACCACCCGATAGGCCTGCTCGAGGAATTTTGGATAAAGCGGCCCCTCAAGATTGAACATGTTGGTGTAGAAAAGCGCGATCACGTCCCGCTCGGGGTCGATGATGTAGCTGGTACCCATCATTCCTCCCCAAGCGAACGCGGAGTCCGAGACGGCCGGCACCGGCTTCTTTTTCCGGTGGATTTCGAATCCCAGCCCGAACTGAAAGCCCGGCTCGCCGCCGCTGTTCTCCGGCAGGCGATTGATGGTCGTCATCAGTTCCACGGTTTCCGGACGCAGGATCCGGTGGCCGTTGAATTCGCCCTTGTTGAGCAACATCTGGCAGAATTTCGCGTAGTCTTCAATCGGGCCGTTCAACCCGACCGCGCCTTCGGCATAGGTCTGCTGCGCGCTGACCGTCCCTTCGCTGTAAATGTTTGTTGCGGGCTCAAGTTTACCGTTTTTCGCCCGGTAGGCCTTGACGAACCGCGGCAGCGCGGCCGGCTTGTAGTACCAGTCGGTATCGTTCATCCCGAGCGGTTGCAGGACGGCTTCTTTCACATACTCCCGGAGAGGTTTGCCCGAAATCCGCTCGATCAGATAGCCGAGCATGTTCGAACTAGTATGGTAGCTCCACTGCGTCCCCGGATCGAAACCGAGCGGGTACTTCACCAACGCGAGCATCTCTTCTTCGAGGTACTTCGCGTTGAGGTTGCCGCCACCGCTGTGCTGGCCGCTTGGGACCTTGTCGGGGATGGCGCCGCCGGCTCCGGCCGGGGTGTCGTCTGCCTTCCGCTGCGCGCGCCGAATGTCACGGACGAGCCCCGCCCCCAAGCCAGAAGTATGGGTCAACAGGTGGGCAAACGTCATCGGCGACTTCGCCGGACGGGTCTCGTACGAGCCGTCTGGGTTGACCGCCGTCACCACTCGGCTCGGGATTTCCGGAAAGTATTTGGCGACGGGGTCGTCGATGGAAACGCGGCCTTGCTCGACCAGCGTCATGAATGCGACGGTCACGACGGCTTTCGTCTGTGACATGAGCACGTAGTAATCCTCCGTCGTGGCGGGAACTTGGTGCTCCACGTCCTTCCAGCCAAACGCCCGCTTGTAGATGACGTTGCCACCCTGCGCGACGAAGCCGACCACCCGGGCGGCTTTCTGATCGGCGACGAAGGACTGCAGCAAGGCGTCCAGTTTCGCGAGCTCCGCCGGATTCGCGCCGATCTTTTCTGGAATGACGTTGGGCTGAAATTGCTGCGGAATCGGAACGGCGGCGTATCCGGCGAGCGCTGTGGCGAGACCGAAAAGGAACAGTTTGAGCGTGTGCATGAGGATCAGTTGACAGCCGGCAGGGCGAGGATTCGCAGTTTGGTTTTCATCGGGACAATTTTCGCAGATTGCCCTGCTAGAGGGTCGACAAAAACTCGTTGAGCACCTCCACCGTCCGCTTCAAGTCGTCGTGGTGGAGGTTGTGGCCGGCGCCGTCGATGTGCACGAGTTTGCCGTGCTGGATCACGCGTGCGGCCTCTTCGTTGGTTTTGCGGACTTCCGGGGTGGCGTCTGCTTTCAAGATGAGCACGGGGACGGTGATCCTCGCCAGCGAGTCGCCGAGCCTCATTACGCCCGACATGACTTCCCTCGCCTCCGGTGTATAGGCCCCGTGGTACTGCTTTTTCGAGAGGGCCCAGTACTGGCAGTCAACGATGCTCCACTTGGGAGTCTGGCGGTGACAGGTCGCAACCAACTCGTCGAAGGAACTGTTGTTTGTCGCGACCAGCGATTCGGGTGTGCCGAAGAGGCCACCCGATCGCCGCGCGGGTTGCGCCGGCGTAGTCGAGGCTTCGGGCCGGTCACCTGCTGCCGCGGAGGACGAGGCCGCGGTGCGCGGCGCTGGCGGCGGACCGAACGGCCGCAGGATCGGATCCAGCATGATGATCGCCTTGGGCAGGTCGTGATATTGCGCGCCCAGCTTCATCACCGTCGCCGCACCCATCGAGTGTCCCATCATGATTGGCTTCTCCAGCTTCATGGCCTGGATGAACGCCACTACATCCTTTACCAGCGTCTCGCCATCGTCGCTGGACGTGAATGGATCGCTCAATCCGTGGCCGCGCGTATCCATCATGTAAATGTCGTAGGCATCCTGCAGCTTCCAAGTGAGGGTGGTCCAGGACAGGCCGATATCCGACAGGCCGTGTACCATTACCGTCACGGGCTTACCGGGAGCGGGAACGGCATGGTAGTAATGGATGCGAATACCGTTCGCATACACGAAGCCGTCCGACCAGCCGTCGGGAATTCCGGGCGGAGGGGTGCTGAACGCCTTAGTCACGGGGACAAGCGCAACGGCCAATGTGACGAGGGTTACGAAAAAACGAAGTGGTGAATGGTTCATAGGGAGCAGGTTTGGGGGCGGTGAAGAAAGCGAAACGTTAATCCTTGAACAGCAGTGGCACGAACTGGTGGAGGCTGCGCCGCCACGTGTGCCACTCATGTGCGGTTTCCGGCGACAGATAGAAGACTGCATTCACGTCGGGCTGTTGCAAAGCTTCAACGTCGGCCTTGGGGTCGCCGAGGGAACGAAGCGGATTGGGGCGGTCCAGTTCGTGGCTGCCGTAGATGACGAAGACAAGCATGGCCTTGTCCTTTAGCATCGCCACTTGATCTGCATCCGCCGGGTCGATACTGCCGCCGCTGAAGGTGCCGAATTGCGAAAACGTCTCGGGATGGCCGAACCCGATGGAGCGGGTTTGCATTCCACTCCACGACAGACCAGCCATCGCGCGGTGGTCGCGATCCGCCTTGGTTCGGTAAGTTTCGTCGATCCGTGGAGTCAATTCGTGAATGAATACTTCGTCCAAAGTGGCGAAGACGCGCTTGAAATCAATCGGCGGCAGCTTCTCTCCTTGGGGTGGTTGAAAGTGGAACGGCTCCTCGCCGGGCTTCAATGCGTAGTGCATCGTTAATCCAAAGGTGAGTCCCCCGAATCCTTTAAGGGATTCAAGCAGTCCTGAAGGGGTAGGGAATATTTGAACTGGGTCGCCTTGGACTCGCAAAGGATGCTCATCCGAAATCGATCCTCTGCTGTGATGCTTGGCGGCAGTGTTTCCGCTAAAAGGAAATCACCCTTCCCGTAATTTTATTATTTGGCCTGTCATTTATCGTCCAACCAAGGTTGTGGCTGGAATCGAGCACATCGGATCACCGACTGATTCATTTTGCATCGTGGCCCTCCCATGCACTTCCGCCGGTAACAAGTCGGATCGAGTCAAACCTGCTTTGATGCCAAATGCTGAACATCGTCCGTCAATATACGATCTCGCAGATCTTGCCGAAGTCTCTGCAGGAACGGTTAGCCGCGTCTTGAACAATCATGCCACGACACAAGCACCAGTCAAGTTTCAATGATCACGCGAATGGTTCGATGCGGAGCTGACGCTATTTATGCCCCCGGCTCCAAATATCAGGCGATGGAGTGTTTACACCTTTTGACCTACGTCATGGGCATCAAAGTCCCCGACGACATATCTTTGATAGGCGGGGAAAATGGAGGTCTATCTGCCCTGTTATCCCCTCCTTTAACAACAATCGAAGAGCCCATACGCGAGATAGCCGCTCAAGCAGCTGACATGTTCGATTGTTTAACTTCAAACCGGAACGTCTCTCCCCGTCAGGTTGTCGTTCCCGTTCATCTTATCGATCGCGCTTCGGTCAGATGATGCCTGCGTTGACACGATCAATATTCAAGCAATTGCTGGCCGAGACGATTCTATCGGATACAAACTGCACAATGCAAGTTTCGCGAATGCCGTGGAAATATTGCAGTCAACAATTCTCGGTCAGTACTTAGCCCATTACCCACCCGAAGCCATGAAACACCGGGTTCAAGTTTTAGTATTTTTTCTTTCATGTTCCTCTCCGGCATTAGCCGAGGCCCAGCCTTCACCCGCGTATATGCATCAGACTCTTGCTCCGCGCTCGGGTCCAGCCGGACCAACTATGTTCACGGTTATGCCGTCAGCAGAAACTGGGGTTGTAACTGAGAACCACTATTCGGATCCACAAATGTGGGCTGGTCGCTATCATGAATTTGAGGTTGGCGCCATTGGGACAGGTGTCGCCATAGGCGACTACGACGGTGACGGCCGCCCTGATATTTTCGTTGTTAACAAAACGGAAAACTGCCGGCTCTTTCGCAACCTAGGCAACTGGAAGTTTGAAGACGTCACTGAAAAAGCTGGGGTAGGTGACCTTGGTGAAGCGGCGAAGATTTGGAAACAGGGGGTTACATTCGCTGACGTTAACAATGACGGACTTTTGGACATTTATGTATGCCGTTTCGCGGCGCCAAATCTTCTCTATATCAATCAAGGTGACGGTACTTTTCGCGAGGAGGCTAAAGCGAGGGGCCTAGCGATCAACGACGCATCCGTTATGGCCGCATTTTGTGATTACGATCGCGACGGCTGGCTCGATGTATTCGTGCAAACTAATATCCTTGATGCGGCGCACCATCCAGGTGGTCAACGAAGTTATCTGTTGCATAACAATCGCGATGGTACGTTCACCGACGTAACGGATCGCGCTGGGATTACTGGAGAGGCTCAAGGGCACTCAGCGATGTGGTGGGACTACGATAACGATGGCTGGCCGGACCTCTATGTTTCAAGTGACTTTTCTCCACCCGACAAACTGTACCACAACAATCGCGATGGAACATTCACTGACGTTACTGATCGAGTTGTTCCGCACACGCCGTTTTCCTCGATGGGATCAGACGTCGCTGACGTGGATAATGACGGGCGGTTAGATCTTTTTGTTGCTGATATGGCCGCGACGAATCACCAAAAAGATCAACGCACCATGGCCAACATGCGTGCTCAGGCGGGCGATCCTCCGGAAGGATCGCACATCGCGCCTCAATACCCCCGAAACGCGCTGTTTCTAAATACAGGCACGGGTTACTGCCAGGAAGCAGCTATTCTTTGCGGACTTGGCGCGACAGATTGGAGTTGGGCTCCGCGATTCGAGGATCTGGACAATGACGGACGCGTCGACTTGTTTGTGACGAATGGCATGCACCGCGAAGCGCATAATGCAGATTTGATGTCTCGGATGATGCTGGCGCAAAGTGAAGAGGAAAAAATACGGATCGAACGTAGTGCGCCTGTCTTCAAAGAGGCGCATCTTGCGTACCGGAATCTCGGGAATTATAACTTTGCAGAAGTTGGAGCGCAGTGGGGACTGAATCAGCGAGGTGTCGCATTTGGGGTAGCGTTTGGAGACTTGGATGGCGACGGGGATTTGGATCTAATCTATAGCAACTTTGAAGGAGGAGTAACCCTGCTGCGAAACGACAGTCAAATGGGACATCGATTGACCGTTGCTTTGCACGGCACCAATTCTAACCGATTTGGGATTGGGGCAACTGTCCGAATCCAGACGGCGAAGGGGATTCAAGTCCGTCAGTTGATTTTGGCGCGCGGCGTGTTGTCGAGTTCGGAACCAATCGTCCATTTTGGCTTGGGCGAGGAAACAAGAATTCAACAACTCGACGTAATTTGGCCAAACGGAACCTTCCAAACATTCAAAGACTTGGCGAGCGACGAACGGTTGACGATCACCGAACCAATCGCCGCGACCGTTTCGCCTATCCAAGAGCAAAAGAGCTTGCCACTCTTTAGCGAAGTCAGCGGTAGGGTAAACCTGTCGATACTGTCTCGAGAATCGAAAGTGGACGAAACGTCTCAGCAGAAACTATTGCCAATGCGACAAAATCGGCGGGGGCCTTCTCTGGCTGTTGGGGACCTGAACAACGACGGAATAGAGGATATCGTTCTCGGGGGAACAGCGCTGGATCCCCTGCGGTTAATCCTTTCCGAGGATAAAAACGGATTCTCCAAGAACCCAATCAGCGTTGGAGGGCTCAATTCCACGCTTAACGAAGGGCCGGTGCTTGTGTTGAACACTGATGGTGGTGCTAAGAGTGACATCTTAGTTACAATGGCAGGCAATACCTTACCGGCCGGAATCAAAGACTACCAGCCCAAGCTTTATAAAAGAGACTCGCAAGGAGCTTGGAAAACCGCCGAAGGCGTCCTGCCAAATCTAGCGATAAGCGCCGGCGTGTTGGCGACGGCCGATTTTAATCGAGATGGACAATTAGATCTTTTTGTCGGTGGGCGAGTCAGTCCCGGGGAATATCCACGTGCCCCTCAGAGTGCTCTACTGATCAATCATGAAGGGCGGTTCGAAGATGTGACCGAGACCATGGTTCCGGAACTTCGCAGAGTGGGAATGGTAACATCGGCACTATGGAGTGACGTAGATGGAGACGGTTGGGTGGATTTGATTTTAACTTTGGAGTGGGGGCAGGTGAAGTGTTTTAGAAATAATCACGGAGAGACTTTTTCCGACTGGACCGAAAAATTGGGATTCACGGCAGCCGGGACTGGTTTGTGGACCTCTATTGCTACAGCCGACTTCAACAGTGACGGCCGTCCCGACTACGTGATCGGGAATATCGGGTTGAATACGCTCTACCAAGCGGACTCAAATCATCCGCTTCTGCTGTTCGATGGAGATTTTAAGGGAGACGGGAGTTCGCAACTTATCGAAGGATATTACGAAGGAGACAAACTCTACCCGCGGCGAAGTCGCCGCGATCTTGGCGCGGTTCTCCCTGCTGTTCTCAAACGATTTCCAAGAAACGACTTTTATGCACGTGCGACCCTTGAGGAACTTCTCGGCGCAGATAAACTGGCGAAAGCGGAAAAGTATTCGGCATCGGAATTGCGGAGCGGCGTGCTTTTAAGCCAACCCGACGGAACGTATCGATTCGAGCCATTGCCCCGCATTGCGCAGATTGCCCCGATTCAAGGTCTCGTTGCTGGAGACTTTGATGGAGATGGCCATCCTGATATCTACGCCGTGCAAAATTCATATTCCCCCATACCCTCCGTCGGACGTTTTGATGGAGGACTGAGCCAACTATTGCTTGGAGACGGTCGGGGGCATTTCTCTCCGATTCCACCGGCTCAAAGCGGTCTCATTGTTCCAGGGGATGCGAAAGCACTGGTCGCCGTGGATTTGAACGATGACGGCTGGGTAGATTTCGTTGTGAGCCGAAATTCCGGCACGACGCTTGCGTTCCTAAATGCCGGAGCGGTTGGACGAAAGCCATTGTGCGTGCGTTTACGCGGACCGGCAGGAAATCCGACGGCGATTGGAGCGCGGATAACCATGGAATTGGAGGACGGCACAAAGCAAATGGCTGAAGTGCTGGCCGGAAGCGGATACGGCAGTCAGTCCTCTGCCGCATCTTGGTTTGGTTACCGTGTAGAAAATCCTCCGCGCATAATCCGCGTCCGATGGCCCGATGGAAAGATGACCCAGGAAGCCATTCCACCTAATGTAACAAAGATAACAGTGCCATTCAATCGAAGGTGAGAAGCACTTTGCTTACTAAATGTCGCGACTGTTTAATAGCCTGTTGTCATTGCAATGTTCAATATACTTCACGCGCCAAGAGTAAGTTCAGCCGCATGGAAGGTACTGTTGTTTTTGTGCATAGGCCTGGTTACTTGGTGGGGGATCATTAGGATTCAGCGTATCAACCAGGTGTCCGCGTTGGGGCCGCAAAACATAACCCGGGATTCGTCATCGACCACCGGATATAAGGGAGGCCGAAGGTGGCAGATCGTCCCGGAGCACAATCTGCGCAGTTTCCAATGGATTCAAGATACCCAGCAAATGTTCGCGACTGGGGAAATGCGAATCAGGCGGGTCCAATACGATAACGCTCCATTCGGCCGAAATACATATTCGCCGTCACCCTACCGATGGTGGCTCGGGTTAGTGGCATGGTTCGACCATCGCGTCCAAGATGATTCGTTCGGCGTGGCAGTTGAGCGCGCTGCTTTGGTGGCAAATCCATTGCTCCAAATAGGCCTGCTCATTTTTGGCACGGTCCTCGTTGCTCGATGGTTCAGCCCGACGGCAGCAATCCTTTTCCCCCTCGGGCTAGTTACTTTATTTCCACTCGCGACTGTATTCCTTCCCGGCGCACCAGACTCCCGCGCACTGAGTCTAATCATTTCATTACTGAGCATTCTGCCCTTGATTCGGAGTGCGTGCGATAGTTCTTCCTCCAGCACTGTTCAGTCAAATGGGAATGAAGAGCGCCGTTTTGTTCTTGGCGGCATATTTGGAGGAGTTGGTTTGTGGCTGGATCTTGTAGGCCAGAGCACACTCGTCATCGGCCTCGCTTCAGGGGGGGCCTTGCTAGGATTCATGAATCCCAACTGTCGGACACCCGATGCCGGTCAGGATCGGCGCTGGGTGTTGTGGGGACTCAGCGGGGCAACTACGTCGCTCTTTTGCTATCTTATCGAATATTTTCCGACCTACTTGGATTGGCGTCCGGAAGTCAACCACCCCATCTATGGTCTTGCTTGGCTAGGCCTCGGTTTGATCGTCGCGCAATTGGAAGCACGGGGACCTAAAATATTTCGTCCACCCAATGGGAAGGAAATAGCCTTCCTTCTTCTCGGACTTCTCTCAATAGCAGCATTGCCCCTTTTTCTTTGGTCGACAAATCGCTTTCCGGGTTCCGACCCATTGGCCAACCGGCTGGCCAACTTGCCGGGGAGCACAACGGCAAATAGTGTCGGCGAATGGCTCAGGCAAGACGGTGTTAACGCCAACGTCCTAGCCACCGGCGCGCCGTTACTGGCAATTATTCCAATATTGCTCCTCATTGGCCGGCGCTCCCCTCCTCAAAGCCGGCGAGACGCACTAGTTCTCGGTCTGGGGCCGGTTCTAGTCACGGTAGCATTTGCGTGCTTTCAGCTGCAACTATGGAGCATGGTCGACCTCGCTGTGCTCGCCCTGGCGGTCACGGCCGCAGGCACCACACAGCCATTGGGATCTTCAACTTCGGTCCGACTGTGTGGCATCGGCTGCGTCGCCATTGTGATCACATTGGGGTTCATACGGCTGACTCCACCAATAAGACGACAAGTGAACATCGAACTCAGCCGACTGGACGTCATCAGTTTGATTGAACGCGACATCGCATATTGGATCGCCGATCGGGCCGAAAGAGAAAATGGGGTAATCCTGGCTCCGCCGTATTGCAGCGTTGGTCTGGCCTATTTCGGCGGATTGCGGGGGCTGGGCTCACCATCTTGGGAGAATCGTGAAGGCATGGCGTCCGCGCTTCAAATAGTGAGTTCTACGCGCAGCGAAGAAGCCCTGGGCAGGCTGGCACAAAGGGAAGTAACGCATTTGGTGCTGCCGTCTTGGGACAATGACCTCGATGAACTCGTGCATTGGACCATGCCCACGCCTGAAGCTTCGTTGCTGTCAATTATCCGCCGCTGGTCGATACCACCATGGTTAACCCCCCTTGCCTATTCACCACCAACAATGCCGGGCCTCGAAAATCCATCGGTCCTTGTGCTTCGCGTCACCGAAGAGAACGACTCCTGTGCCGCACTGGTTCGGCGCGCGGAATATTTTCTAGAACTAAATCAATTGGACGGGGCAAAAGCCACCAGCTCAGCCCTTGGGGCTTTTCCCTCCAACCTCGGTGCGCTTGCATCGCGAGCGCAAATTGCAAAAGCCCGGGGCGATAACATTGAATTTACCGCCCTGGTTGAAACCTTGATTTCTCAACTCCAAGCGAACCCGAGGCTCTCAATCCCTTGGAATCAGAGAGTCAGTCTTGCAACAGTATTAGCCTTGGGCGGAAGCCGGGAATACGCACGCAGCCAGCTCAAAATCTGCCTGGATGAAATCACCGCGCAAAGAATCCGGGAATTAAATACCCGCGCGCTCTATCATCTCCTCGTCCTGATGAAAGCCTACAGCCAGTCGTTTCCCTCTCCAGAACTGCGAACTCAGGCGCTTTCATTATTGCCGGAAGAACTCCGTCTGAGGCTTTAGTTTGTGACACTAAACACAACGTCATAAATAGATGCCGATGTTAGGTGATGCCACAAAGACGCTGAAGCGTGGAGTTCGGGCGCGACCACTCGCGGAGGCGCGGTCG
>JAYUBB010000050.1:0-7823 GCA_043741015.1 Opitutaceae bacterium
CAGGAACCCGTCGAGGAGGAGCTGGATGCCGAAGTTGTTCACGGCGGAACCGAAGTAGACGGGTGTCTGCTGCCCGGCCTGCACGGCCTTGAGGTCGAAGGGGTGGCCGGCACCATCGAGCATGGCGAGCTGGTCCTTCACCTCGCCGTAGGTGTAGTCGTCGAGTTTGCTGCGGACCGCTGGATCGTCGAGCGAGGTAACGTTGACCGGGGCCTGGAACTTGCCGCCCGGGACGCGCTCGAAGAGATGGACTTCACGGGTACGGCGGTCGAACACGCCCTTGAAGTTCGGGCCGTTGCCGAGCGGCCAGATGACGGGCGACGACTGCAGGCCGAGGACGTTCTCGAGTTCGTCGAGGAGGTCGATCGGGCTGCGCGTGGGCCGGTCGCACTTGTTCATGAACGTGAAGATCGGCACGCCGCGGCGGCGGCAGACCTCGAAGAGTTTGCGCGTCTGCGTCTCGACGCCCTTGGCCGCATCGATGACCATGAGGGCGGCGTCCACGGCGGTGAGGACGCGGTAGGTGTCCTCGGAGAAGTCCTTGTGGCCGGGGGTGTCGAGGAGGTTGACCGCGCAGCCGGCGTAATCGAACTGGAGGACGGTGGACGAAATGGAGATGCCGCGCTGTTTCTCGAGTTCCATCCAGTCGGAGGCGGTGGCGCGCTGGTTCTTGCGGTCCTTGACGGCGCCGGCGAGGTGGATGGCGTTACCGTAGAGAAGGAACTTCTCGGTCAGCGTCGTCTTGCCCGCATCGGGATGCGAGATGATCGCGAAGGTGCGACGGCGGGCGATTTCCTGGGCGGGCGACATAAACAGAGGACAGGGGACAAAAACGGAAAGTCGAGGGTGGTGAGGAGAGTCGGGCAGGAAACTGGGCGGGAGGCAGAAGGGAAAGACTAATTTACAAATTTGCTTCCAAGCGTCCGGCAACCCGGAAACAGTCCGGACATGTCCGCCAGCCTGAAGCTCAAGTCCAATGCCAACTCTCGCGTCCTCGGCGGTCACCCGTGGGTGTTTGCCAACGAGTGCGAGGCGCTGCTGCCCGCCGAACACGATGGCGCGGTGGTGGAATGCCGTGACCGCACGAGCCGTTTCCTCGGCACCGGCATCTACAACAGCAAGTCGCAGATCGTCTGGCGGCGGCTCAGCCGGGAGCGCGTCGGGCTCGATGAGGCGTATCTGCGAGCGGCGCTGACGCGGGCGATGGCTCGACGCGAAGTGACGAGTGGACAATTCCGACGCTTGGTCTGGTCCGAGTCCGACGACCTGCCGGGCGTGGTGGTGGACCAGTTTGGCGACACGCTGGTGCTGCAGATCCAGACCCTCGCGATGGAGAAGCGCAGCGCACTCATCGGCGAACTGCTGGCCGAGCTGACCGGGACAAAGGAGATCATTTTTCGCAACGATGCGAATATCCGCAAACTCGAGGGTCTGCTCGTCGAGGTGCACACGCGTTCGGGACAGGCGTGGGAGCCGTGCTGGGTGAACATTGACGGCTTCGACTACTGGCTCGATCTGCAAGGCGGGCAGAAGACAGGATTCTATCTGGATCAGCGCGAACAGCACGCCGCCGTGGCGAAGTATGCCGCCGGCAAGCGCGTCCTGGATGCGTTCTGCAACCAGGGGTCGTTTGCGCTGCACTGCGCCAAGGCGGGGGCGGCCAGTGTGCTCGGGCTTGACAGTGCGTTCGATGCGGTCAGCCAGGCCAAGAAGAACGCCGAGCGGAACGGACTGAAGGCGGATTTCCAGGGTGCGAACGTCTTCGACTGGTTCACGGCGCAGCGCGAGACCGCGCCGGCGTGGGATTTGATCATTCTCGACCCGCCGCCGTTCGCGAAGTCGAAGTCGGCGCTCGAGGGCGCGCTGCGCGGCTACAAGGAACTTAATTTGCGGGCGATGAAGTCCCTGCTGCCCGGCGGCGTGCTGGCGACCTACACCTGCTCGCATCACATGCAGGACACGCAGTTGCGCGAGGTGGTGGGCGAGGCGGCGGCGGATGCCAAGCGCCGCGTGCACGTGCTGGAGTTCTGCCACCAGCCAGCCGACCACCCGGTGCTCGTGACGATGCCCGAGAGCGAATACCTGCGAGGCTACATCCTGCGAGTGGAATAAAAGTGGAGGGCCCGCGTCTCTGCGGGCCGAGATTGCCAATCACGCGCTAAGCCAAACGGCCCGCAGAGACGCGGGCCCTCCACCCGTTCACCGCTGCTTGGAGGCGTCGTCCAGATTCCGGCGGGTGAGCCGGAGTTGTTCCACCTCCGCTTCCATCATGGCCAGTTCCTCGAGGGTTGCGGGGCGTTTCATGGCCTCAAGCACATCGCGTTCGTTCTCGAGCAGGGCCACCCGGGTGGCGGCGACGGCCGAGAGGTGATCCGCTGAATTGCCGCCGAAAATGGCGGCGGCATGCGCGAGTTGGGTGTTGTTGAGCGTCTTGTCCAGATCGCTCGACTTCACCTTGTTTTTTTCCCGGGCGATCATCTTGTCCAACCGCTTGATATTCTTATCGAGTTTTTTGACGCGTTGCGCCGTGACCTCCATCTTGGGCAAGGCGAGCACGGGATCGGACGCAGCGGGGTCTGCGGGCTTGGCGTCAGCGGTGGCCGGAACCGCTGACGGGGCTTTCCCAACGGCCATGAGGAGGTCCGGTCCGGTGACGAGGCAGAGCGTGAACAGCAGGTGGCGGGAAAGAGGGGCGTTCATGGCAGGCAGATTATCAGAGTGGGTGAGGGCGAGCAAGGTAGATGCCTGCGGGAGGGGGATGTTCCCGGTAACGAAAAGGCCGGGCGCCTTGCGACGCCCGGCCTTCCCTTGGTGCGTGTTCTTACGGAGCCGGGGGTAGGCAGCTTCGCAAATTTCAGAGCCGGCCGGCGTAGATCGCGCTGGCGCCGAGCTCTTCCTCGATGCGAAGGAGCTGGTTGTATTTGGCGACGCGGTCGGTGCGGGAGGCGGAGCCGGTCTTGATCTGACCGGCGTTGGTCGCGACGGCGATGTCGGCGATGGTCACGTCCTCGGTCTCGCCCGAACGGTGCGAGATGATGGTCGTGTATTTGTTCTTCTGCGCGAGCTCGATGGCGTCGAGGGTCTCGGTGAGGGAGCCGATCTGGTTGACCTTGACGAGGATTGAGTTGGCGGTGCCGGTATCGATGCCCTTCTGGAGGAAGGCGACGTTGGTGACGAAGAGGTCGTCGCCGACGAGCTGCACCTTGTCGCCGAGGGTGTCGGTGAGTTTCTTCCAGGTACCCCAGTCGTTTTCGGCGCAGCCGTCCTCGATCGAGACGATGGGATACTTGGCGACGAGGTCCTTGTAGTAGCTGACGAACTGGTCGCCGGTGAAGGAGCGCTTGTCGGATTTCTTGAAGACGTAGGTCTTGGACTCCTTGACGTAGAACTCGGAGGCGGCGACATCGAGGGCGAGGAAGATGTCCTTGCCGAGCTTGTAGCCGGCGCCCTTCACGGCCTCGGCGATGGCGTCGAGGGCATCGGTGGTGGAGGCGAGGTTGGGGGCGAAGCCACCCTCGTCGCCGACGGCGGTCTGGAGGCCCTTCGACTTGAGAACCTTCTTAAGCGAGTGGAAGACCTCGGCGCCGGCGCGGAGGGCCGCGGCGAAGGTGTCGAAGTTCTTCGGCACGATCATGAATTCCTGGAAGTCGATGGGGGCGTCGGAGTGGGCGCCGCCGTTCATGATGTTCATGAGCGGCACGGGCAGGACCTTGGCGTTGGGGCCGCCGAGGTATTTGTAGAGCGGGACGCCGGACGCGGCGGCGGCGGCCTTGGCGGTGGCGAGGGAGACGCCGAGGATGGCGTTCGCGCCGAGCTTCGACTTGGTGGCGGTGCCATCGAGCTTGATCATGGCGCGGTCGATGCCGAGCTGGTCGAAGGCGTCGAAGCCGAGGAGCACCGGGGCGATCTTCGCCTTCACGTTGGCGACGGCCTTGAGGGTGCCTTTGCCGCCATAGCGGGCCTTGTCGCCGTCGCGGAGCTCGATGGCCTCGTGCTCGCCGGTGGAGGCGCCCGAGGGCACGGCGGCGCGGCCAAAGTGGCCGGAAGCGAGTTTAACGTCGACCTCGACAGTTGGATTGCCGCGGGAGTCAATGATCTCGCGGGCGGTGATGGCGGTGATGCTGGTGTTCATGCAGATGAATAGGGAGAGGATGGAGGAGAGGCACATGGCGTGCCATGAGCCGGACAGTCTCTGTCACAGCCACCGCTGCGGTCTAGCCAAAAGGCGGGCGCGAAAACCCGGTGCGGTAGAGGATTTTTTGGACGATGGTCGGAGGCTTGGGCCGGAATTCCTCGGGCAACTGGTCGGCGTGGCCGTTGTGGATGGCGGCGCCGATGGGGGTTCCGCCGGTGTAATTGCGGATGCTGAGCGTGGCGCGGTTGATGAATTCGCCCGGGACGTCCTTCAGGTGGCCCTCAACCGCGGCGGCATGCAGCGGGGTGTCGCCAAAGTCGTTGCGGGAGATGAGCAGGTCGAGAGTGAGGCGGTCGCGGGGGATCTGCCCGAGGAAACCGGACTCGGCGGCGGCATGGATCGGGGTGTGGCCGGACTTGCTGTGGAGGACGAGGTTGTCGTGGGTGAGCAGTTCGTTGGGAATCTGGTCGAGGTGGCCGGAAATGGCGGCGGCATGCAGGCAGGTGTCGTGGTTGGAGGTCTTGAGCAGCAGGGTCTCGGCGGTCAGGAATTCGGGGGGGAATTGGTCGAGATGGCCGTTCAAGGCGGCGGTGTGGAGCGCCGTTTCACCACTGATGTTGGGCGAGACGAGAGTGCTGAGGGTGATGAACTGCCTGGGGAAACGGTCGAGGGCGCCGTTCTCGGCTGCCTCGTGCAGCAGGGTGTTGCCGGTGTCGGTCTTGGTCAGCACCAGATCAATGGTAAGCAGGCCCGGGGGCAATTGATCGAGGGTGCCGGCGGCAGCGGCCTGGTGGAGCGGAGTGAGGCCGCTGTTTGACCGGGTGAGAAGATAATTGCGGGTGAGCAGCGCGGCGGGAAACTTGGTGAGGGTGCCCTCGCGGGCGGCGAGGTGCAGGGGGGTATAGCCGGCGTCGTTCTTGATCAGAAGCAGCTCAGGTGTGAGCAGGCGGGAGGGAATCTGGTCGAGGCAGCCGTATTTGGCGGCGAGGTGAATGGGAGTGTTGCCCGAGGCGTTGCCTGCCGTCAGGTTCCCTGCGGTGAGCAGGGCCGGGGGCAGCTGGCCAAGGCTGCCGGTGCGGGCAGCGGTGTGAAAATCCGTCTTATCCATGCCGTGGGCAGTAGAAAAACCCGGGATCACATAGGCAAGCAATCATCAATATCATAGGACGGTGCGGTCAGGTAACGGGCAAGTGATTTGGGTTTGCCAAGCCCGGGAGGCAAACTACCTTGCATTTATGTCAATGACTACGCCGACGAACGCCCCCGAGACCGTCAAGCCCAAGCTGGGTGCGGTGTTGCTGGTGGATGACGAGAAACCGCTGCTCGACCTTTACAGCGAGGCCCTGGCCCCACATTTTGAAGTGTCGATAGCCACAAGCGCCAAGGAAGCGGGGTTTCATCTGCACAAGAGAGCGTTCAAGGTTGTGGTGTCCGACCACCTGATGCCGGGTGGCAACGGCTTGAGTTTCCTGGTCGATGCGCGCGAGGAGTATCCCGACATGCAACGGGTGCTCGTGACAGGCTACATGAAGCCGGAGATGCTGCTGCGCAGCGTGAACGAGGCGGCGCTTTACCGTTATCTGCTTAAGCCCGTGTCACTGCCCGAACTGGTGAAAACGGTGCTGGAGGCGGCCAAGTTGCACGACCAACTCACGGCCGCGAAGCAGTAAGACCCCGCCACTGCTGCCTGAGGCGCAGGGGGATTCCGGCTAATCGTAGCGGCGGCGGAGGTTGCTCGGCAACAGGCCGAGTTCCTCGCGGTATTTGGCGACGGTGCGGCGGGCGATTTTGAGCCCTTTCCCCTGAAGCAGGCCGACGATTTCCTGGTCGCTGCGCGGCTGGCCGGGATCCTCGGCGGCAATGATATCGGCGATCATCTCCTTGACGCTGGTGTTCGCGACCGAGGCACCGGCATCGGATTGGTAGCCGGAGGTGAAGAAGAACTTCATCTCAAAGACGCCATGTGGGGTCTTGATGTATTTGTTGGCGAGGGCGCGGCTGACGGTGGTCTCGTGCACACCGATGATGTCGGCGATCTGGGTCATCGTGAGCGGCTTCAGCTTGGACACGCCCTCGGCGAAGAACTCGTGCTGGTGTTTAAGAATCTCGCGGGTGATGCGCTCGATCGTGCGCTGGCGCTGTTCGATGGCATTGATGATGAACTTGCCCGAGCGGAGCTTCTCGCGCAGGTAGTCGCCCTCCTGTTTGGAAAGGCGTCCCTTGGCGATGAGGTCCTTGTAGGTGCTGCTCAGGCGCAGGCGGGGAATATAGTCCTGGTTGAGGATGATCTGCCATTCGCCGTTGTCCTTCTCGACGGTGACATCGGGCACGACGACGCGATTGGCATCGTCGGCGAACCGGCGGCCCGGGGCAGGATTGAGCGAGCCGATGATCTCGATGGCTTCCTGGATGATCTCGGGCGAAAGGCCCATCTTGCGCGAGATGTCAGGAATGCGGCGGCGGACGAGCAGCTCGAAGTGGTCGCGCACAATCCGGGCGGCCACGGATTTACCGCGGCCGAGTTGCTCAAGCTGGATGAGCAGACAGTCGGACAGGGTCTCGGCGCCGATGCCGGGAGGATCAAACGACCGGAGCAGAGTGGCGGCAGCCTGCACGGTCTCCAAGGGCAGGCGGGCGAGCAGGGCCAGGTCCGACAGCGTGGAGGTGAGATAGCCGCGGTCATCCAGGCTGCCGATGAGGTAGCGCAGGCCCTCCAGGATCGGCGGCGGACATTCAGCCAGCTCGGCCTGTTGCATGAGGTGCTGTTGCAGGGAGGTCTCGGTGGTGAGTGAGTCGTAGAAATGCTGGCGTCGCTCGTCCTCCTCACCGGTCGTCTGGCGCACGCCCCCGGTGTCGGACATATGGTCACGCCAGTCCTGTCCAATGCGTTCAAGCATCTGGTGGTCCTTGTTGAAATTCATTTCCTCCCGCGGATCGTCACTGTCGTGGCCGGATTTCTCATCGCCGCTGGTGGCGGTCTTCTCGAGGCTGACGTCGTCCATCGGCATCTCCTCCAGCGTGGGGTTGGCCTGCAATTCCTCCTGAATGGTGGCGCGGAGATCGAGGGCGGCGACCTGCAGGATCTTAAGCGACTGCCGCATTTGCGGCGCCAGCATTAACTGCTGCGTCTGCCGCTGCTGGAAACTCTGGTTGAGTCCTGGGCCGCTCATGCGTGGGTGGGTTTACCCCGGTTACGCGCGTGCCTGGAAAGTTGTCGGGATCGACGGGGTAGAGCCCGGTGTCTCGGGCGGGAAGATCTCGGCCAGGTAGACGGCCAGTTTTTCGTTGGTGGGACCGTAGCGGTCGCTGTAAAGGTAGAGCTCGAGATCGGTCAGCATCTCGTAGGCGGACTGGTAACGCTGGTCCCGGTCGCGCTGGAGGGCCTTTTGGAGAATGACCTCAAGTTTCGGGTCGATGTCGGCGCGCAAGGTGGCATACTTGGGCAACGGCATCGTGAGGATGTTGCGCCGTGATTCGAGGCGCGTGGCGCCGCGAAAAATATTCCGGCCGAGCAGGATCTCGGTGAGCACAATACCGAGGGAGAACAGGTCGGAACGGCCGTCGGTGACGGCGTAGCTGGCGCCTTCGGGGGAGAGATACTCGTCCTTGCCGGGGATCACCTTGCCTTCCTCATTATACATCAGGTCCAAGGCCTTCGCGATGCCGAAGTCGGTGAGCTTCACGTCGC
>JAYUBB010000051.1:0-7804 GCA_043741015.1 Opitutaceae bacterium
CGATTCGTCTGGTTCATAGATGTCCATTCCGCTGCCCAAACCGGCCGACGCCGTGTCACCCGCTGTTTGGTCGCTTCCTGCGGCAAGCTTTATCGCTCCGGTCCTCGGAAGCGACCAAACAACTACCCGTCAACACGGATGTCTATGTCCACTGAATCGAGGCAATCTCAATATTCGCGTCCATTCACTCCCGTGAGAGGGGCCTTCGTTGTCGGCATTCTCTACGTAGCTGGAATCGCCCCTGCTATCCACGCGAAGGCGATAACCCCTGCCGCTGCGCCTGAAACGGCGCTGAATGGCGGCGCCAGCTACATCGGCGAGGCGGTGTGCATCGCATGCCACGCCGCCCAGAACAAGCAGTTCACCCACACCCTGCATGCGAATGTCTTCCGCCTGAATCCGAAGGGCGAGAAGGAAAAGCTGAGCTGTGAAGCCTGCCATGGCCCGGGCTCCAATCATCTCAAAGATCCGGCGAACCCGGCGAACCATGGCTCCCTGGTTGGCTTCACGAAGGAATGGGGCACGCCGGTCTCGCAGCAGACCAGCATGTGTTTGGGCTGCCACCAAGGGGGGCAACGCATGTTCTGGGCGGGTTCAACCCATGCCACCAACAACCTGGGCTGCAGCGATTGCCACAACCCGATGGCGAAGTTCTCCGCCACGGGCCTGCTCAAAAAACCGAGCATCAACGAGACCTGCATGACCTGCCACCAGCAGCAGCGCACCGAGTTTTCCAAACGCTCCCACATGCCGGTCCTCGAGGGCAAGATGACTTGCGTGGATTGCCACAACCCGCACGGTTCGACGTCTCGGTCGCTGCTCAAGGCCGATTCGGTCAACGAAGCCTGCTATCAGTGCCACACCGAAAAACGCGGCCCGTTCCTCTGGGAGCACGCACCGGTGCGCGACAACTGCCTGAACTGCCACAACGCACATGGCTCGAACCATGACAAACTGCTGCAGGTGGCGCGCCCCTTCCTCTGCCAGCAGTGCCACGGCAATGCCGCGTTCCACCAGACGAATCTCTACAACGCGGGCCAGTTGGTGGGCGGAGGCGCAAATGTAAGCGCCCGCATGCTGGGGCGCTCGTGCCAGAACTGCCATTCCCAGATCCACGGCAGCAACCATCCAGCGGGGGCCCGGTTCCAACGCTGAGCCAGCCATCGAACCCCGGGACCGACGCCATAATGAAAACGGATTTTCGGATCTCCCTGCGCGCGGCAATCTCGCTGGCCGGTTTCTGCTTAGTGCAAACCTCGGCCTCCGCACAGCTCGCCGACTCTGCCGTCGGCGTGGGCACGGTCCTTGGCAATTCACTCAGCACTTCCGCGCAAAACACGCGCTCCCTCGACGCCGACTGGTTGAAGGCGAAACACACGCCGACGGGTCAGATGTTCAGGTTTCCGTTTGCGATGCCCAAGGCTGAGGACATCAAAAAATCCGCTTCCGGCTGGGAGTATTCGGGTCAGTTGGAATTCGGTGTCATCGGCGGCGACGCCGATGAACGGAATGCGCAGTATCGAACGTATCAGGATGTCAACAATGGTGCCTGCGTAAATAATTTCAGCCTTCAGCTGAAGAAGCCCGCCAGTGGCCAGTATGTCGACGTGACTGGTGGCGGCGCGGGTCACCACGACCAATATTATGGGTTAGAGTTCGGCCGCTACAACGACTGGAAGGTAAAGTTGTTTTACAGCGAGATCCCTCACGTATTCACTGATCGATACAAATCCCTGTGGAGCGGGATTGGGACCGGCAATCTAACCCTCCTGCCCGGACTAACTCCCGGCGGATCCGGATCGACCACCACTGATAATGCCAATGTCGCCACCCAAGCGCTGAACAACCCGGGCACCACCCTGGGCCTCGTGCGCAAGAAGGGTGGAATCCGCGTCGACATGGACCTTTCGAATACCTGGAAGGGATACGTCAGCTACACCCTTGAGGAACGAAAGGGCGCGCGACCGTTCGGCGCCGTGTGGGGATCAGCCAACAACGGCGGCATCGCCCCCATGGAAATCCCCGAGTCGATTGACTACGCCACACACGAAATACTCGCCGGCCTTACGCACACGGATGACCTCAATGTGTTCAATCTCCGCCTGTCAGCATCGCTGTTCCGCAACAATATCGACACGCTCACGTTCGAGGAACCGTATCGCATCGCTCCGGGCACCGGCGTCACCACCGCGCCGGCCGCGGGCGCCTTCACGCAGGGACGAATGGACCTCGCGCCAAGCAACCAAGCCTACAACGTGCGGGCGGAATATACGCGGTCGTTGCCCAATTTCTACAAGGGTTACTTCACCGCTGTCGTGTCGGCCGGCAAATGGCGCCAGGACGACAGCCTCATCGCCTACACCACGATTCCGAACCTCACGCTCGCCAACGTGACGCTCCTGCCCGGCGGCGGCTGGGACATTGAGATAGACGTAATGGCGGGCAAAAGATGTATGCGGTTCATGAGGACTAAATCATGAGACCCTGAGTGAGGATTTCCGTCAGTCCACTGCCCACTGGGGCATTCACCTGTCATGTATTGTATCCCGCTTGCAACAAAGTGAGGGGATGATAATCGGTATGGTTACATGGTCGACTTTCCAAAGCCTGTCGATGAACGCCCGCAATTGGTTTTGCCAAGCAAAGCAGCGTTGATTTCTCAATTCGACGAGCGCGAACGGGCGTTGAAAGAACGCTCTGAGGAACTGCTCGATTTTGAAAAACACCTGCAGGAAGAGCAGGAGCAACTACAAACCAAACTTCAACAGCTTGAGGTAAGAACCCGTGCGCTGGTTGAAAGCGAATTGTTATTAAAAAGCCACAAACTCCTTCATCAAAAATCTTCAGCGCGGCTAATGGATCAAAATGAGCTTGTCGCTTTGCGGGCAGAGCTGGAACAGCAACGTCAGGATGTTCTCAAAAAAGAAGCTTTTCTTGCGCAAACCGAAACGCGGCTCAACGAACAATTTTCCTCCCGGGATGAAGAGCTGCGCAAACGTGAAGCCTGGGTCTCCTCAGAACATGAAAAGGCAACATTACATAACACCCGCCGGCTTCAGGCCATCGTGTTCACGGACGTCGTTAGTTATTCGGCGCTCATGCAAGCCAACGAGGCCTTAACCATCCAAAAAGTGCGGGCCGATCTGCAACGCATGCAAACAGAAGGAAAAGCCCAAGGAGGCATGCTCATAAATACAATGGGGGATGGCATGCTGATGATATTTCCGAGCGCCATCCAAGCAGTCAAATTTTCGATGCGTATGCAAAAATCCTTCAACGAAAGCAGCGGTGAGGGCGGACTGCGGCATCGTTTTGGCATTCATATCGCTGATGTTGCTCTCTTGCCGGACGGAGGAATTGCTGGAGATGGAGTCAATATTGCTTCACGGCTGGAGTCTCAGGCGCCGCATGGGGGAGTATGCATGAGTGCGGTGGTCCATGTCGTGGTAAAAGGCAAATTGGCGCTGCCGCCAAGTGTGGCCGAGGAAGTCACCTTGAAGAATATTTCCGAACCGGTGGCAGTCTATCAATATACCCCAGAGGCTATTTCATCCACGACTGTGGAGAGCGATACGAACCCTGCCGACATTCAGCCGGCATAGCCGGGAAGCGAAGCGAAGAGGACGGTGTTAAGCCGACTTTCGTTTGGTTCTCAGTGCGCGACGTGAACCACCTTGGTCATCGGCTGGCCGATTTCCTTGAGAAGGTCTTGGAACCAAGGCTGGGTGACGTCGAAGGTCTTGCCGCCCTTGATACGGGGAAATTCGATGGCGCGGAGTTCATTGCCCCGTTCCTCGTCGTGGCCGATGAGTCCGCTGATGCCCTGCCTGGCACATTCAATCGCTTTGAGGACGCAGGTATCGATGAGCTGGAAGTCCTCGGCGTTGGCCGGGGCGGAGCGGGCGAAATAACCGCTTTTCTGCACGAGCACCTTTTCGGCGCCGAGCATGGACGAGAAGCGTTCGGCGAACCACTTGCCGGGGTTGATGCTGTCGAGGCGGACATGGCCGAAGGCGTCACGGTCGATCTTGGCGCCACTGGCGGTCATCTCGCTGATGATGCTGTCGAGTCCGGCGCCCTCGCTGATGAAAATACTGACGTTGCCCTGCTGGTCCATGACGGCGCGGAGGCGCCTGGCCTCGGCCTCGGTGTCGAGGGCCAGCTCGGGGAGATAGATCGCATGGACGGAATAGCGTTCCTTGGTCACGCCGAGGCCGGGCACCCAGGATTGTTTCGCGAGGCTCTTCTGGTATTCGCGGGCGGTGGCGGCGGTGAGCCAGCCGCAGTTGCGGCCCATGACCTCGTGGACGATGAGCATGCGGGCGCTGGCCCCGAGCTCGGTGACGACATGGGAGAAGAACTTCGCGCCCTGCTCGGCGGCGGTGACGGCCCCAAGGCTCTGGCGGATGGGAATGATGTCGTTGTCGATCGTCTTGGGCAGGCCGATGACGTTGAGCCGGTAGTTGTGCTTCTGGAGATAGGCGGCGAGGTCAGCGGCCGTGGTGTTGGTGTCGTCGCCGCCGACGGTGTGAAGGATGTCAATGCCGTCGCGCTGGAGCTGCTCGGCGGCAACGGTCAGAGGATTCTGGCCCTCCTTGACGAGGCCGCGCTTTACGGCGTCCTTGACGTTGGTGAGTTTCACGCGGCTGTTGCCGATGACGCTGCCACCGTAGTTGCGGAGGACGGCGGCCTGCGCGCGGATCTCGGGCGTGACGACGTAGCTCTGGCCGAGAAGGAGGCCCTTGTAGCCGGAGCGATAACAGATGATGTCCCAGTCGGGGCACTGCTGCGTGTAGTGCAGAATCAGCTGGCCGACGGCGGCGCTGAGGCAGGGGGCGTGTCCGCCGGCGGTGAGAATGGCGACTTTCTTCTTTTGACTCATGGGAGGGGAAAAATTCAGCAATGAACGTGTCACGGCCGGCCGGCCCGAGGCAACAGGGGAAAAAGTAATAAAGCGGCTGAGGGATTCCACGGCGAGGTCGCCGTGGCCCCAAGGAATGATAGTCCCGCCTCCACCTGAAATATCCGAGCCTTACTCCTTCGCCGACTTCATCTGCCGGTGCACGAAGAACCAGTAGATGGTGCCCAGCACGGCGAGAAGGCCCGCGCCCCAGAAGGTAATGGAATGCAGCTCGCCGTTCATCAGCGCCTGGTCCTGCCCGGCCTTGATGCCGAGCCAGCAGAGGACGCTGCACCAGAGGCCGGAGCCCACGATGGTCCAGAGGGAGAATTTCCAATAGTTCATCTGCACGATGCCGGCGGGGAGGCCGATGAGGTGGCGGACGACCGGCAGCAGGCGCGAGGCGAAGATGCCGAAGTTGCCGTAGGCAGCGGCCCAGCGTTCGGCCTGCGCGACCTTCTCCGGCGATACGAGGAAGTATTTGCCGTAGCGCAGCACGAGCGGCCGACCGGCCCAGCGGGCAACCCAATACATGGCGGTGGCGCCAAGCCAGGAGCCGAGGGCACCGGCGAGCACGATGCCGAGGAGGCTCATATTGCCCTTGGTGTAGGCAAGGTGGGCGGCGGGCGGAATGATCAGTTCGCTGGGCAGGGGCAGGAATGTGCTCTCGATGAACATGAGCAGCACAATGAGGGCGTAGCCGCCCGTCTCGAGCGAACGCAGATACCAGTCGATGAGTTCCTTGAACAGGTCGTGCATAGACAGAAAAGGCGGGCGCAGAGAAACGCCCGCCCGGGGAAAATCAACCGATCAAACGTCGGCTTTGGTCTTGCGCAGGCCCTGGACGCGATCGCCGGGCTTCCACTGGCCGCGCTTCTTGAGGAGGGCGACGCGCTCAAAGCGCTTGAGAACGTTGCGTTTGAAGACCACGCCGCCGCCGGCGGGCTTGAGACTGGGATGTTGGGACATAAAGGAGGTTGGGCTTAAGGTGATTTTGTCTGCTGGAAGGGGAGGGAAGTAGAGTTCGCCATAGCCCATGACAAGTACTTTTCACCCACGTTTTCGGCACTGACCTCGATCCACTGCGGAACGGCCTGCGGATGGTGGTTATGCACCCAGCCGTTGAGGAGCGAGGCGTTGGCAGGGAGGTATTTGAACCAGACGCGGAATTCCTCGGCCTGTTCCAGCTTTCCCCCCCAGTGATAGAAGGAAACGACGGGTCCATCCACCTGCGCACAAGCCGCCAGCCGGGCCTCGACCGCGCCCCTCGCCAGTCGCTCGGCGTCGGCGCGTTTGGCGGTGGTTGTCCAAGCCACGAACATGGAGGGAGTTTCGCTTGGCCGAAAGCAGAAGTCAAAGCCCGCGTTAGCTCGCACCGAGAATCATTGGCGCGATGACTTGGCCAAGCCACAAACAGGGAGACAGTCTCGCCCAACCGGGCATGTCCGGCCGCGTGGGGCCGGCTACTTTTTCTCGGCTGGTGCGAGGTATTCCCTAAAATTGGTCTCGGACAGTTTCACGTCGCCCATGGAGACTTCCTTGCGCACGAGGCCATGACTGGCCTGCCCAAAATACCTATCAGCCATGCCGGTCATGGCGCCGAGCGACTGGTTGAAGAGATGCCCGCGGGCCCGGACGCTGTAGCGCACTTCCCAGAGCAACTTGGGCTTCTTTTCCTTCCACATCAGCCGGAAGTCGTAGGCCTTCAGCACCACGAAATACCTCGGGTCTTCGAGTTCATCCACGAGGTCGAGGTAGCTGCGTCCGGCCGGCTGGCTGGAGCTGCGTACCAAGTCCTCCTCATAGCCGAGCAACTGTGCGGTCTTGAAGTTCTCACGGTCGCGCTGGCGGTTCTCCACCCCGGCCACGGCATCATAGGCCGACTGGTCGGGGCTGTTTTGCGGCCCGGCCTGGGGCTCGGTGTTGGGGATGTAAACCTTCCTGCTGCCCACCACGATGATCTTCGGCGGCGGGCGCGGCGGAGCAATCGGCGCAGCGCGGAGGGCATATCCGTTGGTGGCCCGGTCGTCGGTGCCGGTCGCCCCCCAATAAACCATGATCAGCAGGTCGGTCTTCTCCGGCTCAAGGCTGGAAACGTAATTCTGCCGGGCGAGCCCGGGCGCGATCGTCCGCGCGATTCTCAGGAAGGGTAGCTCGTCGACCGAGGTATCCTTGTCGGTCGCGCCCGTGAGACCACCCTCGCCAAAAACATAGCGTTCGGGCTGGAAGGTCCCATCGGGCAGCTTGGTGCGCGCATACCCGTTGTAAATCGTGGCGCTGACGGTCGTGATCTCGGCTTCGCCGGCCTCCCGCGCGGCAAGGTGGGCAACCCAAAGCACCGACAGCAACAGGGTGTAGGTGACAGTCGTTCTCATGGTGTCGGGCTTAACACCGGCCGCCCTGAAATTACTTCAGCCGATCGGGCGATGCAGTGGTGTGCCCGCCCGGATGACGGCGGGAAGTCGAATTGATATGATTCCGGAATCGCAGGGCTCGAGGGCTGAGGGGAAGGGGGCTTCCTTCGGACTGCCTGGCTGGATCCTTCTTGGACCCTTGCTGGAGGAGGATTTATCCACGACGGTAAGATTGAGCAGGCCAGTATTGTTGCGATGATTGTCCAAGCCACGAACAGGGAGGGGGTTTCGCATTAAAAACTGCTCCCACAATTTGCCCTTGACGCTCCGGGAGCCAAATTTAGGGGTATCCCTTCCATTTTTCCGCACCCATGAGAGACGAATATATCCGCGAAGCCCAGAAAGTCATCCAGGACCCGAACATCCTGATCAACGTCGTTTCCCGGCGCGTAAAGCAGCTCCGCCGCGGCAGCCGTCCGCTCGTGGAGTCGCTCGAGAAACTGAGCCCCGAGGACATCGCCCTGCGCGAGATCGTCGAGGGCAAGATCAG
>JAYUBB010000052.1:0-22832 GCA_043741015.1 Opitutaceae bacterium
ATCGTTGGCGCTGGCCCGGCCCTGTCGGGCATACAGCGCGTTCCTTCCCGCCGCGAGGTAGAGCTCGTTCACCAGCGCGCCGGCTTTCACGGGGAAAAGCACGAGCTGGTAGAACGCATCCTGTTTGGCGGCGGGCAGCGCCTTGAAGATCTCGTCCGCCTTCGTCGCGATGGCCTGGTAGTCCGCCACAACGGTTTCCGCCTCCCGGTAGTCGGTCAGGCTGTAGGTGTCCGGCGCGAGCATCTCGGGTTTGCGGCGTCCGTTGTATTTGGTGTAGCGGGCCAGGATGTCGGCGATGTCGTTCGCCTTTTCCGCACCAAACTCGCGGGCCGCCCAAGCGCGGGTGAATTCGCCCAGGTTGTCGCCGGTCCAGCGGGACGGATTCCACGCCAGGCTGAGAAAGAATTCCGTCGGCAGCTCGTAGCCCTTGAAGTGGCCGACGTTCACAATCCAGACCCGGTCCGCGCCATACGGCTTGGCGAGCGACATCTGCTCCCAGATCCTCGGCAGGGGACTGGTGTTGAGCCACTGGTAGCTGCGCGGACTGCCATGGTAATCAAAGTGGTAGTAGATGCCCGCCCCGCCGCTGCGCGTGCGCTCGGCGGCGGTCGGCAGCCGGCGGAGGTTGCCCCAGTTGTCCTCGGCCCAAAGGAGCGTCACGTCGTCCGGTGCGCGCATGCCGTGCTCGTAGAACTCCTGCACCTCCTTGTAGAGACACCAGAGCTGCGGCACCTGGGTGAGGTCGGGATTCACCTCGGCGCGCAGTATGTCGCGCTGGACGCCCACGATTTTTTCCAGCAGGGCGCGGTTGGCTTCCGGGCCGCCCGGCGCCATCTCGGTGTCGTTGGCGCCGCGCAGGCCCATGGTGACGATGCTTTCGTAGGCCTTGTTCCGGCGGATGCCTTCGCGCCAGAAATTTTCCAGGATATCCGGATGCTTGGCGTAGTTCCAGGTCCCGATCGACGGCAGGTAACGCCGGTCCCATTCCTTCTGGGCGCGCAGCATCGGCTCCTGGTGCGAGTTGCCCATGACGATGCCGTATTCGTCGGCGAGTCGGGCGTTCTCCGGATCGTCCTCATTGAACGCGTTGTTCCACATGGCGGGCCAGAGATAGTTGGCGCGGAGCCGCAGCATCACCTCGAACAGCCTGGTGTAGAATTCACGGCCGTAATTGGCGATGTTCGGCGGGACCGGCGGATTGGTGCCGACCGGCGCGTTGCCGAATTTTTCCCGAATCCAGTTGGTCAGGTCCGGCGCCTCGTCGTTCAGGAATATCCCGCGGTATTTGACGGCCGGGCCCTCGGACACCAACCGGCCGGGCTTCACAAATAAAGCGTCCTGATGCTCGGCCGGAACGTCCGCCCACCAATACCACGGCGACACGCCGATCTGCCCGGAGATTTCGTAGATGCCGTAGATCGTGCCGCGCTTGTCGCTGCCCGCGATGACCAGCGCCCGGTCGACGCCCGGCAGGGGATGCTCGACCGTCTCGATGAGAAAGGCCTCCCATTTGCCGCGGATTGCATCCACGTTCAGCTTGCCGGACTTGACCAGGCCGTCGATCAGCGGGCTCCGGCCAACGGTGCCTACCAGGACGACGGCGGGCGTTGCCACCAATTCCCCGGTGCTGAAGGCGGGCTTGTGCCCGGTGACGCGTTCAATGTCGGCCTGCAAATCCTGCGTGGCCCGCCGCACGCCGGGCCAGTCAACCGCAGAGACCGCGATCGGGGCGACGCCGCCGGCCCGGGCCAGTCCCACGGCACCCGGCGTGGCCGGGTCGGTCAAAAATGATACCGTGCCCAGCGCAGCTGCCCCCGGAAGAGGGGCGCACAAACAGGCACCGGCAAATATCAGGGCACGATTCATCGTTCAACGGTAGTGGTAAAGCTTCACCCGCTGGAGCGTGAAGCGGCCCGGTTCGAGCCGCACGTGGCGGCCTTGGTGAGTCTGATCGCCATTCAACCACCGGATGTGCCGCCACTCCCCCGCCTCGTAGCGACCCTCGGCGCAGCTGAGGATGCCAATCTGCGGATCGCCCGGCGTCGGCGCGACGAAAGTGATAGTGACGCCGATGCCGCCGAAGAGAAACTCGTCCGGCCCGAGCTGGATGACAATGGCTCCCGCGGGCAGCAGGGAGCGGTTCGCCGCGCGGTCGCCCGCCTCGTTGATCACGCCGTCCGCGAGTCCGGGAGATTCAAGGCGTTCGTAGGTGGCGCTGAGGGTCAGGCCACCAAAGACCACATCGTGCGGTTTCCGCTGCTCGGCGGCGGGCGGCAGCAGGGCGGTCATGGTGCCCCTCCCTTGATGCGCCGTGATGAACGGCGTGAGCTGGCGAACGAGATCGTTGCTCGCCTTCAGCAATCCCGCCGCGGGCTCGCCGATCGATTCAATGCCAAACGGTGAGAAACCAAAACCGTTGCACGCAGCGAAGGCATACAGGTTGTTCACCGCGGCTTCCGGGCTGCGCAAGGCCTCCGGCACAAAGAGCGGATTGCCGCCACGCGCGTAACGGTCGGCCCACTCGGTGAAGTTCGGGAAATAGATGTCGGGGCTGATAAAATCCAAGGACGGCGCCGCCGACCGCCAGACATCGATCAGGTGCGGCAGCGGACCGGCGCTCGGATACTGGCCGGGCTGGTAGCCCGGGCGGATGAGCGCGGCGTTCGCGTAGAGCGGCAAAGCATATTCCGTCCGGCCGGCGGCAGCGACCTTCTCCACATAGCGGCCAAAAGCCCATGCCATGAACAGCTCTCCCGTCGCCTGTCCCTCGCCGAACACCTCCGGCCACGTCCCGCCCGAGCGGGCACCGCGGGCGGTCCAGCGATCGCGCAGCTCGGGTGCGAGCGTGTCGCGATGCGCGGTGAGATAATTCATCAATTCGACCGGCACCTGTGCGCCGAAGGCCGCATCGGCCGCCGGGTAGCGGTCACGCGCCTCGGGAATCATGCCAATCTCATTCTCGACCTGAACCAGAATGACCGTGTGTTGCGCGCCGTCGGTGTCGCGCAGGTGGCGCATGAGGGCGGCGAACGCCCGCGCGTCGGTGTCGCGGTTGGTGGTGTCGAAGGGCGTGAGAATCTCCATCGCCTGCCCGGTCGAGGTGCGGGCCCGGGGAAAACGGGCGGTGTCCGTCTTCACCCAAGCGGGCACGTAGCAGGACATGCTGTTCTTCCACGACCCGAACCACAGCAGCACGAGCCGCATCTCGTTCGCCCGGGCATCGGCGATCAGGCCGTCCACGGTGGCAAAGTCGAATTTCCCCTCTCCCGGCTCGAGCACATCCCAGTAAACCGGCGCGACGATGGTGTTCAGGTTGAGCGCCTTCAGCTTCGGCCAGGCCGCGCGGAGATAGTCCGGCTCGCCGTGGGAATTGCTCAATTCGCCGCCGCGGATGAGAAACGGCTGGCCGTCAACCATGAGCTGCGTGACCGCACCCTGTTTGCGCAGGTGCGGGAGCTCGGCGGCACCGAGGCTGGTGGCGGCAGCGAACAAAATAATACAAAAGGCGGATTTCATGCAGCGTGATTGTGAGTTGATCGGCTTCTATGCGTGCCGGCCGCGCGCAGGCCGGGATGGGGCGCCGGGGCTTTCATGCGAGGTAGCATTGGCGGATGAGAAGTGTGATCGAGCAAACAAACAAAAGGCAGCCCGCCGTGGAGCCGGGCCGCCTCGTGATCTGACCCCGAGACAGGACCCGGTCCCTGCGGTAACCGGGTCCCGTTTAATCAAAACGAGAACGTATTCGTCACGAACCATTCCCGGACCGGCGCGGTGCGGACCGACGCCCAAGTATGGCCGTCCGGCTCGATCGAGATCGGAATGAGATCCGACTTCTTGGCGAAGGCGTTGCGGACGTTCAGCTGGATCTTCCAGTTGATCTTCTCGGTTAGCTTGCGCCCATAGCTGGCCCACAGGTCGACCGCGTTTTCCGCAGGACCGAAATAGGGCTGCGTGAGGTCGAACGTGGTGCCGCCAACGACCGGGTAGCCAAGGACCACCTTGTCCTGCCAGCGGTAGGAGCCGCCCACGCCGACACCCTTGAGGCGCCCTTCGGAGAAGCTGTAGTTGGTGACGATATTGTAGCGCCACTTGCGGAGCTCGGATGCAGCCGTGCCTTCCTGCAGCTTCATCAGCGTGTAGTTGCCGCGCCACGGAGCCCAGACATTGGCCAGGAGCGAAAGACTCTTGTTGCCGAACTGCGGCAGATTGCCGGCCGGGGTGCCACCGGCATTATAGCCCAGCTTCGCATCCATGTAGGCGATGTAATCCTCCAGCAATTTGCCACCGACGTTGGTGCGGACGGCCGTGGTTTCCGCGGCGTTGAACGCGATGCGCCAGTTTTTCGTGGGATTCGCCGTGAATTCGAACTCATAGCCCTTCGACTGCGTGTCGGACGTGACCGTGAAACCCGGCGGTGCCACCGCCCCATAGGCAAAGACCTTCGTCGTGTCGGCCGGGACATAAGCGCCCGGATTGGCCGCATAGGTTGTGCGATCGAGCGTAAGCGGGACGTCCTGCGGGGTGAAGCCCCAGGCTTGAAAGAAACCCTTGGCGGTGAGGTCGGCCTGGATCTGGTTCCACGTCTTGATTGCCACATCGGCGCGGGCATCGGCTTGCGCCTGCGTTTCACCGGCGTCGGCGGCCCAAATGTTCCGGCCGGCGTTCGCCTCGCGGGAGCCCCAATCATAAACACCCAGGTGATACAGGAAGACGTTGCGCCACCTCATGCCTTGCTGGATGATGCGACCGACGCCGGCCGGGTCACTGAGCCCGGCGCTGCCGTTGAGGACACTGGTCTCGTATTTGATCGCCCGGAAGGAATACTTGCCATCCTTGGTGGACAGCAGGATGCCGAGATCCTTTGTGCTGCCGGTCGGGTTCCCGATCGGGTTGCCGTAGAGATCGCGGCGCGTGTCGGTGACCTGGAAGTTGCTCGACTTGTTATACGAGAGGCTGATGTTGATCGGCAGCGGGTCCCTGTCGCTGAAGACCTTGTTCAGGTGCAGGACCGCGCCACCGCTGGTGGAGTGGTCCTTGAAGATCTGGTTGGCCGGGTACGCGGCCGGCAGGTAGTAGTTCCCGCTGCCGGGAATTGCCTGCGGGTTCAGGTTCAGGATGCTGCGATTGCCGCCCACGGAAGTGGCGTTGATGGCCTTGCCTTTGACCTCATCATAGCGCCAGCCGATGGTGGTAACCAGGGCGTCGTTCCACAAGAAACCCTGCCAAGACCCGGCGTAAGACTTCGTCTCTCGCATGGACTTTTGGGCTCTCGTGAGGAGACTCTCGTCGGCGCCGTTATTGTAGCGCATCAGGTTGATCTGGCGGGCGTTGCTCCAGCCAACGTAGTTGGCGGGATTGGAATTCTGCAGCCACTGCGTCTGGCCACCCGCCGTCGGAAAAGCACCGGGATCGAAGATCCCCGCCAGGGACGCGGGCGGGGTCCACGGAGCGTTGAAGGCGGTGCCGAAGTTCTGCCAGGTGGAATCAAACAGGTAGACGTTGCCGTCGGCGAGCTGGACGTTGCTCGTGATGCCGGGGATGTGGGCCTGGGAGGCCGTGGGCAGGCCGAGCACCGACGAGCCGAGGTAAATGACGCCGGTCGGCGGGCGATCCGTGATGCTGGAACCGCTGCCGCTATTGCCATTCCAGTAGCCGGCCCAGGCCTGGTTGTTGGCATACATGGTCCAACTGCGCGTTTCCGTGGCGTATTTCTCCTTGCTACCGACAACGTTGAAGCGGTGCTTGCCGAGCAGCTTCACCAGGAAGTCGCTCTTGGTGAAATCGCGGGCCCGGATTTCACCGAAGAACGAGGCGCGGAGATACTTGCGGTCGCTCTCGTAGGAATTGCCGCTGCCACCCGTCGACGTGACGAAAGGACGGGCAAAGTTGGGATTGGTCACCCCGGCGGTATTGGTGGTGGTGAGATAGTAATCCTGAAAGTTCTTCAGGACGTCGATGGTGATGGTCGGCGCGCCGCCGAGGAGGGCCTGGCCGCCGCGCCGGTATTTCTGGCTGTCGTAGTTGACTTCGAGGCCGACGCGGTCACCCCAGCCCGTCTGCGAGAAGGAAAGGTTGAACGCATTCCACTTCTCGAATTCTGACTTGGTCGGACCGTCGATCAGGTTGTTGTTGTAGTCGAAGATCCCCGGGTCGGTCAGCGACTGCGTGCGATATTGCCCGGACTGGTAACCGGGGAGCTGCTCGATCAGGGCCACCTGGTCGAGGGTGCCCACGCGATACAACACGTCGGAAAAGCGCCGGCCGGGGATGCCCGCCGAAGCGGCCAGAACCGTGCCGTCGCTGCCGCGATTGCCGGTGTTGACGTATCCGGAATAAATCCGCTGGAGCGCGCCAGTCGTGCCATCAAGGAACCAGACGGGCTGCTGCTGGTTGACCACGCCACTGAGAAAGGGATTGAAGGCCGCCAGGTTCGTTCCGAGCTGGTAAGGACTGTCGACGGTCAGCTTGTTCATGCCGCCGAACGGATTGTCGGCGGTGACGGCCACGGGACGGAAAAAAGCCGTGATGCTGTCGTTGGGGGTGACGGTGCGCGGACGGTTGGCCTTGATGTCGCCGTTCTCGAACTTCGCCTTGAAGCTGGTGCGGAAAGAGGGATCACTGAAGAGCTGCGGATCGAAACGAATGGCGCCGTAAAAGCGTTTGTCGTCCTGAAACGCCTGCTTCTGCTGGTATTTTTCGTTGTTCCACAATCCGTCCACCCGGACCGCAAGCACGTCCTTGATCAGAACCTGGTTAAAGTCGATGGAGCTGCGCGTGCTGCCGTAGGAGCCGACCCGCGCCTGGACTTCACCCTTGTTGCGGAACTCGGCGTTCCGCAGCGAGGCGTTCACAATGCCGGCCGGACTGCCCAAGCCGAAGAGAATGGAGTTCGGCCCGCGCTGGATGTCGACGCGGTCCACGATATAAGAGTCCCACGGGATGTCGGTGACGAAGAAATCGCGGGTGTTGTCGGCGGCGGCCAGGCCGCGCACGCGGTTTTGGGAGCCGCCGGGAGCGCGGAGAGTGGCGCTCTCATCGACGCTGGTGGCGTTGCCCAGGCCGGCGTAGGTGCCTTTCGTGCCGGCGACCTCGGCGTTGGTCGTGTATTGGAGCAAGGTGCCGCTGTCGGTGGCCCCGATGTCCTTCATGAATTCCTTCGTGATGATGGAAATGGCGGAACCGACGTCCCGCAGGTCGGTGCGGATGCGGGTGCCGGCCAGGGTCTCGGTGGCGGCATAGCCGGTGTCATCCTCCGCCTTCACTTCGAAAGGGGAGAGAACAAGTACCTCTGGTTCTTTCTCAGGTTTCACAGGTGGAGTCGTCACGGACTGCGCGGCCAATGGCCAAGCACCGGCCAATACGGCCAGCGCGGTCAGGTATTTTCTTGCGGTATTCATGGTGGGGTTAGGTATGCGCAACACTTACTGGGTGCGGGGGCAGGGGTATGCCGGGGTGGAGCGAGGCAATGAAACCATCCCGCGAAAATCAAAAGCGTGCTAAGTCTAACAATAGCACATTTGCGGTTGTCGCGGTAATTTCGCGACCCGACAAGCTGCCCTTGCGCACCTCCGAATTATCGGAATCTTTCTGACACCCACCCCATCACCATGTCCTTCTATCTCGGCATCGACAGCGGCACCCAAAGCACCAAGGCGGTCGTCCTCGACCTGGATGAAAAGAAGATCATCGCCGAGGCCCGTGCACCGCATTCGCTCATTGCCGGCCTGCCCGCCGGCCACATGGAGCAGCATCCTCAGGCGTGGACGGCCGCCCTCGATCAAGTCATCAGCGAAGTTGCCGCGAAAATCAATTGTGCCCGGGTCCGCGGCATCGGTGTGTCCGGCCAGCAACATGGCTTCGTGCCACTCGACACCGGTGGCGATGTCATCCGTCCGGCCAAGCTCTGGTGCGATACCAGCACCACGCGCGAGTGCGAGATCCTCACCAAAAAACTTGGCGGCCCCAAGGCCGCCATCCGCACCGCCGGACTCGCCTTTCTGCCCGGCTTTACCGCGCCGAAAATTCTTTGGTTGAAGCGCCACGAGCCGGCCAATTACAAGCGCCTGCGCCACGTCCTGCTGCCTCACGACTATCTGAATTTCCACCTGACCGGGAATTATTTTATGGAGCACGGCGACGCCTCGGGCACCGCGCTGATGGATGTGCGCAAGCGCACCTGGTCCCAGCCTGTGGTCAACGCCATCGACAAGAACCTTGCCGACTGGCTCCCGCCTCTGTCCGCCTCGCATAAGGCGGCCGGCACCCTGCGACCGGCCCTCGCAAGGAAATATGGGTTTCCAGCGGATGTCATCGTGAGCGCCGGCGGCGGCGACAACATGATGGGCGCCATCGGCACGGGCAACGTCGCGCCCGGCGTCGTCACGGCCAGCTTCGGCACCAGCGGCACTATTTACGCCTACAGTGCCAAGCCGGTCGTCGACCCGCGCGGGGAGATCGCCGCATTCTGCTCCTCGACCGGCGGCTGGCTGCCGCTGCTCTGCACGATGAACGTCACGCTGGTCACCGAGTTGTTTCGCAACCTCTTCAACTGGGACCATGCCGCACTGGAGCACGCTGTGGCCGGCGCGCCTCCGGGATCGGGCGGCCTCTCGCTCCTCCCCTACTTCGATGGTGAACGCACGCCCAATCTGCCGACCGCAACCGGTGTGCTGGCTGGACTCAATCGCCACACCCTCACCCCCGGCACCCTGGCCCGGGCCGCGATGGAAGGGGTCACCATGAACATGAATTACGGCCTGCGCCGTCTGGCCGCACTCGGAGCCAAGCCCCGCGAGATTCGCGTAACGGGTGGCGGCGCCCGCTCGACCTACTGGCGGCAGATGATGGCTGACATTTTTGGGGTGCCCGTGGTCGCCATGGTCGAGGACGAGGGCGCCGCACTAGGCGGCGCACTTCAAGCCGCGTGGTGCGTCGCGCTGGGCGAAGGCCGCAAGGTGAAGCTCACCGACTTCACCACCGGCCTGGTCGCGCTCAATGAATCCAGCCGCTGCACCCCGGACACCAAGCGTCGGGCCCTCTACCGGGAATTGCAGGAGAAGCACGAAGCCCTGAGCCAGCACATGCGGCCGACCTTTGGGTGATGGCGGGCGGACACCGCAGCTTGCCGAGCCGTAGCTCTAAGAACGAAGGCTGGGCTAGAGTCGCTTCTTGCTGAATGCCCGGCCGGAAGGGGACTTGAGATATTTCTCGAATTCGGCCGCTTTGCTGCGATCACGAAAGGCCACGGCAGTCTTGATGCGCCAAGGCTTTCGCTTCGCGGTGTGCGGAACGCCGCCGACATTATGTTTAGCGAGCCGGGCGGTCAGATCATCGGTCAGGCCGACATAGAATCCGCCCTCCGGGGCCAAGGATTCCAGAATGTAGACGTAGGCGAATTCGTTCATGATATTCGGCCCGTCGTTACTCTCCCGGTGTAATATGAGCTGCGTTGCAGAAGCCCGCCTTTGTCCTGCGAACTACGGCGCGGCAGCCTTCGCCAGGCGGTTCCTGAGTTTGCTCTCAGAATTACGTCTTACTGGCTGGCTTGCCGAGCCGTAGCTCAAAGAGCGAAGGCTGGTGGACGCTACTGGACTCGAACCAGTGACCCCCTGCGTGTGAAGCAGGTGCTCTAACCAACTGAGCTAAGCGTCCAAAACAGAGGGGAGACGGTTAAGGGGCGGTGGACGCGAATCAACCCTCTTTTATTTTCTGGTTCGGACTGCGCTTTTTCGCTCGGGAAACAACGTCCGGCAGATTTCGCAGACCGTTCCGTTGCAACCCCGGGCCGTGCAGTGCTCCCGCCCGTAAAAGATGATGCGCAGGTGCAGTTGGTTCCAGTGGTCCTCGGGAAAGAGCCGCTTCAGGCCGCGCTCGGTCTGCTCCACATTGCGCCCGTCGGTGAGCTTCCAGCGCTGCGCCAGCCGGTGGATGTGTGTGTCCACGGGAAACGCCGGCACGCCCCACGCCTGGCTCATCACCACCGAGGCCGTCTTGTGCCCCACGCCGGGCAGCGCCTCCAATTCCTCGAAGGTCCGGGGCACCTGGCCGGCGTGTTTTTCCATGATCAGCCGCGAAAGCCCATGAATGGCCCGGGCCTTCTGGGGCGACAACCCGCAGGGCCGGATGATCTCCTGGATGCTGGCCACCGGCATCTGCGCCATCGATTCTGGCCTGTCGGCCAAGGCCCAGAGCTCCGGCGTCACCAGATTCACGCGTTTGTCGGTGCACTGGGCCGACAGGACCACGGCCACCAGCAACGTATACGCATCCCGGTGATCCAGCGGAACGGGCGTCTCCGGGTACAGCTCCGCCAGCCGGCGGTCGATGTAGGCGGCCCGCGCTTGCTTGGTACGGTATGCGGAGACGGGCGGCACGGGTTCAGGGCTTTGGCCCGCCATCCGTTGGATCGAAGGCCAGGGGCAGCCTCACCTTTGTGTCGACGGCTCGACCGTCCTCCACTTGCGGCACGAATCGCCATTGGGGCAACACCGCCAGCACCGCCTCGCCGAAGGCCGGATGAGTGGCGCTCTCCACCACCGGATCCAGCACCCCACCACGCGGGGAGACGCGCAGCGCCACCATCACCTGTCCCTTCAGTCCGGCCTGGCGCAACGCGGCGGGATAGTCTGGTCCCGGACCGAAGAGCAGTCGCGGGCCCGCTTTCTGCACGCCCGCGATGCGTCTGGCGACCATGTGATCGAGCATCTCCTCGCGAAAGGCGGCGGGTTGTTCCGAGGAAAACACCTCGGCACCCCCGGTGAAAAGCAGGAGGTTGAATTTGCCCGGGCCCAGTTTCTGCTCCAAGGGCACGAAAACCGAGACCTGCTTTGGCGTCCAGGCCTCCAGCACCCCGACTTCGTAGACAAAGATATTCCGCCCCATGCCGGCGGATTCCAGCGCGAGCACCAGAAACACATCCTCCAGCCGGGCCGCGGACTGGAATTTGGCGCTGAAATGAAACTCATTGTTCAGCTGCAACGGAACCGACGGTCCCGCGGTCAGGGGCACCAAGCCGGTGGAGCCGGCCTCCTTGGACAGAACCTGGATATAGACTGGCAGATACTCCTCCACCTTGCGGAGGGCATAGCGAGTTCCACGGGCAGCCACGAACCGGCTCTGATCCAGGACAACGGGGCGGGCCTGGCTGACTTTTACCACCGGATGATAGTGCCCGTCCGGTTCGAACACATAAAGCCTTTGCTGGGCGGCGAGCGGCATGACCAGTGCCAGGCCGAGGGATAGGCCGGCCACAACTTGCGGGAATGTGCCACCCGGATTCATGCGGTGAATCTGCCTCCGCGGCGAGGCCGACGCAAGTGGACACTGCCGGCCAAGACGGGGACAATCAGCCGTGCTTCCCACCGCGACCAGCAGGGTTAATGGCCCCTGAAAAACCGAAAACTCAGTTGCGCGACCTGCGCCCCGGCCTAGCTTCAGCCCATGGCTTCGCCCCGCGACCTGCTCGCCCCCCTCGACACCTTTGAACGCCGCCACACCGGCTCCCCGGACGCTGAGGTCGCCGACATGCTCAAGGCCATCGGCCAGGCCTCGATCGACACCCTCACCGATGCCGCGGTGCCGGCCAATATCCGGCTGAAACGGCCCCTCCGCCTGCCGGCCGCCGCCAGCGAAACCACCGCCCTCGCCGAGCTCCGCGCCATCGCAGCGAAGAACAAACTTTTTCGCAGCTTCATTGGCCTGGGCTATTACGACACGGCCACGCCGGGCGTCATCCAGCGCAACATCCTCGAAAACCCCGGCTGGTATACCGCCTACACGCCCTATCAGGCCGAGATTTCGCAGGGGCGCCTCGAGGCGCTGCTCAACTTCCAGACCCTCGTCACCGATCTGACCGGCCTGCAGATCGCCAACGCCTCGATGCTCGACGAGGGCACGGCCGCCGCCGAGGCCATGATGCTCGCCCATCGCGTGAAGCTCGGCGAAAGCCACGACACCTCCGTATTCTTCGTGTCGGACAAATGCCACCCGCAGACCATCGACATCGTCCGCACCCGGGCCAAACCCCTCAACGTATCCGTGGTGACCGGCGACCACCGCACCTACGATTTCACCGGAAAGGTCTTCGGCGTCCTCGTGCAATACCCCGACACCACCGGCAGCATCCACGACTTCGTCGCCTTTTTCGAAAAGGCCCACGCCGCCGGCGCGCTTTGCGTTGCCGCCACCGACCTGCTCGCGCTTACGCTGCTGCGCGCTCCGGGCGAATTCGGCGCCGACGTGGCCGTTGGCTCGGCCCAGCGCTTCGGCGTGCCGATGGGTTTCGGCGGCCCGCACGCCGGCTTCCTCGCCACCAAGGACGAGTTCAAGCGCCAGATGCCCGGCCGGCTCGTTGGCGTCTCCAAGGACGTCCACGGCAACCCCGCCATGCGCCTCGCCCTCGGCACCCGCGAGCAACACATCCGCCGCGACAAGGCCACGTCCAACATCTGCACTGCGCAGGTGCTGCTCGCCGTCATGGCCTCGATGTATGCCGTCTATCACGGCCCCGCCGGCCTGAAACGAATCGCCCAGCGCACGCGCCTGCTTACTCAGCTCCTGGCCGACGGCCTTAAAGCCGCCGGTGCCAAGATCAACACCGAGCCCGTCTTCGACACGCTCACCGTCTCCGGCATCGACGCTGCGAAGATCCACGCGGCGGCCGCCGCGGCGAAATTCAATCTCCGCCCCGTGGACGCCTCGACCGTCGGTATATCGCTGGACGAGACGACGACCGTTGAGGAAGTGCAGACATTGCTCGGTATGTTTGGGGTGGAGCGTGTTGACCTCAACGCGCTGGCCGACGCAGCGGTCATCGCCCTCGCGGCCCACGCCCGCACCTCCCCCTACCTCACGGCGGCCGTCTTCAACAAATACCACACGGAGCACGAGATGCTGCGCTACATCCGTCGGCTGGAGACCAAGGATCTTTCGCTGGTCCACTCGATGATCTCGCTCGGCTCGTGCACGATGAAGCTCAATGCCACGAGCGAGTTGTTCCCCGTCACCTGGCCGGAGTTCGGCCGGCTGCACCCGTTTGCTCCCGCCGACCAGACCAAGGGCTATGCGAAGCTGTTCGCCCAGCTCGAGAAATGGCTCGGTGAGGTCACCGGCTTCGCCGCCGTCTCGCTCCAGCCCAACGCCGGCTCGCAGGGCGAATACGCCGGCCTGCTCGTCATCCGCGCCTACCACGAGTCGCGCGGCGAGGGTCACCGCAACGTCTGCCTCATCCCCACCTCCGCCCACGGGACCAATCCCGCCAGCGCGGCCATGTGCAACTTCAAGGTCGTGGCCGTCGCCTGCGATGCCAACGGCAACATCGACGTCACCGACCTCAAGGCCAAGGCCGCCGAGCACGCGGCCAACCTTGCCGCGCTCATGGTCACCTACCCGTCCACCCACGGCGTGTTCGAGACCTCGATCAAGGCAATCTGCAAGACGATCCACGCGCACGGTGGCCAAGTCTACATGGACGGCGCCAACATGAACGCGCAGGTCGGCCTGACCTCTCCCGGCCACATCGGTGCCGACGTCTGCCACCTCAACCTCCACAAGACCTTCTGCATCCCGCACGGCGGCGGCGGCCCGGGCATGGGCCCGATCGGCGTCGCGAAGCACCTGGTCGGCTTCCTCCCGAGCCATCCGGTCGTGCGAACACGACCGGAATCTGAGATCTCAAACCTGAAATCTCAAATTGGCGCCGTCTCCGCGGCGCCTTGGGGCTCCGCCTCCATTCTCGTCATCTCCTGGATGTTCATCCGGATGATGGGTCCCGACGGCCTGAAACGCGCCACGCAGTTCGCCATCCTCAACGCCAACTACATCGCCAACCGCCTCGAGAACTATTTCCCCGTGCTCTACCGGGGCGGCAGCGGGCTAGTCGCTCACGAGTGCATCCTCGAATTCCGCCCGTGGAAGAAACATGGCCTCGAGGTCGAGGACGTGGCGAAACGCCTGATGGATTACGGCTACCACGCGCCCACGATGTCCTTCCCTGTCCCCGGCACGCTCATGATCGAGCCGACCGAGAGCGAGACGAAGGCCGAGCTCGACCGCTTCTGCGACGCGCTTATTGCCATCCACGGCGAGATGTCCGCCGTCGCCAGCGGCGAGAGCGACAAACTCAATAACCCGCTGAAGCACGCCCCGCACACCGCGGCAGCCGTGACCGCCACCGAGTGGCTCCACCCCTACTCCCGCCAGACCGCCGCGTTCCCCGACAAATGGTCCCGCGCCTCGAAGTTCTGGCCGGCCACCGGCCGCGTGGACAACGTCTACGGCGACCGCAACTTGGTGTGCTCGTGCGTGGGCATGGAGGCTTATGCGACGCCTGTCGCGCAAGCCTGAAGCCTACGTCGAAGCGCCCAAGGCCTGATCACAAGCGGTAGGAGCGGCGTTCCAACCTCGCCACCGTGCGGGGCTTTTCCTTTCACCGCTTTTTGCGCCACGCCGAGTCTTCCCTTGCCGCGTGAACAACCGCGAGCACGAGAACCATGCGGCTTGATTCATCAACTTCGTAGATGATCCGGTATGGGAATCGCTCCGGGTAGCGCCAACGCAGGTTCTTTGTCGGATGCTTCCGCGCCGCGAGCAATGGGTTTACCGCCAGCTCACGCCAAACCTTGATCACGTCATCGATGAACCCATGCCCCAAGCCAGCCCGCTTGTCCTCATACCACGCCGCGGCGGTAGCAATGTCATCCTCGACGCGGAAACTGAAGACGACCTTCCACATCACGGGCCATATCTGGCCCGTAGACGTTTTTCCATTTCGTCGAGCCCGAGCCCGGCAGACGGATTACGCAGGTATTCAGTGCGCCGTTCCTCCACCAGCCGCTCCTCTGCCGGTGACAAGGCGGAATCATCCAGTTCGGCCGTCCGCCGCATCAACAACTGGCGTTGCTCGACCGTCAGCGACGGCAGCTCAGCGAGGAGTTCCTGGAAGCTCATACCCGCAACCTACCGCAAAGCTCCCTCCCCGCAAGTCAGTACTGCCCGCGTGGACAACGTCTACGGCGACCGGAACCTCGTCTGCTCGTGCATCGGCATGGAGGCTTATGCGACGCCTGTCGCGCAAGCCTGAGGCCTACGCGGCGCCACGCGCCGCGAGTTGAAGTTGTCCCGTTGCGGCGTGCTCGCCGCCCGGGATGCGTCCGCAGAACTCGCGCGCCATTCGTCGCGATTCAGCGGCGCAAAAGCTGAAAGTTGAAGGGTCCGGCCTCTCCTTGTAGGAGGGGCTTCATGCCCCGATTCTTCCGAGCCTGACGGCAGGAGGGGTCTCATTTCCGAAACAGCCGGTCGTCGAGCCCGCTGAGCGCGATGATGGATTTGAGCGTGCCTTTGGCGACCTCGCGGTGATTGGGCACGGGCACCGTGGCGCTGTCTCCGCCCGGCAGATTGCGTCGCATGATGATGTGACTCCCCGTCTGTCGGTCCTGCACGAAACCATGTGCTGCCAGGATGCGGCAGATCTCGGACGGTGCCAGCGGGCGCAGTTTAGGCATGCGCCAGCGTCAGGGCCCGCACCCGGGCGCCCTGCCGGAGCCGCCGCCTGATTTCCACGGCACTCGCAGACTCCAGCCAAAGCTCCACCGCCTCGGTCAGCATCTTGTGCGCCTCGTGCCGGGTCTTGCCCTGACTGGCCACGCCCAGTTCCGGACAGCGCGAGACAAACCACGCGCCGTCCTTCTCGACCACGGCCGAGAGATTCGGCAAGTCGATCACCTGTCCGTCGCGTTCGATCCAGTTGGCTTTCATGTCAGCATTGAAGCCCCGACCCCCACAGCCGTCAAGCGGCGGGATGGACCCGGCAGGCCGCGTGGCCAACGTCTACGGCGACCGGAGCCTCGTCTGCTCCTGCGTGGGCATGGAGGCCTATGCCGAGGCGCCTAAGGCGTAAGGAGGAGCGGTCGGGCTTCGCCTAGCTGGAGAGCACCCATTTTGCCAAGGGGAGATTGCTACAAAGTATCCCGTAGCGTGGTCGCCACCTTGTAGGGCACTTGCAAGCAGTCCTCAAAGTGTCGCCGGCCGCACTTGATGCGGAGCGATTCTTTCAAGGCCAGGGTCTTGATGTCGGTGGTGCCCTTGGTCTCTGCCACCAGATAGACCCGTCCGTCGCTCTCGTGCACGATGGCCCAGTCGGGATTGTAGCCACCAAGCGGAGTCTCGACCTTGAACCAACGGGGCAGCTTCACGAAAAGACGGATGCCTTCGTCCGCCTCCATTTCCTGGGCAAACTTTCGTTCCACTTCCGAATCCCACTCGATGGCATCGTGGATGGACTTTTGCACCTCCAGCAACCGGCTGAGATAGCTTTCGATCTCCTCGCTCTGGAAAAGCTGCATCTCGTAACGCTGCCCGGCAATGCGCTCATACTTGATGCCCTCGATCATCAGCTCGCGTTTGGCGTGTTGGATAGAACTGGCAGCCTGCTCCATGAACTCCTGCGGATTTTTCAACGCCTGCTGCACCCGGCCGGACCGCATCAGTATCTCAGCCAGAGTCGAACGAGTCAGCTCCGTCTCCCGTTGCAGGTAGCCGATGATGTCGGGCAACGGCGGCCGGTAGCCGGCGAGCGCCGCGATGCGACTGGCGCGCGGCGCCTCTTCCACACCCTCGGCCGAGAACGTGACTTGAGACTTCGTCACTGAAATCTGCGGAGCCGAGACCTCGGGCTCATCCTTGAAAACGCCCACCGCCTTCGCGACCAGCGCCTCCGTTGGGAAATCCACCCGGTAGCGAGTCTTCTGGCTGATACGCTCCCACAGCTCCCGGAACTCCTCGGAAAGGTATCGCTCCTTGCGCAGCGCAACCTTGCGGCGCTCGCGCTTGTTGACGATGCGGTCCTTGAACGAAACCCCGCATTCCTCCTCAAATTCTGTCTGCAGCTGACGGGCAAAGTCGGCGAAGCTCTCGTTGGCAATCAGAGTCAGGCGGTTGATCTTGTGGTCGTCGCAGCGGAACCCGTTCTCCATCCGAGCCAGCCGCAGTCCGCGGCCGATCTCCTGCCGCTTGCGCACCTCGCTCTGGCCTTCGCGCAGGGTGCAAATCTGGAAAACATTCGGGTTGTCCCAACCTTCACGTAACGCCGAGTGACTGAAGATGAAGCGCAGCGGTTCTTCCGGCGACAGCAGCCGCTCCTTTTCCCGCATGATAAGCTGATAGGCCTCATCATCGGCCTTGGTGGACTTCCCTTCGCTCGAATCCTTGGCGCCCTCCTTGTCGCGAGCAAAGTAGCCGTTATGCACCGATTCCACTGGCAGCAGAGTCAGCGTCGCGAACTCCGGCTTCGCGGCCAAGGCCCGGTAACTTTCTTCAAACCAGCGACGGAGCTTGCCGTCTGCCGGAGCATAGTTCGCCACTCGGTCGATGAAGAAAAGCGAAAGCACCTTGATGCGCTCGCCGGCGGGCCGCTCGCGCAAAGCCAGCTCCTTGCGGAAGTGCTCGCGGATCGTCTCCTCGATTTGCACCCGGAGCACGGCATCATCGTGCCCTCCCTGTCGTTCGCCCGTGCGGAGCGTCACACCGTTGCCGAACGATACGAAACCGGACTCGGCATTGATCTCCGTGACGGTGTAGCCGCGATAAACCTCCCGCTGGCCGGCGAGGCCGAACAGGTCGTCGTCATTGCGCTTCACCGTCACCGTCTTCCGGTGCACACCCCCGGCCTGCTGCACATCGATCTTCAATTTCGCGGCAAGCCCGGTCTTGGACGCCTTTACGCTCTCCAGCGCCACGAACGGCCGGTTGAAGTCGCTGCCATCCAGCACCGAGTCCACCTCGATGCGTTTCACCAAGCCGAGGTCGTAAGCGCGCACGGGGTCGAGGCGATAGACGAGGTTGTGGACGTTGCGGTGGGTGGCGGAGTAGCGCAGCGTGACCAGCGGATGGAGCGAGGCGATGGCTTGCCGGGAGTTTTCGCTCTCCATGTTCTGCGGTTCGTCCATGATGACGACCGGCTGGCTCTGCTGGATGAACTCGATGGGCTTCCGCCCCTGCATGAAGTCGCTCTCCTGGTGCACCACCGCCACGGCTTTCTTGTCGAAGGCCTGGATGTTCATCACCAGCACCTGCAGCTGATTGCTGAGGGCAAACTGGCGCAGGCGCGAGACCTGCCCCGAGTCGTAAATCCAATGATCGAGCGGCACCTTGCCGTAGATCGCTGCAAAATGTTCAGCCATGGACTCCAAGCTCTGCGTGACACCCTCGCGGATCGGCACGCTGGGCACCACGATGACGAACTTTTTCCAACCGTAGGCCCGGTGCAGTTCGTGGATGGTGCGGAGATAGACGTAGGTTTTGCCGGTGCCGGTCTCCATCTCCACGGAGAAATTGCGTCCACCGAGAATGTCGTCGGTCGCCAGGGTCTCCGCTGCCGCTAGGCCGTTGCGCTCCTGCACGGAACGAAGGTTCGCCAGCAGCCGTGCGTCGGAGAGCGCAAGTGCATTGGCGGTGCCGAGCGCGTCGAGCAACTCCGGCTCAAGCGCATTGGTCTGCCACTCGAAGGTGCCGGCCGCCACCGGCTGGCCGGCGAACAGGTCGACCACCGCGTGAATGGCGTCAAGCTGGTAGGGCTGCTGGGCGTCGAAGTGCAGCTTCACGGCTACGCGGTGCGAAACTGGATGTCGTGGCTCGCGAATTCGAGCTGGGCGTTGACCTTGAGCGCATCGCGGCCTTTGAAGCCGACATCGAGGCAGAGCACCGATTGCGGCTTCAGGTCGATCATGGCCCGCAGCGCCTCGCGTGTCAGTTCGCGGACTAGGCAGATGAGCAACCGGCCCTCATCCAGCAAATAGACCGTCATACCGGCGACTGAAGTTGTCTGAATCAGCGATGAAAGCGGCAGGCCGCACTTCAGCATTAATTCATGGAGAAGGGCCTGCTCGCTGGCGTCGGCGCGGACGTTGTCGGCCGTCAGCTCCCATTGCTTGCCCAGACCCGCGGCATCCTGGGGCGCGAGACTCGGGTCCCAGACCGAGAAATTGCTCGGGGCGAGCTTGAAGACCTTGAAGCCGAGGTCCGGCTTGGGGCCGTCAGCGAGGGCAAGTTGCCCGGCGTCCGCAGATTCCATTTTCCGGATCACCCGACGTACCCGCTCCTTGGTAATCTCCGCAATGGTGAGGAAATCCTTTCGCCCTGTCGGTTCCGGCAACTGCACGAGGATAAACTTCCGATTGCCGCCATCCTCCTTGTTTTGTTTCAGGACTGCGTGGGCAGTCGTTCCACTGCCTGCGAAAAAATCGAGGACAAGGGCATCAGATCCCGTTCCGAGCCTGATGATTTCTTGGACGAGTCCTGATGGCTTAGGGTTTTCGAATGCCGTTATATCACCGAAGAACTCCAGCATCTCAGATGACCCTTCAGTATTGAGTGGCACAAAATCCCAGATTGTTGGGTAAGTAACGCCCTCTTTCACATTGCACAGGAATCGCTTTAGTTTTGGCCGCCCCTTTCCATTTTCCCCGAAGTATATCTCGTTTGTCGCAAGCAACGCGGCAATCTTCTCTCGGTTGAATCTCCAATTTCCACTTTCTCCAGGAAAGTGATCTTCTCCGGTGTTGGGATTGCGTATCGGGAAATGGAGTGATGCGACATATCGTCCGCCTTTGACATTCGCCATGAGATCTCCGGGAACCCACGGTCCTTTGGGATGCCTATCGGGATTTTGGTATCGTTCTATCTGCTCCTCGCTGCGCTCGCGAAGATTCAATCCGACTGACGACAAGCTTCGCGCATAGATGAGGATGTAGTCGTGATTGGCCCCGATCGTTTTGTCGTTAGGCGGCGTGCTTCTCTTTCGCCAAATGATCTGCTGAATGAAATTCTCTTCTCCAAAAATCTCATCCATCAAGAGCCGCAGATTGTTCACCTCGTGGTCATCGATGGAAACGAAGATCACGCCGTCCTCGCGGAGGAGATTGCGGGCGAGGAAGAGACGGGGATACATCATCGTCAGCCAGCGCGAGTGATAGCGGCCACTGGTGTTGACGTTGGTCGTGAGTTTGACGCCCTCTTCGTTCGCTTGCCGGGTGAATTGCAGATAACTGTTGAGGCCCTCGGTGTAGTCGTCGGGATAGATGAAGTCGCCGCCCGTGTTGTAGGGCGGGTCGATGCAGATGAGCTTCACCTTCCCGTGATAGGCGTGCTGAAGCACCTTCAGGACTTCAAGATTGTCGCCCTCGATGATGGCATTGCCCGTGGTGTCCCAATTGACCGACTCGGACGGCGCCGGCAGCAAGGTGGCGGTGGTTTGCTGGCGCAGCGTCTTCAGGGCGTCGCCCTTGCCTGCCCAGGACAGACCGTAGCGTTCGGGACCGCCCGCCGCCGCATCACCCATCAGCGCCCGCAATTTCTCCAAATCCACCCGGCCGTCGGTCACAGCCATCGGGAAAAGCGCCTTCAATTCCTCATAGCGCGGCGCCAACGGATCCGCCGAAGCCAGAGGCAGACGGAGGGGAACTGCACTGGCAGGCGAAGGCGATGAAGCCGCGTCGTCCGTAGAAGCTTTCGGCATGGGCGTGAGCCTTCACTTCGCACTACCGTCGAGGGGGTGTAAAGCAAACACCACCACCGGAGGGGTGTTTGATGTCGTGAGCTGCGGCTATGCTCTGTCGTGGCAAACGACACAGCGAAACGTCTGATGGTGCGGGTAAAAGCACTCCGGCAAGCCCTCGGGCTCAGCCAGGAGGCGTTCGCCGAGCGCGCCGGGCTCAAATACAAGCACTACCAGGCGGTCGAAGCCGGCCGTAAGACTGATATTCATTTCGCCACCGTGGAAAAACTGGCCAAAGCCTGCGGGTTGGAGCTGCAGGAACTGCTCGACTTCAAGACCCAACCCATGGCCCTGGCCGAGGATCGGCCGGCTGACAGCTTCCCAACGACGCCCGGCAAGGGCGCGCGCAAGCCGCGCAAGCGCCGGTAGGGACGGAAGAGGTGGGGCCGGTCCGGCAAAAAGGGCGGTTAGCTGATTATTGTAGCGGCGTTCTATGAGCGTCGTTTCCAGGCCGGCGGTCACAGACCGCCGCTACAGGTTGCGAGCCACTGTACTGCTACCCGACCCTGCCGCCGGTTGACACCCCTACCCCGCCGCCGCATCCTGCCCCCGTGAGCAAGAAGCAGCACAAAGTCGGAGAGCCCCAGGCCCCCTACACCGCCAAGAAGCCGGTGAAGGCGGCTGTGCGCTCATCTGTGGAGAGCAAGGATGGCCAAGTCCGCTATATCGACCCCGAGACCGCACGTAAGCTGACCAAGGATATCTTGGACAAGCATCACGACCTTTTCCGCAAGCTGGCCCAGTAGTCCTCGGGTTGACACCCCGTCCCCTGGTATATGACTGATCCAGTCTTCATTTCCCGTGAGGTCGTAATGGACATCCACCGGGCCTCGCTTGAGCGCCATGGCGGCATCGACGGTCTGCGTGAACCCGGTTTGCTGGACTCGGCGCTAATGCAGCCAGAGGCCGCCTACTATTACGGCCAAGGTGACTTGGCAGCTATCGCCGCTGCCTACGCTTTCCACATCGCCCAAAACCAACCGTTTCTTGACGGCAACAAACGGACCGCCATGGGCTCTGCTCTGCTGTTTCTGAAGGCCAACGGCGTTGACGTGGACAAATATGACGATGCCCAGCTCTACGACGCCATGATCGGCATCGCCGAGAAGCGGATCGACAAGGCCGGGCTCGCCGGGATCTTCCGGAAGCCCCTTCGCGCATGAACCGGATCAACCTAGCCACCGTGCCGGAGGAGGAGCAGCGCTCCCCCGGCGGCAGGTTCCACTCCTGGTGCCGCAATCTTTCGCTCGCGCTCGGGGGCGTGCGCCACACCGGCCTTTGGGGTGGCGGCCATCCCTTCGACCTGCAGATCAGGCGCATTCCCGCCGGTGCCGCCGTCTGCCCGTTCCATTCCCACCTCGCCCAGTGGGAAATGTTCGTCGTGCTGCGCGGCACCGCCACAGTGCGGGCGGGCGCCGAAATCCACCCCGCCGCGACCGGCGAGGTCTTCATTCATCCGCCCGGCGAGCCGCATCAGTTGAGCAACCCCGGCCCGGGCGACCTCGAGGTCCTGATCATTGCCGACAACCCGCCGCTCGACGGCTTTTATTATCCCGACTCGGACAAGTGGGGCTTGCGGCCACTGTCGGAATATTTTCGCATCACCCCGACCGGCTACTTTGACGGCGAGGAACCGCCGGTGCCGGGCGCACCAACTGGCCGCTCCTCTGGTTCGCCTGCGTGGCCGGCCCTGACACCCTTCGCCACCCGGAAGCTGCACCCCGATGCGATTCCCTGGGATCCGTGGCAGTCGCCGAAGGGAAAATTCCACGGCACCGGCAAGGAGCTCTCCCTCGCCCTCGGGGCCAAGCGCAACACGCCCACTGGTCTCGGCGGGCATCCCTTCGATCTTGAGCTCGGCAAGCTCGCGCCCGGCGAGTGCGGCTGCCCGTTCCACTCGCACGCCCTGCAGTGGGAGCTGTATTATTTCATCAGCGGTACCGGCACGGTCCGCACTGCCGAGGGCCGGACGCCGGTCACCGCCGGCGATGTCGTGCTCCATCCGCCCGGCGAGGCGCACCAGTTCACAAACACCGGCACCGGGGACCTGCTCTATTTCCTCGTGGCGGACAACCCGCCGGTGGACATCTGGCACTATCCGGATTCGAACAAGTGGGGTCACAGCTCACCGCGGAAGATCTTCCGGCTGACCGAGGCCGATTACCACGACGGCGAGGAGTAAACGGCTAGGGCCTGTTAACACTACGTTAGCGCCAACCCGATGAGGGCGAAGGTGACGAAAGAACGGAAAAGCGTATCGAGTTTGTCGTAGCGGGTGAAGATG
>JAYUBB010000053.1:0-7768 GCA_043741015.1 Opitutaceae bacterium
GGGGTGCCGGCGTGTTTGTAATAGGCCTGCACCGTGCCGTCCTGATCGGTGCGCAGGATCAGCGAAGAAGCGAGCTGCGGGGATCCCGTGTTGGTCGCCGCCAACTGGCCACCGCCACTTTTCACGGTGAAGGTGACGGGGCGGTTCACGAGCGGCGCGCTGTGTGCACTGTTCCACACGCCGATGTCGAACGGCTCGGCGTTGAATTCGTTGACCAGCGCGAACTGGTTGTCGCCACCGACTGCCACCAGTACAGGGATCTCAATAAGCCGCAACAGCGCGTTGCCGTTGAGAACCAGCCGATCAGCAGCGACCGTGCCGATCACCTGACTGGCACCATTGATCGTCAGTGTGCCGATGGGCACCTCCACTTGGGCGTAAACGGCGCTTTTGCCATTAACCGTTACGTCACCCCCAGCGAGCCGCAGCTTGAGCCATCCCGGATGATCGGCGGAGCCCATGCTGGCGTTGATGGCAATGCCGCCATTGAGCGTCACAACCACCCGCCCGATCACGGTAAACGTGCTGTTGCTGTTCAACGCGAGGCTTTGAAAGTTATAGATGACGGGGCTGGTCGCGCCCGCCACGCCAAGGGTGAAACCGCTGCCGGAGTTGGCGTTGAAATTACCGTAGGTGCCCGGAGGCACTGCGATCTGGCCGACGTTGCTGTTCAGAGTAAGATCTTTCAGCGTGGCGAAGTCGCCGGGCGACTCGGAGGCGTTGTTGAGCGCGACACTGCGCGTGCCGGCAGGAAGCGGGGGTGCCGTCACCACCGGCAAGGCGACTGCATTTGCCCGACGCACCACATGACCGAGCGAAGCGCTGCCGTTGAGCTTGATTGTGTAGGTGGTGGGAGTGGCACTGCCGGTACCATCGAGTGTGCCGCCGTAGGTCGGATTTCCGTTCAATTGCACCGTCGGAGTGCCGGGCACCAGCAAATCTCCCGTCACGCTCGCCCCGCCATTGAGCATCACGTTCTCAGCGATCATCTGCTGGATCGAGCCTTCGACCGCTCCGTTGAGCGTGGGCGCATGGCGGACCAACGCCGTCTGCGCGGCAAGGGCAGTTGCTTCAAAAGCGAGCAAACCTGAGACTAAGATTGAGGTAGCGGACGATGGGAAACGCAAAGCGCCCGCAGCTTATTTAAAATCACCCCGCAGCACCGCGAGATTATCCACCTGATTTCAGGCTGATGCTTCACCGGGCCCCGGAGCTAGCTCCCTGACAGCCTGACCGATTCCACCGAATAGATGCGGAACACGGCGTTGAGCTGGCCGGGGGTGGTGCGGTCGACGGAAAGGGTGCACTGGTCGATGCCCAAGTAAGGTGCGCGGGCCGCAATGCCCTCATAAAACTTAAGCAACGAAGCCATGTCGGTCCGGCGGAATGTAACCTGCAGGCTGTGCAGGGCGAAATTGTCGGTGCGCTCGGTGCGTTGCGCCCCCATCTCCAGTGGGAGTCCCGCGGCAAGGCGGCTGACCTCGGCGTAGGCTTGGGCGGCGTTCATCGTGCGGGCGACGTCGAGCTGCTTCGCCACCTGCGCGGTGCGCTCGCCGACCGAGACGCCCCGTCCCAGCCACAGTTGCTGGACCTCCCGGTCCTGTGAGACGGACCGCCAATCCTGACGAGCCTGCCGGAAACGTACGGCCAGCGTCGTGCCCCACCAGATTACCCCGATGCCGAGGAAAACCAGCATGAGCACGCGTTCCCGCAGCAACTTGGTGTTGTAGAAATTTCTCACCGTCCACCTCCCTGTCCCGCAAGCCCGGGTTTGAAGGTCACCGCGACCAGAAACATAGTCTTGCCGGCGCTGGTGCGGATGTCGCGCAACTCGACCTTCTCGACGCCCGCGGCGCGACCGAGCGCTTTTTCATAGTCCTGCGGATCGGCGGCGTTGCCGGACTGCGCCTCGATCTCCATCTGGCGCGGGCCGCCGGTCGAGGCGCGCACGAATTCCAGCGAGGCGGGGCGGGCGCTGTTCAAGACCGCGAGCATTTCAAACGGGCGCAGACTCTGGCCAGCGAGATTCTCCATGCGTACAGCCAGTTGGCTGGCCTGCTCGATTTGACGGACGGCCGGGGCGCTGGCCTCCAATTCGCGCCTTTGCCGCGCAATGAGCCAGCCCGAGACTTGCAGCCCGGCCTCAACCACGACGCAGGCCGCCAAGCCAATCACCGCGGAGGCGAAGGCAAGCCAGAGCATGCGATCCCGTTTTTGCTGGCCGAGCTGTCCGGCCAGCACGGCCCTGTCGCGCACGTCCATGATCCGGAGCTGCACCGGCGCCAGCAGGGTGGAATGTTGCCCGACGCTCAGCCCAAGACCCTCCTTGCCCAGCGAACCGGCCACGACGGAGCCGGAGAATGTCCGGGCTGCATCCGCCGCGCCGCCAAACCGGTTGCACACCTCCTGCAAAATATCGTTCCGCACGGTCTCGATCGATCCCGGGCTGGCTTCACGCGAAATCAAACCCGCGGGCAATTCCCCCGCGCCGTCCCAGACCATGGCGCTGACCGTGTCGTCGTGTTCGTGCAACCAGACCCCGGCGGGAACCGGCGCCGTCTGGCCGAGCCAGACCGCAAACTCCGGCAGAACGGCGGACGCCGCAGCCCATGCCACCGTTTCCGTCGTAGAAAAATTTCTCCGGTAGGCAGCAAACACCAAGGCCTGTGTCCCATCCCGCGACGGATAATAGCCGTAATAGAGCTGGCCAGGGGCGAACGGGCCAATGGTCTCGAGAGCCAGTTCGATCTGCGCCACCGCGTCTTGTCCAATGACCAGGGGTATGCGGCGCACAAAGAATTTATGCGCCGGAAGCAGCACGATGCCCTTCGGACGGGCCGGGGTCTCCGACGTAGGACTGTTGGAAGCGGGCATGGGATAGATCAGGTGCCGTCGTTCTCCCGAAGCTCCAGAATCTGGAACGGGTAGTCCATACTTTTGCGCGGATTGTTTCTGACCGAAACCGGAGTCTTGACCGTCTCGGCTTCCGGGGTCTGCCGCCGGCCGCCGGAGGCCCCGGTGGCGGTCACGCCCGCACCCGCAGTCCGCACCCACGCGTCAAGCCGGTAGTTGCGGGCGCCAAACTTCGCCGTGACGATGACATGGAGGCAAAGCGCCTCCGTGCCCAACCCAGGCGGTGTACCGTCCCGGCCCCAGGCGCCGGCCAGCTCGGCCGGCGATCGATAAAAGGATGTCCGGGAGTTTTTGTCCGCACGAGCCAAGGCGATAGCCGCCACGTGCCCTTCATCAACGCCCCGAGCCAGCAGCACCTCAGGGCGGGCCGAGTTGACGTTGCTGACGCTGAAGGCAAACAACGAGGCGCCCGCTTGGAAGCGGCGGCCGAGTTCGTTCCATTCACCGTGTTCGTCAAAAAACAATTCCCGGGCGGCCGGGATGGCCCGTAATTCCTCGAAGGACCGCAGCGCCCGCTGCGGTGCCGCGTAGGGCAGCGCTGCGCCGGCGAACGTGGCGCCGTCCGTATTCCCCTCCACGGACAAGTAATCGGGCTTGGTCCACACGAAGATCGCGTCAACCAACTCGTCTTGTGCGGTGGCCGGACAGCCAATCGCATCGAGAAACCCTCTCAGGGCTTTCTCGTCCGCGCCGGGCAGCGACAGCTTGCCGGTTTCGTCCTCGACGACTGACTCCACCGCATAACCCGCCGTCGGCTTATAGTCCATCAAGGCGAGCGGATGGTCCCACCCCTCCGACGCATCGTGCAGCCCTGAGCGTACGGCGGATTCATCGGCAAGCACGGCGAGACTCGCCTCCAAGGCGGAGAGCGCCTCCTGCCGCAGATCGGCTCGTTTGGTGACTTTGCTTTCCGCCGCCAGATCCACGGCGGCCCGGTCCATGAGGCGGGTGATCAGAAACGCGGCCAGCAAGATGATGCCAAGGACGAATATCACCACTGAGCCGCGCCGGGAATTGCGCCGCAGGGGTTGATAATTTTTTCTGGAATGGCGAGATGTCATCAGAAAACAGGCAGGCCTCCACCGCCGGCCGGGAGGGTCAATTCCCGGCTGGCCTCAAATGTTCCGTGCTTGAACGAGAGGACCAGCCGGTCGGGCAGCAGCCATTCGCTGGAACTGTTCTTGCGCGGACTCGGTTCCGTCCGCCAGGAATGCCCGGCCGCATCATAGTAGGCGTAGGCCAGTTTTGTGACGAGGGGCGAGACAAGGACGGCCCGTGACGGTTTCTGCGCGACATCCACCTCGAGGAGTGACTGCCAGTAGAGCACGAGGCCGCGATTATTTTCCAGGGCAAGGTGACAGCGGACCTCCGGCAGCGGATTCTCCGGCCATTCCAGCAATCGGTCGCCATCAAGCAGATCGAAGCCCAGCAGATCCGCCCTGGGTCCGGCCGTGGTCTGCACCTCACTGACCATGAATGGCTCGTTGAGTCCCGGGCTGCCCCGCGGCCAGGCCGCGCGCCGCAGGAGGGACTCGACGTGCCGGGTCACGGCGTTGACGTGCTGTTCGAAAAGGCGCTTGTCCCCGCCCCGCCCCCAGATTTCCCCCATCGAGAAAACAAAAGTGAGCAGCGCGGTGACCAGCAGGGTCAGCAGCGCCATCGCCAGCAGCAGCTCAATCAGCGTGAAACCGCGCTTGTTTCGTCTGGGCCGTGAACCGGGCTGGTTCATGAACGGTGCTCCTGTTCGACACGCTGTCGTGTCTTGTCGCGCAAGCTCGTCCGCTCCGCCGGATCGGACCAGGTCGGACGCAGCAGGTGAAAGGATTCGCGGCGTTTCCATGCATCCTGACTGCCCGAGCCCGTTGCTTCCGCCTCAATGGTGAGTTGAAAAAGATCCGCCACGCCGGCCGGTTCGATGGTGGCCGACCAAACCACCTGGCGACCTTCGGCGATGGGCAGGCGCCCGCCCTGTTCAACTATCGGTCGTTCCGGCTCGGCCAGTACCACCGAGCGCAGCCACTTCCAATCTTCCTCGGCCTGATGCCGACTGCCCATGGCCCGGTAGCTGCCGATGATATTGAGATAGGCCACGGAGAGCACGACCGCAGCCATGGCAAAGATGGCCAGGCTCACCAGCACTTCGATGAGAGTGAAACCGCGTGGCGGCCTTGGAAAAGAGGTGCTCATGCGCTTAAGGTGAATTGCGCAGGACGGGCGCGCACGTCCAAGTATCCAGTTCCAGCCGGGTGATTTGACCGGCGGCATCGGTCAGTTGGGCCCGAAATCTATCCACGCCGCCGTCGGCGTGGAATCGCACCACCTTCAGCCGGCCCGTGCCGGCAAGCTGCCCGCCCAGCAAAATGGTGTCACTTTGCTCAACCGGCAGAAATTCCAGATTCTTTCCCGGCCAGTCAAGTTCGTGGGATGAGCCGACCGAGCTCCAGACCACCTGGTGATCTTTTTCATTGTAGCGAAGCCGGACCGTGACGTCCTCCTGCACGGCCTGCAGACGCGCGGCCTGAACCGCCTGCCAGAAAACATCGGCCGCAGTCCGCTCGCGGGCACGGAACAGATCGCTGCCGCCGGTGATGAACAACGACGCCAACAGCCCCAGCAGGGCGATGGCCAGCAGCACTTCCAGCAGGGTGAAGGCCTGCCGGCCCGGTCGAGACTCAAAACGACCGGTCAATGGCGGTCTGGTATCCGGTGTCACCAGTTGCCGATGTCATCCTCGGTTCCCTCGGTCTTATCGGGGCCCTTGGAAAACAGATCGTAGCCGGCCTTGTTGTGCGTGCCGGGGCTGCGGTATTGGTAGGGCTCGCCCCAGGGATCCAGCGGCGGTTTGCCTCCGGGAGTATCAGCATACGGGCCGCGCCAGGTGCCCGCCGCATTGGCCGGTGCGGTTATCAACACCGCGAGTCCCTCCGCCGTGCTCGGAAAACTGCCAAGGTCCATGCGGTAACGCTCGAGCGCGGTCTTGAGGGAATCACGCACAAAGATGCGGGCGATGGTCAGCTGGCTGTTGCCGAAAATGCCCTCGGTCTTGGTAATCAGCAAGGTGGCAAGCAGCGCGAGGATGCCGACCATGACAATGATCTCCAGCAGGGTGAACGCTCGGTTGTTTTTTTTCATCGGTCAGGGTTTGATGGCGGGGCCTGGGCCGGGGCCGGAATTCGGCATTGTGGTGGACGGGCCGGGTGCGGGAAACGGCATGTTCGTGGATGGGCCGGGTGTGGGTACTGGCATGTTGGTGGATGGGCCGGGTGTGGGAAACGGCATGTTCGTCGCTTGCTGCTGGGGCACCGGACCAGGCGAGCGCAGGGCACGGCGGCGGCGGATCTCTTCGGCCACCTGGGCCAGCCGCTTGGCCTCGTCGACCGGAGTCGGATTGGTGCCGACGAGCGACGTTGGCGATGATGGGGAAGCAGGGGTAACCGGAGCCGCTTGGACGATGATTTGCGCAAGCTTCAGGGTCAGAGTCATCACTTGGTTGCGGTATTTGACCTGAATCGACCCCTTGTCACTATCGTAACTCTCCACCAGAAAGGGCTGGCTGGCCTCCTTCAAACCGACCCACTGGTTGAAGCGGGTCGCCGTCTCGTGGATGCTGAAAAAGCGTTCATTGCCATCCACAAACGTGCCGCGAAATTCCAGGGCCTGCGCCGGGTCGGCCGCGGTCGTTTGAGTGGCCTTGGAGCCGAAAGGCGGGTTGGCTACGAGGCTTTGCAGGTCAACAGCCCCGGATACATTCCCGACAAATGAGGCCAGCGCCAGCAAGGCGAGAACAACTCCACGGCTTCCCTGTCGAGAAAATGGCATAGGCAGAAGTAATCTACTAACCCCTGTTCATTCTCAAGACAATGGCGAATCAGGCTCGACTGGCACAATTGCGATCCGTTGACCTGCTCAAACAAACCCGGTGCCCACGCTTCCCCCACTCGCGTATCGACGCCGGCGCGCTTTGTTTCCACGGCCCGGTGCAGGACAGACTATTTCCTCAGGCCCATTTTTTCCGCCAAGGCGACATAACGCGGGTCGGGCCAGATCGCCTCAGCGACAGGGTCAACCGCAAGATAGATCAGAATGCCGTCCCTTTCCTCGTAGGCCCGCTCGAAGTATTGCATGGCCCGGTCGGAATCACCGAGGCCAAGCGAGAGGATGCCGAGATAATAAGGGGAAACGGGTGGCTGCCGGGACCGCATGTCATCATAGATCTTTTGCGCTTCGCTTTTTCTCCCGGCAAGACCCTGGGCCAGGCCCAGCATGGCCTCCATCACCGGCCGGGGTGAAAGCGCCAGGGCCTTCTGCAATGCCGCGATGCCCTCGTCGTAGCGGCGCAGCAATTGATAAGACATGGCCATGCTGAAATATGCCTCGGCATAATCAGGCTCCAGTTCCAAGGTCTTCTTGAACTGCAGCAGGGCGGCGTCAAACTGGCGCTCAAAGTGCAAAATGCGGCCGATGCCGTTGCTCACGCTTGCCGACAGCGGATCGAGCTGCTGCGCCCGCCGCATTTCGGGCATCGCCTCCCCGAAGCGACCCTTGATGGCCAGAAAGAGGGCATACCATTCATGCGCCCGTGCGTAGCCGGGCTTCAGTTCCAGCGCTCGCTTGAACTCGGCCTCCGCCACGGCCCAGTCCCAGTCGATGCGGAACTTCACGTAGCCCAGCGCGGCGTGGGCCTCGGCCAGCGTTTCATCGAGCGCGATCGCCTGGCGGGCGGAAGCCCGCGCGTGCTCAATGGCCTGGCTGCGCGGCAGGTCGCCATAGCCCGCATTCCCGGCGAGCGTATAAGCCTCCGCCAGCCCGGCATGGGCGAGGGCGAAGCCCGGAGCCACGTTGATCGCACCGGTGA
>JAYUBB010000054.1:0-7739 GCA_043741015.1 Opitutaceae bacterium
CCGGTAGCGCTCGTTACGCAAATTGATGAGCCCGTCGGGCGTGAAGGCCGCGCCGTTGCGCGCCACGCGCGTCGGGTGCACGCAGTCGAACATGTCCACGCCCAGCGCGATCATCTTCAGGATCTGCGGCGGCGTGCCGAGGCCCATCGTGTAGCGCGGCTTGTCCGCAGGCAGGAACGGCGTCGTGGCCCCCACCTGCTTGAGCATCTCGGGTTCGGGCTCGCCGACGCTCACGCCGCCGACGGCATAGCCCGGAAAATCCAACGCCGCCAACGACTCGGCCGCCTCGCGGCGCAGGTCGTCGAAGGTTGAGCCCTGCACGATGGCGAAGACGTGATGCCCGCCCGCGAGGAACCCGTTGTCTGTCGCGATCTGCTTGCACTGCCCGGCCCAGCTATAGCTGCGATCCACGGCCTTGCGGCATTCTTCACGCGTACACGGCCAGGGCGGACACTCATCGATCACCATGGCGATGTCCGAGCCAAGGTTGGCCTGGATCGTCATCACCTCGCGCGGGCCGAGGAAAAGTTTCGCCCCGTCGATGTGCGACTGGAACGCGATGCCGTCGTCCTTGATGTCCCGCAACTTGGCCAAGCTGAAGACCTGGAAACCGCCACTGTCGGTCAGGATCGGCCCGTCCCAGCCCATGAACTTGTGCAGCCCGCCCAGGTCGCGGATCAGTTCCGACCCGGGCCGCAAGTTCAGGTGGTAGGTATTGCCCAGGATGACTTGTGCACCGGTTTCCTTGATTTGCGCGGGGGTCAGCGCCTTCACCGTGCCCTGCGTGCCGACCGGCATGAAAATGGGCGTCTCGATGGCTCCATGCAGCGTGCGCAACCGCCCCCGCCGTGCGGCCGTGGCAGTATCGGTCTTAATCAGTTGAAAAGTGTCACTCATGCACTCTATCCACCCTGCCCGCAGACTTGACCCCCTGTCAATTGCCGGCTATCGTTGTCAAAAGTGCTGCTAGTCATAGACAACTACGATTCATTCACCTTCAACCTGGTTCAATATTTTGGCCAGCTGGGCGTGACCATGCGCGTGTTCCGCAATGACGAGCTGACCCCGGCCGACGCGGTGCGCCTCAATCCCGATCGCGTGCTGATCTCCCCCGGTCCCTGCACTCCCTCCGATGCAGGCGTAAGTATCGACATCATCAAGACTTTTGCGGGCAAGAAACCCGTGCTCGGCGTCTGCTTGGGGCACCAGTCCATCGGCCAGCTCTTTGGCGGCAAGGTCATCCGCGCCCCCCGCCAGATGCACGGCAAGCTCTCCCCCATCAAGCACACCGGCAAGGGCGTGTTCCGCGACCTGCCCTCTCCCTTTACCGCCACCCGTTATCACTCCCTGCTCGTCGAGCGCTCCAGCCTGCCTGACTGCCTGGAAATCACCGCCGAATCCCCCGAAGGGGAAATAATGGGCCTTCAGCATAAACAATTTTCCGTCCATGGGGTCCAATTTCACCCGGAATCCATCGCCACCGAAGGCGGTATGAGGATTCTCCAAAACTTTCTCACCCTGAATTAACCCGCCATGCGCTGCCCCAAGTGCACTTCCATTGAAGACAAGGTGATCGACTCGCGTATCGCCCGCGACGGCAATTCCATCCGCCGCCGCCGCGAGTGCCTTGAGTGCAGCCACCGCTACACCACCAACGAGGAGTTCGTCCGCGACACGCTCGTCGTGGTCAAACGCGATGGCCGCCAGGAACCCTTTCTGCGCGAGAAGCTCATCGGTGCCGTCCGCGCCGCCTGCCACAAGCGCCCGATCGACACCGAGCAGATTTCCATGCTCGTTGAGGATGTTATCGACGCCGTCGAGGCCCGGTACGACAGCCAGGTTCCCACCCGGGCCATCGGCGAACACGTCATGCAGCGCCTTCGCAAGATGGATCAGGTCGCTTACGTCCGCTTCGCCTCGGTCTATAAGGAGTTTCGCGATGTCTCCGAGTTCGTCCACGAAATCAGCAGTCTTGCCCCGGGCGCCCACGGTGCTACACCGAAGGCCAAGAAATGATGCGCTCCCCCCAACTGCGCCGGCTGCACTTCCTCAACGCCCTCTTCGCCCCGCTCACCGGGCACGACCTCTACCTGGCGCAACAGATCGACGACGCCATCGCCACCAGTATCGGCGAGGCCGAGCAACGCGGCCCCGGCGATCCGGCCTTCGCTGCCGCCGCCGCCCGGCTTTTTGAACGGCTGTGCGGCTCTAAACCGCAACATGGGTTTTTCCACTGGGACGCCGGGGCCGATGCTCACGGCTCCTCACCGCTCTTCGCCCGGGCCGGGGTCATGCAGGGGCTCAAGAGCCTTGCCGCCTATCCCGAGTCCACCTTGCTGGTCACCAATCTTCGCCGCGCCCACTGCCCGCCCGACCGGCGCTGGACCGAACGCCGCCGCCGCGATTACGACGATTCCCTCTCGCTCATCCGCGGGCTCGCCGCCGCCCGCTCCCGCCGCAGCGCGAATTTGAATCTTTTATTTCTCTGAACTCCCGCGAATAACGCGGATGGACGCGGATTAAATTCATCCTATCCGCGTAAATCAGCGTAATCCGCGGAGAATTCCTCCCATGTCCAAAACGATTTTTCAGAAGATCATAGATCTCGAAATCCCCGCCAAGCTGGCGCATGAGGACGAGCTCTGCATCGCCATATACGACATCAACCCGCAGGCCCCGGTGCATGTGCTGATAATTCCGAAAAAGCCCATTCCAAGGGTGGCAGCCGCCACCGCTGCTGATCAAGCCGTGCTCGGCCACCTGCTGCTCACTGCAGCCGCGCTCGCGAAGAAACTCGGTATCACCGAGTCGGGCTTCCGGATCGTCATCAACAACGGCCGCGATGGCGGCGAGACCGTGCCCCATCTCCATGTCCACCTGCTCGGCCAGCGCCCCTTGAACTGGCCCCCAGGTTGATGTAACCGGAACAAAACCGGCCTCATCCAGTCACAAAACAGACCTAAAATCCCATGAACAAATATCGTCAGGCTATTTCGCTGTACGCGGGCTCCGCGTTGCTTATCAGCGCTTTATTCACTTCCGGTTGCGCCACCGACGGCTCCAATACCGAGCAGGGGGCCATCGGCGGTGCCGTGGCCGGAGCCATTATCGGAACCATCATCGGCCACCAATCGGGCGAGGATGGCAAAGGGGCCGCGGCGGGCGCGGCGGCCGGCGCCATCATCGGTGGCATTGCGGGCAATCGCGAGGATCGTCGCATTTCTGAGATCCAATACGAGCGCCGCGTTGCCGAAGAAACCGCCGCTCGCGAGCGGGCCGAGGAGGAAGCGCGGCGCCAGCACAACATCGCGGTCGGCAAGAGCGTGGAAGACCAGGAAATCCTCGCTGCGCGCCAGCGCGCTGAGGCCGCCGAGGCCGAAGTCGCCCGCCTGCGCGCCGAGGAAGAGACCGCCCTGCGCAAAGCCCGGGAACTTGCCGACTATCGCGCCCGCGAAGCCGCGGCCAAGGCCGAGGCTGAGCGCATCCGCTCCGGCAAGTAATCGACCCCCTATCTGTCACCCAAGCTCCAGCCCGCAGACTGGAGCTTTTTTATTCTCTTATCTATCGGCCTCGAGCCTCGAAGGTTCCGTCGGCCCGCTTCGACACCAGCTTCTTCAGCTCGAGCATCATCAGCGCGGCGGAAATTTCATGCGCCGCCAAGCCGGTGGCACTCGCGACGGCGTCGATGCTGAGCGTCGATCCACCCTTGAGGCATTCAAACACCCGGCGTTCCTTCTCGTCCAACTGCGGCAGCAGTTGCTCCAACACGCTGGACTCGCCTTCCGTCGCGATCGCCTTGGGCCGCAGGCCGTCAAGGTAGTTCAGTTCGTTCAGGATATCGTCCACGCTGGTCAGCAGCGTCGCTCCGTCCCGGATAAGTTGGTGGCAGCCCTGGCTGGTGGATTGGTCGATGCGGCCTGGCACCGCGAAAATCAACCGGCCCTGCTCTCCGGCGAATCGCGCCGTGATCATCGCCCCGCCCTTCACGTCGCTTTCCACCACCACTACGCCCTCGCAAATACCCGAGACCACGCGGTTGCGCATGGGAAAGCTCTGTTTGTCCGCTTTCCGGCCGAAGGGAAATTCCGAAAGCACCGCGCCCGTCTCCGCAATGCGCCGGTAGAGACCGAGGTTCTCCGGCGGATAGACGATATCGATACCGCAGCCGAGCACGGCCACAGTTTTGCCGCCGACCGACAGAGCACCCTCATGCGCCGCTGTGTCTATGCCCCGGGCCAATCCACTCACGACGCAAAACCCCATCTGGGCCAGCTCGGCTCCAAGCTTCTTGGCCACGGATTGCCCGTAGAGCGTCGTGCGCCGGCTGCCGACCACGGCCATGCAGGGCTGGGTGAAAAGATAGCCACCCTTCCGGTAGAGTCCGATCGGCGGGTCGTGAATCTCCTTCAGCATTTTCGGATACCCCTCGTCCCGGGTCGTGATGAACACCGCGCCGGCCTGAGCCAGCCGCTCTTCCTCTCTGGCCAAATCAAAATGCGTGCGCCAGTTCATCAGGGCTGCGCTCGTCTCAGGACCTACCCCGCGCACGGATTCCAACCGGCGTTTGTCGGCAGTGAGAATCTCGCGCGGATCGCCGTCGAGCTCCTGCAGCAGCCGGTTGAGCGTGATGGGTCCGATGTTGGGCAGATCGTTCAGGATCATGAACGCCTGCCGCTCGGTCAAAGTGTCTGACATGTCTAGGGGATGAGCGCCGGCCCAAGCTGCTCGAGGATTTCCGAAATCTCTACGGCCACCTGCCCCCGGGCGCGAGCCAGTAAATCGGCCGCCCGGCCGTGCCACACCACGCCCCGGCACGCCGCGAGCAACAGATCATCGGGTTTCTGCGCCAGCAGTCCGCCGGTCAACCCGGCCAGAATATCCCCGCTGCCGCCCCGCGCCAGCACCGGCCCGCCAAACGGAGAATAGTAAGTAGGGCCGGTCTCCGCCCGGCCCGAGGCAACGACCACGCGAGTCAGCGGCCCCTTGAGCACCGCAACTATTTCGGCTCCGGGTGAATCACCCGAGGCCGGTCGCAGACCGGCCCTACCGCCCAGCCGCTCATATTCGCCGGCATGCGGAGTGCAGATGACACGTTTGCCCTCGCAGGCCGCCAGCACTTCCGGCCGCAGCGCATCGGCATCCAGCACCAATGGAATGTTCGTATTATGAACAATGGCCTCGACCGTGCCCAGCACTTCCGGCTCGGCGCTCATGCCCGGACCCATCAACAGAGCCGTGGCGCGGGACATGCGCTCCTGGATCAAGCCAAGCGTGCCATGGGCCAGACCTCCCTTGGCTGTTTCCGGACAACCCACCCACATGGCCTCCGGGTGGCGGGCGGCATATTCCGGCGCCAACCGCTCCGGCACAAAGGCCGTGACCAAGCCCGCTCCACTGCGGAGCGCCGCCCGCACCGCCAGCACCACGGCACCCGGATAGCTGTGCGAGCCACCGACGACGAGCAGATGCCCGAAAGTGCGCTTGTCGGTCTGTGGAGCACGCAGCTCCCCCAACGGCGCCAGCACCTGCGTGGTCAGGATTCGCTCTTTGGCTTCCGTAACCGAGTTATCGTCAAAAAATCCCAGATCAAGGTAGCGCAGCCGGCCCACTGAAGCCGCCACGCGGGACGACAGCACGGGCAGCTTCACAATGCCAGTCGCATAGGTGAAATCCGCCCGGAAGATTGTCGTAGCATTCACCTCGCCCACTCCGCTGGGCAGATCCACCGTCGCCCGGAGCTTGATGCCCGCATGGGCGTTCACCTTGGCGATCAATCTGGCGGTGTCTGCATCCATCGGGGCCCGAAATTGAAACCCGAAGATCCCGTCCAAGCATAATGCGTAGGACTCACCTGCCTCCAAGGCTTCGTCTGCCGGGACTATTTCCACCCGGCCCGGCGCGTCACGTTTCAGCCAATCCCGCGCCCGTCCGGCCAGTGGACGCAATTCCTCCACCCCGAAGCAGCGCACCACGACGGCCCGGGCGTCCGGTCGGGCCATCAGGATCGCCCGCGCCGCCAGCAACGCATCGCCGCCGTTGTGGCCCTTGCCAGTAAGGACGAGCAGCCGGGCCTTCGCCGGCAATCCGCCCACTTCCCGGAAGTCTTCCAGAATGGACTGCGCCAGTGACTGCCCCGCCTGCTGCATCGCCGCCCATTCCGCCGCCTCGTCCTTCAGCAAACGTGACTCCCATGCCTTCGCCTCGGCGCAGGTAAGGACTGGATGGGCGGCAACTGAGTTCATGGGAGGCAATCACCGATCAAGGCTTTATCGCCGGATTTTCCGGAATGACTATCTTCTCCGCGGGTGGAATGCTCGGTGCTATCTTATCCATATTAATTTTAACCCGAATATCGCGACCGACCGGATCGGAAATTACACTGGTGTCAGGCCCGAGTAGAACGGGCACTTGGGCGGAAAAACAAAAACGTATCGGGCTATCCTCAGTCACTTCTTCGTCCCAGAAATGATCCGAGTCATGAGGTTCGGCGATCTCCCTGAATCGAACGCCCTCACCGCTCCGGATGGCCTCGAAGTAATAGGAGTAAGTCTTCATCACCGGGTGCCAATAGGCGAAACGCGTCCGGCCATCCTTCCATTCGGCTTTATCAGCGACGATGGCGAAGAACTCCGGCAAGCCATCCCAATCTGGGTTGTCAGCCAGGCCCACGGCGTGGAGCTTGGACTCGGCCATCACCGGAGCCACTGACAGAGCTGGTTTTCCCTTATGCGGGAAAAACTCGAAGACCAGCCAAGCGGTCAGGAGCAGGGCCAGAATCAACGCCACCCGGTTGGGTGACACGCGCTGAATGACCGGCGGATTCATAACCTAGCCGTGTTTCACCAGCGCGGCGACAGCCATCGCGTGGCTGTCGATATGCGAGAGCGTTAGCCACACATGAGTGGCCCCGACCTGTTGCAGCAGTGCCGTGCCCTTGGCGTCGAGCCGCACGAGCGGCTCCTTGCGCGAGCCGTGATAGACGGAAACCGAAGTCCAGTCGAGGTGCTCGCCGATGCCGGTGGTGAAGGCCTTGGACACCGCCTCCTTGGCGGCCCAGCGGGCGGCATAGTGCTTGTGGGGATATTTCAGGGAATTGCAGTAGGCCTGCTCTTCCTCGGTGAAGATGCGCTTGAGGAAACGATCGCCGTGCTTGGTCAGCACGTGCTTGATGCGCTCGGTCTCGATGAGATCGCAGCCAAGGCCGATCAGGGTGCCGCCGGGGGGAAGAGTGATCATGATTTTGAAACCACGAAATACACGAAACACACCAAAGAGGAAAGCGGAGGAATCATAATTTCGTGTCTTTGGTGTATTTCGTGGTGGCCCATCTCAGGGATTCATCAGCGCCTTCATCGTGCGCACGGCCTCTTCGATGCCGGTGAAGAGGGCGCGGCTGATGATGCTGTGGCCAATGTTCAATTCGTGGAGATGGGGCATGGTGCGGACCTCCGCGATATTCACGTAGTTGATACCATGGCCGGCGTTGACCACAAGCCCCGCGGCGTGCGCCTGCCTGGCGCCGGCGACCAGTCGTGCAAACTCGGCCGCACGGCCGGCGCCATGGTAAGCATTGGCGTAAGCACCGGTGTGCAGCTCGACCCATGGAGCCTTCAACCTGACCGACATCTCAATCTGGTCGGCGTCAGGGTCGATGAAGAGACTGGTCTTGATGCCGACCGTGTTCATGGCGTCGGTCACCCGGGCGACTTTGTCGCGGTGTTTCACGACATCCAAACCGC
>JAYUBB010000055.1:0-7731 GCA_043741015.1 Opitutaceae bacterium
GGCCACGCCGCAGGGCATCGGTTACACCCTGATGGACGAAGCGGCGCGGCTCACGGGCGGGGAGGGAGAGTTTGCCATCATCACGGCGACCCTCACGGCGGCCAACCAGCGGGAATGGCAGAAGCACATCGAGGCGCGGCTGGCCGAGAAATATCCGCATATGAAACTGGTGGCGGTGCGGCCCTGTGATGATCTGAAGGATCGCGCGCAGTCCGAGGCCACCGCCCTCATGAGCGCACACCCGGATTTGAAACTGCTCATGGCGATCTGCTCGCCCGGCGTCCCCGGGGCGGCGGAGGCGGTTAAGCAGGCCGGCCGGACCGGTCAGGTGAAAGTCATCGGCCTCGGCCTGCCCAACGAAAACAAACGTTACGTGCACGAGGGCGTGACCGACAGTGTCATTCTCTGGAACACCGGCGACCTTGGCTACCTGACGGTCCAGGCCGGGGTGGCGCTGGCGCTGGGCAGCCTGAAACCCGGAGCGAAGTCGTTGCGTGCCGGCGGACTTGGTGAAGTCAGGATCGAGGGCGATAATATCCTGCTGGGCCAGCCCTTCATTTTCACGAAGGCGAACATTGATCGTTTTGATTTCTAGGCCGCCGCCAGGCTTGGTTTCTTTAAATGGCTCGGACTGTCTGAAACAAGGCTCCGTTGTGTCTGGTATTTGGGAGGGTTGTCGTGGAGGCAGTAGGTCCTACCCCATTCAGTCACCTCGCACCCCAACCCCCGGCATTTGAGCGTCCCGCGTTTTCGCGCGCCCTGATGTGTATTTGCAAACCATACCTGACCCCAACCCAACCATGACCCCGCTAAAAATGAACCCCGATCGAGTCCGGCGTTTCCTGACGCCTTTGCTGGCATTATCCTTGGCTTTGCCTGCCTTCGCCCAGGTGGCCAACAAGGCAGACGACAAGACCAAGAAGGGTGCCGCCGTCCCGCCGGCGACCGTCGCTCCAGCCAAAAAGGACGAGGTGCTCCAGCTCTCGCCGTTCACGGTCACGGCCGACAATGTCGGTTACCAGGCGACCAACACGATGTCCGGCACACGCCTCAACTCGAAGCTCGAGGATCTGGCCTCCTCCATCACCGTCATCACGAAACAGCAGCTGCTCGATACGGCGGCGGTGGACCTCAATGATATCTTCTCCAACGAGGGCAACACCGAGGGTATCTACCAATACACCTCGTTTACCAATGATCGCGGCAACATCGTCGACAACGTCAGCCAGTCGCCTGAGTCCTCCAACCGCGTCCGCGGCCTGGGCCAGGCCAATCTCGCGTCCGACGGCTTTGCGCGTTCAGGCCAAATCCCGGTCGATACCTACAACGTCGACTCCGTTGAAATCAGCCGCGGTCCGAACTCCAACATCTTCGGCCTCGGCGAGTCCTCCGGCACGGTCAACATCATCCGCGGTCGCGCCAACCTCACCCGCGATATCACAGGCACCTCGGTGCGCACCGACGACCGGGGCAGCTTCCGCAGCACGCTCGACGTAAACCGGGTGCTCATGAAGGACAAGCTGGCCGTGCGCATCGCGGCGCTTTACGACGACCAGGCTTTCGAACGCAAGCCGTCCTATGACAAGACCAACCGCCTGACAGCCTCGCTCACGGCGAAACCGTATGAGAACACGACCATCCGCTTCTCCTACGAGTCCTATCACAATTCCAACAAACGCCCGAATTCCACCACGCCCCGCGACACCATCACGGAGTGGCGCGCCAACGGCAGTCCCGTGTGGGATCCCACCTTCAGCAACAACACCGGTGGCTGGCGCCTGCTCGGCGGTAGCACCTACACGGCAGTGACCCAGGCCAACGAAGGCTCCACCGTGGCCGGCGTCGGTATGCCCCGTGGGCTCAAATTCGATAACGGCAGCGGTTTCTACACCCGCCCCAGCCTCTTTGTTAACCCCGACGGCACCATCGGCCGCTATGAAGTCGGCCGCGCGGGCAACACCGCCGACCCCGGCAGCGCGAACCAGAATCTCCGCTATGCGCAGATCGGCACGCTCATCCAGCGCGGCGGCGGCGCCTTCGGCTCGGTCTCCACGCCCCTCTACGTTCAGCCCGGCGTCACCGACCAGTCGATCTACGACTGGACGAAAGTTAACTATGCCGGACCGAACTTCATGCACAAGAAAGCGGATGTTTACCAGTTTGAGTTTGAGCAGTGGCTGCTCAAAAGCTCGCGCCAGCAACTTGCCCTCCAAGTTGGCTATCTCCGGGAGGATATCGATGTCCTCAGCCGCGCCTTCATCGGCGCCGGCGACGGTACACCGGCCAGCATTTATGTGGACGTCAACGAGAAGAACCTGGATGGCACGCCCAATCCTTACTTCCTGCGGCCCTACTTTGGCGGCAACGAGATCCAGACCTTCAAGCGTCCGGAGCTCAACGACAACTTCCGGGCCACGCTCGCCTACCAGCTTGACCTCACCCAGGAACAGGGCGCCCTCAAGTGGCTCGGCCGGCACAACATCGCCGCCTACGGCGAATTCCGGCAGAACATCGTGCCGCAGAATGCCAACGGTCTCCGCTATCGTGATCAGATTGTCGCCCCTGCGCCCTGGTGGACCCCGGCGAATATCGCCAACGTCCCCGGTGCCGGTGCGCAGAACCGCTTCTTCACCCGCTTCTACTCTGGCGGTCCGGTCAGCCAGCCCGGTCCGGTGCTTGATTACGGCGCGGCCGCCCCGAGTGCGTTATACGGCACGCAGAACCTTCGTTACTTCAACGGCGTCACCGGGGCGTGGGTTGACCAGCCCGTCCAGGTCGGCAACGTTTACTTTGCCCTCGACAACCAAAAGACCCAGATCCGCACCCGCGGCCTGGTCTGGCAGGGTTACCTCGCCAACGATCGCATCATCCCCACGCTGGGCTGGCGCCGGGACAAGGTGCGTTCGGTGAACAATCTCGCCAAGCCGTTCCTCGCGAATGGCCTGATCAATGAGGATTACCTGTTCATCTTCCCCGATAACTACACCTCGAACGCCGGTCCGACCAAGACCCGCGGTGTCGTCCTCGTTCCCTTCTCCGGTTGGACCGGCATCGACCGCCGGGCCGAGGCGGGCAACAAGTTTTTCGATATACTGCGTTCGTTCCGCGTCCATTACAACGACTCGGACAGCTTTCAGCCCACACCCACGGCCTACAATCTGTTCGGGGAGATACTGCCCAATCCGACCGGCTCGGGCAAGGACTACGGCTTCTCCTTCAGCGCCTTGGACGGCAAGCTGTATGTCCGCTTCAACAAATACAATACGCTCCAGATCGCGGCGCGCAACGGTGCGACCGCGGTCCTCGGCACCCGGCCCATCCGGCTCGACTTCGATGCCTCCGGCGCTGGTTCGGTCTTTGGCGTTCCGGGTGGCGACGTCTTCAACCTTGAAGATGTCGTTTTTTCCTGGGTCGCCAGGATCAACCCTAATCTGACTCTCGCGCAGTATGCCACCCAAGTCTATACGATCATGGGGACCACGCAGGCCTATGTGGACAGCCTCAAGAACCGGACGCTCTCCGACATCAACAACGTGCAGTCCAAGGGCAAGGAGATCGAAATCTATTACAACCCGACCAAATACTGGACGATCAAGGGCACCATCACCCAGGCGGTGGCCATCGATACGAGCATATCGCCCAACATCCAGCGTTACATCGACTCGCGTTATGCCCTTTGGACCACCCTTACGGTCCCCACGACGCTCCTCCCCGATGGCACCCAACTGCCCAACGCCGGTCGCCTCTGGTGGGAAGTCGGTGGGTCCCAGACGCAGCTCGCCCCGGGCGTGGACGCTGGCAACGTCGCCCCGCGCAACTTCTACACCGGCAACATCGATGCCCCCTACAAGCTCGCCATCACCAACAGCGGCAAGCCCCGCCCGCAGACCCGCGAGTGGCGCGCCAACCTGACGACCAACTACAAGCTAGCCGGCCTCGGGGTCGACAGCAAGTGGCTCAAGAACATGTCGGTCGGCGGCACCGTCCGCTGGGAAGACCAGGCCACCGTCGGATTTCTGGCCGGGACACCCGATGCCGACGGCGTTGTCCGCAAGCTCGACGGCAACAAGCCGATCTACGACAAGGCCCGGTATTACGCGGACGTCATGGTCAGCTACAACATGAAGCTCTTCAACGACCGCGTCAGCGCCCGCTTCCAGCTCAACGTCCGCGACATCTTCGAGAACGGCCGCCTGCAGGCCGTGGGCTACAACCCGGACGGCACGCCTTGGAACTTCCGTATCATCGACCCGCGGCAGTTCATCCTCACCGCGTCCTTCGACCTCTGAGGTCGAAGCTTGGTCTTAAACTTCAAGCCCCTCCGGTCCCCCGGAGGGGCTTTTTCTTAATCCCATGGTCAACTTCCCCAAAAAAGATCCGGAGGATTGTTCTTCCACTGGCGTCCCAACGCCGTGTGGTATGAAACCCGCGGCAACACTCTGCGTCTCGAAGGTGAACCGTAACCCCCCGCGGACACCCGGAGAGATATCGCCTGTCTGACCAGACTTCCCTTTCTCTGCCGACCGACGCACCCAAGCCACCGACCCTCACCGCATGAAGACCCCCCGTGCCTTTGCCTCCCTGTTGCTCCTGCTCGGCGCCGGCCTGACTGCGGCCGCCGCCCAGGACGACAAGCCCGTCTCGGGCTTCCAATTCGACCTGTTGCCTCGCTCATTCCAGAAAAAGCCACTGGTGGATGTGCATGTCATCACCGAGATGACGCCATCCGGCCGCACGCAACCTCCGCCCACCGCAGCGAAGCCCGCCTACTACGTTACCCGGCCGGCCGGTCAGGTCGCGCTCGGGACCGGCGCACCGGCCAACGAAAAGCCCGCCTCCGTCGATAAACTGGAGGAATTGATGGCCGCTTCACTTGCCGTCTCGCACTACCTCCCGGCCAAGGATGCCCAGGCGCCCAATCTCGTCATCATTTATTCCTGGGGCTCTTACTCCGCGCCACTCGGCCAGGACGATCTCCCGGTCGGTGAGACCACGGGGGACAACGGTGAAACGCAGCAAACCACGGCCACCGGCGAATCCCAGGATAAGATGATCAGGGAAATGCTCGATCGAGCTCGACTCGTCGGGGGCGAGAAATTCACCACCGAGCTCATCAAGGTCATCAACGAGGAGTCGGCGATCCGGCGCGCCGCCCCCGAGCATACCCTGGACGTGCTCGCCAGCCCGATGGGTCCGGTCAGCTTTGGCATGCTGAGCCCGATGGAAAAATTCCGGAATCGCAATGCAAAGACCATGGGCATGCTCGAGGACATCGGGGGCAGCCTTTATTTCGTCGTCGCCTCCGCTTACGACGCCGCCTCTGTCGCCGCCAACCGGCGGGTGCTGCTCTGGCGCACCAAGATGACCACCCGCGCCAACGGCCTGAACCTGCTCGAGTCGATGCCCTCACTCATCGTCACCGCCGGGTCTTATTTCGGCAAGGACATGGATGAGAGCGAAAGCATCCGCCGCCGGCTCAGTCGCGATGGCAGCGTCGAGCTGGCGCCGATGGAGGTGCTCGGGTTTGGCGAAGAGCTCAGCAAGCCCGGCAAGGGCCGCAGCGAGCCTGCGCCAGCCAGGCCGCCTGAGCCGGCAAAAAAGAATTGAGCCCAGCCGGGATGGGCCGCCTGCCGGGGCCGCGAACTGTCCGAGGGCGGGCAGTATGCCGGGGTTGAATTAGCGGAAGTTAGCTGCATCCTTCCAGATTGCGTTGGCCCGGTCCCCAGCCTGCGCTGGTCGCCACACCACCCCAACCGAATCCTTATGCGCATCGGCAGCCTGCACATCGTCGATATTGCCATCGTCATTTCCTACCTCATCGCCGTGGTTTACATCGGCAAGCGGGCGGCCAAGGGCAACAACTCCGAGGAGGGCTTTTTCCTCGCCGGCCGCAAACTCGGCAAGCTCTACCAGTTCTTCCTGAACTTCGGCAATGCGACCGAGCCCTCGGGGGCCGTCAGCACCGCGAGCTTTGTCTACCAGCAGGGAGCGCCGGGTTCGTGGCTGTCCTTCCAGACTGTCTTCATGAACCCATATTTCTGGTTCATGAACGTCTGGTTCCGTCGCGTACGCCTGACGACCGTCTCCGACCTGTTCGAGGACCGTTACGGGAGTCGCAAGCTGAGCCTGTTTTATGCGATGTTCCAGATCCTGGTGGCCTGCGTTTTTCTGGGTTTTGCGAACGTCACGGCCTACAAGATCGCCTCATCCCTGGTGGTGAAACAGGAGGCTGAGTGGACGGTCACGGACCGCGCTTCGGTCGAGGGTTACCACGAATTGAAGGTGATGGAAAAGCAGGCCAGGGCGGGAGCTCTGGTCACCGGCCAGCAAGCCGAGCTCGACATCCTGCGCGAGCGCAATGCCCGCGGCGAGCTGCACAGCTACATCACGGTGCTGAACAACGTGGCCTTTTTCGTCGTGTTTGCCCTCGTGGTCGGCGCCTACATCGTCATGGGCGGCATGTCGGCGGCCGCGGTCAATGAGGGCCTGCAGAGCGTGCTCATCATCGTGTTTTCGATACTGCTGATTCCCACCGGCCTGCATGCGATCGGCGGCTGGGGGGCGCTGGCCCAGAAGGTGCCCGCGCGGATGTTCGACCTGTTCGGTTCCGGCGGCGCCGGGCAGTTTTCCATCTTCAGTCTCGGGGCCATCCTGCTGGTGAGCATCATCCAGAATGGCGGCCTCAGCCACAACATGGGCATCTGCGGCTCGGCCAAGAACGAGTTTGCCGCGCGCTCCGGCGTGTCGGGCAACTACCTGAAGCGGCTCATGATCGTGATGTGGGCGTTCACCGGGCTCATCGCGGTCGCCCTGTTCGGCCCCGGCGGTCTCTCGGATCCGGATGCCACCTGGGGCGCCTTGTCCAACAAGCTGCTCGGTCCCGGCCTGATCGGCCTGATGCTGGCCGGCGTGCTGGCCGGCACGATGTCGACGCTGGCAGCCAAGGCCCTGGCCATCTCCTCCCTCTTCGTCCGCAACGTCTACCGGCAGGTCTGGCCCGACATCACCCAGCAGCAGGGCGTGTTCTACGCGCGCTGCACCATCGTGGTCGTCCTCGCGCTTGGCGCGATCTCGGCCTGGCTGATGGGTGATTTTCTCTCGATCGTGAACATCGTGCTCACGGTCAACATTCCTTTCGGCGCCTGCGTGCTGCTCTCGTTCTTCTGGCGGCGGCTCACCGCCCCGGCCGTCTGGGCCTGCGTCGTCCTCTCGACGCTGGTCATCATCGTGGTGCCGTGGACCGCGGCGAAATTCCCGGCGCTGCGCGGCAATCAAAACCTGACGCAAACCAGCCCGGCGCCGGATGGACGGCCCGCCGGGGTGTTCTTCGCCACGGTCGTCCATGCCGAGGCCAACGACCTCGCCAGCTCGCTCGTGGGCGGCGGCCGGTTCAATCTCGAGTGCTGGCTGCTGAGCCAGGCCGGTTTTGACACCGCCGGACGCTCGCCGAGCCAGCGCCTGACGGCCCAGTTTTTCTTCGACGGCATCTTCCCCTTTGCGGTGCTGATCGTCGCCAGCCTGCTCACCAAGCCCACTGATCCGGCCCGGGTCGCCCAGTTTTATGGCAAGATGAAGACCCCCGTGGGCGACACGCCCGAACTCGAGGCCGCCACCATGGCGGAAACCCGTCGCCATCCCACGCGCTTCGACCACACCAAGCTCCTGCCCTGGTCCAATTGGGAGTTCTGCAAATGGGACCGGGTCGACACAATCGGCTTCCTGATCTGCAGC
>JAYUBB010000056.1:0-2303 GCA_043741015.1 Opitutaceae bacterium
CGACCGCGCCTCCGCGAGTGGTCGCGCCCGAACTCCACGCTTCAGCGTCTTTGTGGCATCACCTAACATCGGCATCTATTTATGACGTTGTGTTTAGCATCAGGTCGCCGAACTGTTCCACGAATAGGTTAATTTTATGGTGCATGTGGCGCACGTGTCCCTTGCTGAGCTTGTCGCGGGCAAGAAGCTTATCGGCGCGATCCAGGTAAGTCTTTGCCGCTGCTTCAACCGTGGTCGTGCACTCCTGGATGCCTGTGGCTAACTGGTGGGCACGCCAGCCGGCAACGACGTTCTGCCACGGCGTGTCGCCAATGACGGACTTGAAGGCTCTGAATTGATCGATCTCAGCCCTCGACACACTTGAGACCAACATGCGGCTCCGACGGGCATCACGAAGCTCTTTCGCCTTTGTCTCACGTGCTTCAGTAGTCGGAAAATAGAGGGAGCGACGCCGGCGCTTTCTGGCGTTGGTGACCGGGTTGAATACATATTCCGGCCACTCAACCCCATATGGATTTTCACGGTCCCGGCGATAAATGAAACGGACACCCCGAGTGGAGCCTTGGGTGCCGTTCGACTTCCCTTTTGGATGTCGTTTGGATGGCATTGATGAGTAGTAACGCCATGTGTTGGGTCGTGTCGAGTCGCATTGCTCCCTATGGGAACCAAAAAACCCCCGGGAAGCGGGGGCAAATGGTGGACCTTACTGGACTCGAACCAGTGACCTTTTCCATGTCAAGGAAACGCTCTAACCAACTGAGCTAAAGGTCCGCAGAGGGGCAGGAGTGAAAGATTCGCCATGGGTGGTGCAAGGAAAATTGAGGGACGGGTGATGAATGGGCGATAACTGACGCGGATAAAAGGCCGGGCCTGCCGTGGTGCTTGAATTTGTGTTAATTCGTGTCCATTCGTGGTTGGAAAATGCTTCAGTCGCTCCGCATCCGCAATCTCGCCCTCCTCGACGGGGTGGAACTGGACTTCGAGAGCGGTTTCACGGCGGTGACGGGCGAAACCGGCGCGGGCAAAAGCATCCTCCTCGGGGCTCTCTCGTTGCTCGCCGGCGCGCGGGCTGACAAGACCATCATCCGGCAGGGCGCCGACGCCTGCGAGGTGGAGGCCGCGCTGTTCTTCGCCGATACCCGCCGGCTCGACATGGTACTGGCCAACCTGAGCCTGCCGCCCTGCGACGACGGCGTGCTGATCATCAAGCGCAGCCTGCCGCGCGAGAAGGCCCCGAAGCTCTCCGTCAATGGCGGCCTGGCCACTCTTTCGTCACTGCAGGAACTCGGCGCGCTGTGGATCGACTTCCACGGTCCGGGCGAGCCGCGCCGGCTGCTCAAGGAGAACGGCCAGCGCGAGCTGCTCGACCTCTTTGCCCGCAACAGCGGCGTGCTAGAGAAATACCAGGCGCTTTACGGGCAGTGGCGCGACCTCCTCGCGGAGCGCGAGCGGCTGGCGGGCGCGGACAAGCTCTCCGCCGACCAGATTGATTTCCTTAAGCTCCAGCTCGCCAAGATCGACGCCCTCGACCTAACGGAGGAGGCCGTCGCCGCGCTGGAACGCGATTTCCGGCGCCAGCAGAGCGCGCAGGAAATCATGCAACTGGCGGAGCGTCTCAGCCACGGGCTGAGCGGTGAGGAGGGTCTGCTGGGCCGGCTCGCGGCGCTGCTGCGCGAGGCGCGGCAGCTCGAGGCCTTCGACGCCACCAGCAAGCCGCTCGCCGACCGGCTGCAGTCGACCGCGCTCGAACTGGGCGATCTTGACGGGGAATTTTCCTCGCTCGCGACTTCCCTGAATTTCGATCCCGAGCAGGCCGAGGAATTGCAGACCAGGATGAACGGCTGGCTGGAACTGAAGCGAAAGCACGGGGCCAAGGTCGAGACGGTGCTCGCCGCCCGTGATGAGATGCGCCGCAAACTCGAGCAGCAGGGCGATGTCGAGGGTTCGCTCGCCAAATTGGAAAAACAAATCGCCGAGTCGGAAAAGACCGCACGCAAAGCGGCGGCCGAACTTCGCGCCACACGCGACAAGGCCGCCCAGCAGCTTTCGAAGGTCGCCGGCAAGGTGATCGTACAGCTCGGCTTCAAGAAGGCGGATTTTCGCGTGGCACTCATCCCGCTGGCCGCCCCCGGGCCGCACGGCGACTGCGGCGTGGAGTTCCTCTTCTCACCCAACGTCGGCGAGGCACCGCTGCCGTTGCACCGCATCGCCTCGAGCGGCGAGCTCGCCCGCGTGATGCTGGCGCTCAAGGCCGTGCTGGCCGAGATCGACGACGTGCCCCTGCTGGTGTTCGACGAGGTGGA
>JAYUBB010000057.1:0-7683 GCA_043741015.1 Opitutaceae bacterium
CTTACTTTCCGACCCGAATGTCCGACCTAAACGAAGCCTCCTCTCACGATAAAACCAACGCCGGCGCCGAGTCTTACGACGCCAATAAACTCGGACAGCTCAAGGGACTGGAGGCGGTGCGCAAGAAGCCCGGCATGTATATCGGCGGCACCGACGAGCGGGCGCTGCATCATTGCGTTTCCGAGGTATTGGACAACTCCGTCGACGAGCATCTCGCCGGCCATTGCACCAAGATCGACGTCGCCATCCACGTCGACGGCTCGATCAGCATCCGCGACGATGGCCGCGGCATTCCGGTCGACCTCAACAAGGACAGCGGCCTGCCGGGCGTGGAGCTCGTCCTCACCACGCTCCATTCCGGCGGCAAATACGGCCAGGGTGGCTACAAGTTCTCCGGCGGCACCCACGGCGTCGGCGCCAAGTGCGTCAACGCGGTCTCCGAATGGTTCGAGGTCGAGGTCTCCCGCGGCGGCCAGATCCATCACATGACCTTCGAGCGCGGCAAAACCACTAAGAAGCTGGCGGTCATCGGCAAGGCCACCGGCACCGGCACGCTCATCAGCTTCAAGCCCGACGCGGAGATCTTCCGCGAGACCACCGTCTTCGTCGCGGACCGCATCTCCCAGCGCCTCCGTGAGCTGGCCTTCCTCAACTCCGGCCTGCGCATCAATTTCATCGACGAGCGCCCCGCCACGCCGAAGCCCGAGACGTTTTTCTATAAGGACGGCGTCATCGAGTTCGTGAAGCAGATCAACACCGGCAAGACCGCCCTGCACCCCGTGCCGATCCGCATCGCCAAGGAGCTCAAGACCACCCTCGACGACAAACCGATGGAGATCCACGCCGAGATCGTCCTCCAATACAACGACACCTACAACGACCTTGTCCTCTGCTACACCAACACGATCCACAACCCCGACGGCGGCACACATCTTTCCGGCTTCCGCAGCGCCCTCACCCGCGCCATCAACCAGTTCTCCAAGGCCAACAACCTCCTCAAGGAAAAGGATCCGCAGATCACCGGTGACGATGTGCGCGAAGGCCTCGCTGCCGTCATCTCGATCAAGCACAGCGACCCGAAGTTCGAGTCGCAGACCAAGGTCAAGCTCCTCTCCCCCGAGGTCGAGAGCATCGTCGGCTCCCTCGCCTACGAGGGCCTGATGTTTTATTTCGAGAGCAACACCAGCGTCGCCAAGCGGATTGTCGAGAAGGCCCTCACGGCCGCCCGCGCCCGCGAGGCCGCGCGCAAGGCCCGCGAGACCATCCGCAAGGGCGCCCTCTCCGGCGGCGGCCTCCCCGGCAAGCTCGCCGACTGCTCCGAGAAGGACCCCGCCGTCTGCGAACTCTACATCGTCGAGGGCGACTCCGCCGGCGGCTCCGCCAAGCAGGGCCGCGACCGCCGCTATCAGGCCATCCTCCCCCTCCGCGGCAAGCTCATCAACTCCGAGAAGGCCCAGCTCGACAAGGTCCTCAACAACGAGGAAATCCGCACCCTCATCACCGCCATCGGCACCGGCATCGGCAGCGGCGAGGATGATTCCTCCTTCAAGATCGAGAAGACCCGCTACCACAAGATCATCATCATGACGGACGCCGACGTGGACGGCTCCCACATTCGCACCCTCCTGCTCACCTTCCTCTATCGCCAGATGAAGGGCATCATCGATCACGGCTACGTCTACATCGCCCAGCCGCCCCTCTACCGGATCAAGCGCAAGAAGCGCGAGCAATACGTGGACAACGACGAACAGCTCAACCGCATCCTCCTCGAACTCGGCGCCGAGGACATCCTCGTCGCCCCGGCCGGCGCCGGCCAGCCCCCGCTCGCTCCCGCCGCCCTCGACCAGATCGTCGAGATGCTCGCCGCCCTCGAGAAACTCGGCCACGGTATCACCCGCCACGGCGCCTCGCTCGCCGAATACCTTGACCAGCAGGACAAGGCCACGCACGAACTCCCGCGCTACATCGCCCGCATTCGCGAGGGCAACAAGGAGTCCCACCAGTTCCTCGCCGACGACAAGGCCCGCGCCAGCTTCATGACCGCGCACCCCGAGGTGGCACCGGCCATCCCCGGCGGTTCCGCTGCCCCTATTGCCACGCGCCGCGTCACCCTGCACGAGATTTTCGAGGCCAACGAGGTCACCAAGCTCCTCAAGGCCCTCGCGAAGGCCGGCCTCGACACCACGTCCTTCGCCCCGTCCGAAAAACCCCGCTACACTTTCACCGAGAACGTCGCCACGAAGAACGAGTCGAAGACCAACCTCTTCTCCCCGCTCGATATCATCACCCAGATCCGCGCCAACGGCCGCAAGGGCCTCTCCATCCAGCGCTACAAGGGTCTCGGCGAAATGAACCCGAAGCAGCTCTACGAGACGACGATGGACCCCGACCACCGCCGCCTGCTCAAGGTGAACATCAGCGACGCCGCCAAGGCCGACGCCCTCTTCACCCTCCTCATGGGCGACGAGGTCCCGCCCCGCCGGCAGTTCATCGAGGACAACGCCCTCAACGTCCAGTATCTGGACGTCTGACCTGAAGTATCGAGTAGTGAGTAGCGACTAGCGAGCATGGCAGACAAATCACAATCTTTCCGGGACGTTCTCGTGTGGCAGAAAGCGCACGCGTTCACGCTTGCGCTCTATCGCGCCACCGAGGCGTTTCCGAAACACGAGCTGTTCGCCCTCACCTCACAGTTGCGTCGCGCCGCCGCCAGCATTCCCTCGAACTTCGTCGAGGGTTTCCGCAAACGGACCACACCTGACAAACTCCGTTTCTACAACATCGCCCAAGGTTCGGCCGACGAATGTCTCTACCAATTGATTCTCGCTCACGACCTGAAGTACGCCGATACGACCGCCCTCCAGGCTGACCTCGAAGAAGTGTCACGCTTGCTCCAAGGCTACATCAACGGCCTTGGTCGCAACGCTGCCTAACTACTCGCTACCCGCTACTCACTACTCGCTACTCGCTACTTTCCCGTGTACACCGCGAACGAAAAACTCTCCTCGGCCAACATCACCGACATCATGCAGACGGCCTACATCGATTATTCGATGTCGGTCATCATCTCGCGTGCCCTGCCCGATGCCCGCGACGGCCTCAAACCCGTCCAGCGCCGCATCCTCTACGCGATGCTCCGCGAGGGCCTGGTCCACAACCGGCCCTTCGACAAGTGCGCCGGCGTCGTCGGTGAAGTGCTCAAGAACTACCACCCGCACGGCGACTCCTCCGTCTACGACACGCTCGTCCGTCTCGCCCAGAACTGGGTCATGCGCTACCAGCTCATCGACCCGCAGGGCAACTTCGGCTCCGTGGATGGCGATCCGCCGGCCGCCTACCGTTACACCGAGGCCCGCCTGAAGGACATCGCCGAGGAACTCCTCAAGGACATCGAGGAGGACACCGTCGACTTCGCCCCCAACTACAAGGAGTCGACCACCGAGCCGACCGTCCTCCCCGCCGCCCTGCCGAACCTCCTGATGAACGGCTCGACCGGCATCGCCGTCGGCATGACGACCAACATCCCACCGCACAATCTCGGCGAGATCATCACCGCCGCCTGCGCCATCATCGACCGGCCGACCATCACCGTGGACGAGCTGGTCACCTACATCCCCGGCCCTGACTTCCCGACCGGCGGCTACATCAACGGCCGCGCCGGCATCCGCTCCTACCTCACCACCGGCCGCGGCATCGTCCGCACCCGCGGCAAGGCCCACACCGAGGAGCTCAAGGGCGGCGGCGAGCAGATCGTCATCACCGAGATCCCCTACAACGTGAACCGTGCGACCCTCGTGCTCCGCATCGCCGAGCTCGTCCGCGAGAAGGAGATCGACGGCATCCGCGACCTGCGCGACGAGTCCGACGAGAACACCCGCATCGTCATCGAGCTCAAGCGCGGTGAGCAGTCCCAGATCGTCATCAACCAGCTCTATCAGAAGACCGCCCTAGAGTCCTCCTTCGGCGTCATCCTGCTGGCCCTCGACAAGAAGCGGCCGAAGCAGATGAACATCAAGGAACTCCTCGAGTGCTACATCGACCACCGCCGCGACGTGGTCACCCGCCGCACCCAGTTCCGCCTGAACCAGGCCAAGGCCCGCGCCCACATCCTCGAGGGCTACATCATCGCCCTCGATAACCTGGACGACTTTGTGAAGATCATCCGCGCCTCGACCAACCGCGACGAGGCCAAGGTGCGCCTGATGGCCAAGTATCCCCTCTCCGAGATCCAGACCAACGCCATCCTCGAGCTCCGCCTCTACCAGCTCACCGGCCTGGAGCGCGGCAAGATCGAGGCCGAGTACATCGGGCTCATGAAGCTCATCGAGGAGCTCCAGGGCATCCTCGACTCGGAGGCCAAGCTCCTCGCGCTGATCAAGTCCGAGCTGCTCGAGCTGAAGGACAAGTACGCCTCCCCCCGCCGCACCGAGATCATCGACGCCGAGGGCGACCTCCGCATGGAGGACGTCATCCCCAACGAGGGCTGCGTCATCACCGTCTCCCACCTCGGCTTCATCAAGCGCACCCCCGTCGCCGCCTACCGCGCCCAGAAGCGCGGCGGCAAGGGCGTCATCGGCGCCGAGACCTACGAGGAGGATTTCGTCGAGACCCTCTTCACCGCCTCGACCCACGACTACGTGCTCTACTTCACCAGCACCGGCCAGTGCCTCGCCAAGAAGATCTACGACATCCCCGAGGGCACCCGCACCGCCAAGGGCAAGTCCGTCTCCAGCTTCCTCCGCCTCAACGCCGGCGAGAAGATCGCCGCCATGGTTTGCGTGAAGGACTTCGCCGCCACCAACCACATCGTGATGGCCACCAAGAACGGCATCACCAAGAAGACCAACCTCGGCGACTACGCCAACGCCACCCGCGAAAGCGGCCTGCGCGGCATCAAGCTCGAGGAGGGCGACACCCTCATCGGCTGCGTCATGACCAACGGCGAGAACGAGGTCGTCCTCGTCTCCGCCAAGGGCCAGGCCGTCCGCTTCGTCGAGGCCGACCTCCGCGACCAGGGCCGGGACACCGTCGGCGTCACCGGCATGCGCTTCAAGTATGACGGCGACTACGTCAAGGCCATCGAGGTCTGCGACGCCGGTGCCCGCCTGCTCATCGCCCGCGAGGACGGCATCGGCAAGCGCACGCCCTTCGAGGACTACCGCCTCATCTCCCGCGGCGGCACCGGCGTCATCGCCATCGACCTCCCCGAGGACGGCTCTGTCAACGTCGCCGGCGCGCTCAGCGTCCGCGACACCGACGAGGTGATGCTGCTCACGGCCAAGGGCCAGAGTATCCGCACCCGCGTGAAGGAGATTCGCGAGACCGGCCGTGGGGCCAAGGGTGTCCGCCTCGTCAACCTCGAAGCGGGCGACAAGCTCCTTGCCATCGCCCGCGTTGTTGAGTCCGACGAGGAGGAAGCCGCCAACAGCGTCTCGCCCGTCTCGCCCGTCTCGCCCGTCGCGCCGCCGCCGCCGGCTGCAGCGACCTGACCTGGAGGCGCGGCGACCCCGCCACGTTTCGCTAATTCCCCAAGGCGCGCCCATCGCGGCGCGCCTTTTCTGTTCCCGTCATTTTCACTTCCGGCCTTGCCAACGACCGGGCCCGAATCTCTTTTCCTGTCAGGCATGGCCACTCGTCTCTCCAGTCTCCTCGCTCCCGAACGCATCATCCTGTCACTGCAGGCCACCAGACGCACCGCCGCCCTGCAGGAAGTGGCCAAGCTCCTGGAGAACGATCCCAACGTCGTCAATTTCACCGGCTTCTACCACGAGCTCCTCGCCCGCGAGCGCCTCGATACCACCTGCCTCGGCAACGAGGTCGCCCTGCCCCACGCCCGCACCGAGCATGTGAAAAAGATCGTGCTCGCCGTCGGCCGCAGCACTGACGGCGTGTATTTCGAGAATTCCAACCAGACTGTGCGGCTCATGTTCGTCCTGGGCACCCCGAAGAATAACCCCACCGATTATCTGATCCTCGTCGGCGCGCTCTGCCGCCTCATCAAGGACGAGTCCAGCCGCACCGCCCTGCTCGCCGCCCCTACGCCCGAGACTTTCATCGCCACCGTGCTCGAGCTCGAGAACAAGCTCCTCGGCCCGGCCAAGTAAGCGCGCCGCATGGCCACCCCGGACTTGCCTCAACCCGGGGCACACCCAGCATCCGGATTCGCCCATGCTTCATTCCTTCATCTTCAGCGAAGGTAAACTTGTCGGCCGCGACCTGGAACTTGAGGCGCTGCGACTGGTGCAGGCCGACAAGGGCCTCATCGTATGGGTCGACCTAGACAACCCCACGGACGAAGAGATCAAGGCCGTCCTGGAGGGGTTGTTCCAATTCCACCCCCTCGCCATCGAGGACTGCGTCACGCCCAGCCCGCTGCCCAAGATCGAGGATTATGAGGACTACCTCTTCATGGTGACGCACGCCGTGGACTACACCCGGCAGGACAAGTTCGCCACGACCGAGCTCGACCTCTTCCTCGGCAAGGAATTCCTCGTCACGTTTCACCGCCAGCCGCTGCGCTCCGTCACCGCCCTGACCGAACGGCTGGCCAGGAACACCGGCCCCGGCCCGCGTGGGCCCGACCGCCTGGCCCACTGGCTGCTCGACCTGCTCGTGGACAATTACACCCCCATGCTCGCCGAGCTGCACACCGAGCTGGAGGAAATCGAGGACATCGTGCTCACCCGGGACTCCGAAAAGACGTTCGTCGGCGAGCTGCTTCAAGTGCGCGGCGACTTTACCAAGCTCCGCCAAATCGTCCGTCCACAGCGCGACGTGATTGACCGGCTGGCCCGCGGCGACAGCAAGTTCATCCGGGCGAAGCTGCTGCCCTACTTCCGCGACCTGCGCGACAATCTCTCCCGCCTGGAGGAAACCGTGACCGGCTACCACGAACGGCTGATGATGGCCTTCGACATCTACCTCAACAAAGCCGCCTTCGAGGCGAACGAGGGCATCAAATTCCTCACCGCCCTTACCGCCATCACCCTGCCGGTCATGGTCATCGGCACCTGGTATGGCATGAACTTCGAACACATGCGCGAACTGCAAAGCGCCCACGGCTATCAAATTGCCACGGGCATCACTCTGCTGTCGACCGTGCTGACCGCCATCTATCTGAAGAAGAAGAAATGGTTCTGAAATCGCCCGCCAGTCGCGGGCGATTTCACCTCGCGGCTGGTTCACGCGGCGGAAGGCCGGCGGGTTGCCCCGCCGTAGTCTGGGCTAAGGCGGGTGCGCCGCCGATTGATTGCCGCTACTGTATCGCCACGAACCCACTCGTCACTTGCCAGCCTCCGGTCTCTGGCAATCCTGTGCTGATGCGCCTCACCCATCCTCTGCTTGTCACCTTTGCATTTGCCACCGGACTCTCCGCTCAGCAAACCGCGCCGGATCCCGACGCCGCCATGCTACGGCGCATCTATGACGCCGCCCTGACTGACAGTCCGGCCTACGACCATCTGAACGAACTGGTGGCAAAATTTCCCGGCCGGCTTTCGGGCTCGAAAAATCTCGATGGCGCCGTGCAATGGACTCGCGCCCTGCTCGAAAGACAAGGCGTCGACCGCCTCGAACTCCAACCGGCCATGGTCCCGCACTGGGAACGGGGCGCACCCGAGTCGGTGCGCTTCATCGGCTCCGATGGCAAGTCCGCTCCCCTTGCCGCCTTTGCTCTCGGCGGTT
>JAYUBB010000058.1:0-7678 GCA_043741015.1 Opitutaceae bacterium
CTCACGCCATCATCCGCCGCCAGGTGGTGGCGAAAAGCGAGACGAGCATGCCGATGCGGATGGAGCCTTCGAACGTGAGGACGACCAGCACCCACTTGAGCCCGCACGTGCTGCGCAGGGCGTAGCCAACAGCGCTGACCGCGATGAGCACGAGGCCCTGGGCCCGGCCGACGGGATGCAGCAAGAGCGCGAACATCCACACCAGATAAAGGAGCAGCCCGCCCGCCCAGGCGGCCGACATCCACCCGGCCATGGGCAGTTCGCGTGGGTCGGCGTTCACTTTGATCTGCTTGATGCCCAGGTAGCGTTCGCTGACGACGAGCTGCCAGAGCTCAAAGGCAAAAAATAGCGGGGCGAGGAGGGCGAAAGGATTCACGGGGCGAAGCGACGGGGTCGGGCTGTGGCTGGGCGACAAACTACGCCATTCGCCGGACGGTGCAATCCCACAGCAGCGGCGGCAGTATCCTGATCTGTCTTGCGAGAGTCCTGCTTGGTTGGCGGAACGACGAAACAACCCAGCTGGATCGCCACGGGGCGCTGCGCACCCCGCGAGATGACAATCCAAGACGGACGCACCGTGGCGTAAATCAGGTCGCCAAATCCGCCGGTGGTTGTTCAATCGCGTCCATGCCGAGGATCGAAGGCCTGCGTTCCCCCTACGACAAGACCCTGGGCGGTTTGCACCACCTCGGTCGCATGCTTGATAAGATGCGCCTGATGCAAACGAGCCGGCTACCCGAGGATTTCCATCGCAATTACGGGCTCTCCATCGGTCTTGATGGCCAGCTTTGCGGATTCCTGAACGTGAAATTCGCTGACGTGGAGGCAAAGGTGAAGGCGGGCGGGTCGGACGCAGACATCGCGGAATGGATTTTTGCGACCGGCCTCCGGCCCAATCGCAGTCAGGTATTTATCTGGAACGAACATTCGCGGAAACTCGGATGGAACGACCGGATCTCGGCCTACCTCGCCGGCCTCCGGCAGGAACCCGGCTGGACGCATCTCACCGGGCTGACTTCTTTTGATCTCATCGAGCAGAGCGAGGAGCGCGAGCCGCCGCCGCTGCGCAGCTGACGCGGCTCAAGCGCGAAGCGAACGCTCCCCGGGCCGTGCACTGAATTGTCGCACGGGAACGAGGCCGGCCGGCAGTGGCCGGGTAAAACGGTCGATCAACCGCCGCCGCCACGTCGAGGGGGTAAAGTGATGGACGGCCTTGTAGTCCCGGCAGAAATGACTGGCGCTGGCATAGCCGCAATATCCGGCGATCTCGTCCAAAGTCAGATTGGTCCGGCCCATCAGATCCTGCGCTTTTTCGAGCCGGACCCGGCGGAACAGTTCCTTCGGGCTGGCCTGCCGAACCTCGGCGAAAAGCCGGCGCAGGTGGCTGGGCGAGACATGGATGATCTCGGCCACCTCCTTGACGGAGGGGTTGCGGGCGATGTGGTCGGTATACCACGACAGGGCCCGTTCGACACGGAAGCTGGCGACATCAGTGAGCGCCATCGGCTCGGCGGCGCGCCGCTGGCCGCTGAGCAGCAAGAGAGAGAGGTCCATCAGGCCCCGCTGGAAGTGCAGAGGGCTGGCGACGATCGGGTGGCAGAAGTGCTGCTCAAGGTCGCTCGCGATGTCCTTCAGTCGGGCGATGTCGGTTTCAGCCAGCGGCCGGGCCAGCCAGCCGCCGTGCTGGCGGACAATCTCGTCGAGCGGGTAAGGGACACTGCTAAAATGCAGGGAGATCCGGTGGTAGGTGTGGTGGCCATCGTCGATCCATGCATGGGGACACTCCGGGGCGAACACCCACAGGGTGTGTTCCTGCAGGACCGGGCGTGCTCCGTCCCGAAACTGCACTCCGCAGCGGCCATCAATCACGGCATAGATTTCCCAATTGGTGCGCGTATTGCAGCGCATGCCAGTTTTCCAGCGAATGCGTCCATTGGCGAAATAGCGAAGCATGGAGCGGGCGGGGTGGGGTTGGCCGCATGCTGGGCGCTGCAAGGGCGGGAACGAGCCTCGTCATATTCGGCCAGTCCGAGTGAAGCAGACAAAAAGCGATGCGATTAGTCCTAACCGTCGTCCAGCCGGCCAGTAAGAATAACAGCCCGGAACCCATTTGGGTGGTCACAAAAAAGGCCGGCACCGCAGGGTGCCGGCCTCGAAGAAGAAGAGTCGTTTCTCAGACTGGAAACTTAGAACCGGTAGGTGATCGACCCTTTGACGTAACGGGGATCGCCGACCACGATCGCGGTGCGGCTGCCGCCGGCCTTGATATAGTCCTTGTCTGCTACGTTTTCGATCTGGACACGGGCCGTCCAGTCCTTCGCCCGGTAGCTGAAGCCCAGGTTGATCAGGGTGCGGCCATTGTATTTGTACGTCGCGACTGAGGGCACGAATCCGGCAGGCGTGTTGGGGAATGACCCGACACCGGTCAGCGGCTTGGTGGTGGTGAGTGCGGTCACGCTCTCGCCCACCATGTCGCTCTTGTGGTCCATGCCGATGTTGATGCCGAAGCCGCTGAGCGGACCCTCGCTGAACCGGTAGTCCGCATAGAGTCCGGCTATATTATCCGGGACCGCGCGGATGCGCACTCCGTTGGGCTGACGGTACTGGAATTTCGACAAGTTGCCGATAACGGTGAGGTTCTTACTCAGAGCGTAGCTGCCCTCAAACTCCCATCCCTTCGAATTGACATCAAGGAATACACTGGTCGAGAGCAGGTTGGCGGCCGCTTGGTTGCCCTGCGCCACGAGCGTGTAGTATTCGCTGTTCGGCACGGGGTAGTTCGTCTGCGAGATGTCAAACTTGGCGAAAGAGAAGGTGAGGGTGTCCTTCAAGAAGGAGCCCTTGACGCCATACTCATTCTGGGTGCCGGCGCTGGGCTTGAAGGGCGGGAGCAGCCCGGGGTTGCCGGCCTGCAGCGAGCCGGGCATCGTGGAGCCCGAGTCGTTCTTGCTGTAGAAAAAGGCGACTTCCTTGATCGGCTTCACCACGACACCGTAGCTCTTGGCGGTGGTGGAAATTTCGAGGGTCCGATCACCGATTGGCTGGACGCCGGAGTTGTCGGTCCGGGTGAGGGTGCCGAAGTAGCGTGAGACACCGCCGGAAAGCTGCAGACGATCCCCGAAGAAAGAGGCGTTCTCATAGGCGTAGAGTTGCATCTCCTGATGCTTGGCCTTCTTGTTCTGCCCATTGTTGGGGGCGGACGGCTCGGGGAAGATGTAGGGCAGGTAGCCGATCGCACCCAGGTTGTTGTTGGCCACGTCGCCGCGGGGTTGGGCCGGGAAACTCTTCCAGTGCACCTTTTCGAAATTGGCGGCAAGGCCGGCGATCGTGGTGGATTTCCAGCCCTGGCCATCGAATTTGGCGGCGTAGTCGTTCCGGAAGTGAGCCTCATTGTAGTAGAGGTGATCGCTGCCGTTGTTGCGCCGGTAGACATAGGCGCTGGGATCGGGCAGCGGCGTGACCGTCGAGGTGGCAATGGCCACGGGGCCGGAGTTGTCCACCGTCCAGACCACACCCGGCTCATACTTGCCGGTGTAGGGATTGCGCGTGGGGTTGAATGCCACCCAGGTGCCGGCGGAATTGAGGGTGCCGATGGCGGCGCTGGTGCCGCCCTGGTCCTCGCGCAGGATGTGATCGCCCGAGAGCATGAGGCGCGAGGTAATGTGATCACTGAGGGTGGAGAGCAGTTCCAGGGTGATGCGCTCCGTGTTGCGCTGGCGGTGGTCGTCGTCATTGCCGAACGAAAAATTGCGCGGGAGACCCTTGGCGATGATGGCGTACCCGTCGCTGCCGATGCTGGGGTCAATCGGGAGGGCGGTGCCGTTGGTCTCCAGATTGTCCACCAGCTCCGCCTTGACCGTCAGTTTGTGGTCGGTCGAAAGCTGCCAGCTGATGGAGGGTGCGACCAGCCATCCCTGGCGGAAATGATTCTTCTGGTAGCCATTGCTATTCCAGTAGGCGGCGACCAAGCGCGCGGCGATACCCTTGTCCTGCGAGAGGACGCGGTTGATGTCAGTGCTGATGGCGTTGCCGATGTATTGGGAGAGTTCAAGCGTGAGCGACTGCTGATCCTTCATGATCGGCGACTTGGTGATCGGGTTGAACTGGCCGCCGGGCGCGCCACCGGGGACAAGAATGGCGTTGGGGCCCTTGATGATCTCCACGCGATCAATGTTATAGGGAGCGATGGACATGCTGTAACCGTCCTCGCCGGAGATGACCATGCCGTCGATAAATTCGTGGGAGACCTGGAAGCCGCGGATTGTGTAGCGGTCGCCACCGAAGGGCAGGGTGGATTCCACGACCGGGGTGACATACTTTGCAGCATCAAGCATGCGCGCGGACATCGAGTCCTGAATAAAATCGCTGGTGACGATGGACACGGTCTGCGGAATATCCTGGATGTTCATCGCGACGCGCGTGCCGGAGAGGGCCTGTTTGGACACGTAGGGGTTGACCGGAGTTTCCGTGATGGTAAAGGTCGGCAGCGTGATGACTTCATCGGTCTTGGCAGCCGGCGTAGTCTGGGCGGAGGCAAAAGCGGCGGCGCCCAGCAGGAGGACGGTCGCGGTTGCGTGAAGCAACGAATGGGATCGGGTTGGTTTCATTTTTTTAGGGTTCGGGGGAGTGCCGGGTCGCGTCCGTCCGGTAGCAAGGTCTGTTTTCGCCAATGACGCTGGGTCAGGGTAAAACAGTCGGTGCCGGTGGGGTAGGGGCAGGCAGCACTTAGGTGCCTCCTAGCTAATTGTCACAGGCCTGATTGCGTAAAGTGTGCTCCGCGCTCTGAAAATTGCACAAAACGCTCATGTCTGCCGGATGTCTGGCAGACCCACGTGCACTGACGGAAGGGCCGGGCGAACCCGGCCGGCTATCCAACCAGATAATACTGGCGGGAAGCAGGGAGCGTTGGCAACTTCGGGCCGACCCCCAACCCCATGCTGCGCCGCTGTCTGATTTTACTCTGCACCGCCATGCCTTTGCTGGCCCAGAATCCGCCCGCGAACATGCAAATCTTCCTGCTTATCGGGCAGTCCAACATGGCCGGGCGCGGCGCGGGCGAGCCGTCCGACCAAATACCTCACCCGCGCGTATTCATGCTGACGAAGGAGCTGGCGTGGGTGCCGGCGGTGGACCCGATGCATTTCGACAAGCCCGAGCGCATCGGCACCGGGTTGGGCAAGACCTTCGGCGCCGTGCTGGCTGAGGCCGATCCCGCCACGGTCATCGGCCTCGTGCCTGCCGCCTTTGGTGGCAGCGCGCTCGAAGAATGGACGCCCGGTTCGCTGCACTACGTCAACGCCGTCGCCCGCGCAAAGGAAGCGCTGAAGCACGGCCGGCTCGCCGGCATCCTCTGGCATCAGGGCGAGGCGGACAGCGCGCCCGAAAAAGCCGCGACCTACGCGGTGCGCTTCGCCAAAATGATTGCGCAATTAAGGGCGGACCTCGACGCGCAAGACGTGCCGGTGATCGTGGGCGAGACCGGCCGGTTCCGCCCGGACGGCGCGCCCATCAACGCCGTGCTGGCGAAATTGCCGGACTTCGTGCCGCATTGCGCGTTTGTCTCGGCGGAGGGACTCGCTGACAAGGGTGACAAGATCCACTTCGATTCCCCCGCCTTCCGGGAACTCGGCCGCCGCTACGCCGCGGCGTGGCAGGTCCTGAGCCCTGCGCAGGTCACTTTGTTGCCTCCGCTTATCCTCAGCCCACAAAGACGAAGTGATCATCCGTAAAGCCGGCGGCTGGTGCAGGGAGAAGCAAAAAGGCCGTGGGGTGAACCACGGCCTTTAATATGGATTGTCGGACGTAAAGCCCGATCGCCTGCATCAGCCCTTTTGCAACTGGTGCGGGGCGACATCGGCATCCTTCGGGTTGAGCGGGATGCGCATGTGGTAGAAGCTGCGATAGACGAACACGAGAGCGACGACGAAGATGATGGCGCCGAGCGTATGCTTGAGACTGTCAGGCATCTTCACCGCGATCTCGACCGCGAGGAGGCCGAAGAGCGTGGTGAACTTGATGACGGGATTCAGCGAGACGGACGAAGTGTCCTTGAACGGGTCGCCCACGGTGTCACCGACGACGGTCGCGGCGTGCAGCGGGGTGTTCTTCATCTTGAGGTCGACCTCGACGATCTTCTTGGCGTTGTCCCAGGCACCGCCCGCGTTGGCCATGAAGATGGCCTGGAAGAGGCCGAAGAAGGCCATGCCGACGAGGTAGCCGATGAAGAAGAACGGGTCGAAGAACGCGAGCGCGAGCGCGAAGCAGAAGATAACGATGAAGATGTTGATCATGCCCTTCTGGGCATATTGCGTGCAGATCTTCACGACTTCCTTCGAGGCCTCGACCGCGGCGGTGGTGGCGTCGAGCTTCATGTTGTCCTTGATATAGACGACCGCGCGGTAGGCGCCGGTGACGACGGCCTGCGTGCTCGCGCCGGTAAACCAGTAGATGACCGCGCCGCCCATGAGCAGGCCCATGAGGGCCTCGGGGTGGACCAGCGAGAGGCGTTCGAGGACGTTGAACGAGGGATCAATGGCCTGGTAGTGCGCCTGCAGCATCATGATGATGCCGAAAACCATCGTGGTTGCGCCGACGACCGCCGTGCCGATCAGCACGGGCTTGGCCGTGGCCTTGAAGGTGTTGCCGGCGCCGTCGCCCTTTTCGAGCTGGTGCTTGGCGCCCTCGAAGTCGGGCTTGAAGCCGAAATCGCGTTGAATCTCGGCGACGATGCCGGGCTTGGCCTCAATCTGCGAGAGTTCATAGACGGACTGGGCGTTGTCGGTGACGGGGCCGAACGAATCGACCGCGATGGTGACCGGGCCCATGCCGAGGAAGCCGAAAGCCACGAGGCCGAAGGCGAAGATGGGCGCGGCGAAGAGGAACTGCGCCGGCATCATCGCCTGCACGGCGGCGTGGCCGGAGAAATAATACGCACCGAACATCAGGCCAAGGATGCAGAGGCCGGTCCAGAACGCGGAGAAGTTGCCCGCGACGAGGCCGGAGAGGATGTTGAGCGAGGCACCGCCCTGTTTGGAAGAGGTGACGACCTCCTTGACGTGGCGGCTCTCGGTGGAGGTGAAGATCTTCGTGAACTCGGGAATCAGCGCGCCGGCGATGGTGCCGAGCGAGATGATGGACGAGAGCACCCACCAGAGGCCGGTGTGACCGGGGAGAGTGGCGAGCAGGAGGTAGCTGGCGACGTAGGTGACGATGATGCAGATGATCGAGGTGATCCACACGAGGTTGGTGAGCGGATGCTCGAGATTGAAATTCCTGGCGTTGCCCCACACGGCCTTGCTCACGGCGTCGTTGACCCAGTAGCTGACGAGCGAGGTGATGACCATCAGGATGCGCATGGCGAAGAGCCACACGATGAGCGTGGCGCACAGTGCGGGGTTGGTGGCGAGCGCGAGGGCGAGGAAGGCGATGAGCGCGACGCCGGTCACGCCGTAGGTCTCGAAGCCGTCGGCGGTCGGCCCGACGGAGTCGCCGGCATTGTCACCCGTGCAGTCGGCGATCACGCCGGGGTTGCGGGGGTCGTCTTCAGGCAGGTTGAAGACAATTTTCATGAGGTCGGCGCCGATGTCGGCGATCTTGGTGAAGATGCCGCCGCAGATGCGGAGGGCGGAGGCGCCGAGGGACTCGCCGATGGCGAAGCCGATGAAGCAGGGGCCGGCGA
>JAYUBB010000059.1:0-22324 GCA_043741015.1 Opitutaceae bacterium
GGTTCGAGTCCCACCCCGGGCACCAAATGAGAATTTGGACAGCTTTGGACAACGTGCGCCAAAGCTCGACATTCATCCTCCGCTTCAACGACTTCGCTCTCGTTGCTTTTTGAATCCGTCTTTTCGACTTGGACAGCGTTGGACAGAGAAACCCCGCTTTGGCCGGAATTTCGTGGAGAACTGCGTGGAGCAGCCATAGCCGCAAGAGTCTCGATCCCTTCTGCCAACGGTACACCGGCCTTCTGCAGCTGGCTAATGAACGTGCGGCGGAAAGTGTGGATGCCGACAGGTCTACCTAATTTATCGATGATCGGAATGCCCGCCTTCACCATGTCGCGGCGAAGCGTGTATGGATCCGGAACGCCTCTTGGGAATAACCATGCGAGGCACTGTAAATGAATCCCAAAATGCGTGCGTCGGCGCTACTTCAATGCCTCCACTGGAGTAGCCTCAGTCATGAGCCGGAAGACGTAGTAAGTCACGATGGCCTTCCCGGCGTTCCTCCAACCGTGCTCGTCGCCTGAGGAAATGAAGCAGATGGAGCCCGGGCCGGCGCGCTGCGTGGTGCCGTTGATGATCACCTCCAGTTCCCCTTCCTTCACCAGGATAATCTCTTCGTCAGGATGGCGGTGTGGTGCGTGCGGCGACTCACCCGATTTGAGCGTTGTGATGTGGCATTCGAAATTCGCCAGCGTCAGCGTAGGCAGGTCGGTCACGTCGCGCCGCTCACCGGACCTGGTGGCCTTGGTCTCAAGTTTTGCCCAATCGAAAATGCTGGAGCCGAGCCGACGAGGGACCGCTGGTTGCGCAGCCTGACCCCGCAGAGTGGGCGTAACGGCGGTCGAGAAGTTGAAGACGAAATACGTCGCCGGCTTGTCGCCCACGTTCTGCACGGCATGGGAATCGTTGGCCGCGAAGAAGAAGAGCGAGCCGGGACCGACGCGCGTGCTGGCGCCGTTGAGGTGTACATCAAGAGTGCCTTCGCGGAGGACGATCAGTTCCTCCTGCGGGTGGGTGTGCGGCAAGTGCGAGGCCAGCCCCGGATTTAATGTGCTGATGTGGCACTCAAACTCCCTGAGGGTCGCCGTGGGATTCCGGGCGACATCGCGCCGTTCGCCCACTGCGCTGGGTTGCACCACCAGGCTGTCCCAAGTGAAAATCTTGGAGCCGAGCCTGAGAGGTTCAGCCGCAGCCATCATGGCCGGCAAAAACAGGGTTGAAAGCAACCAACGACAAGGGAGCACATGCATGGAAGGGGGTTGGGGAAATCTTGCCAACCTCCGCCCGGTTGCAAATAGCATCTGCCGGTCTCCCGGAAAAAGCTTCTGCCGCCGCGCTCATCCGTGTAGTCCCTGTCCCACCCAATTGCTCCATGCCCCGCACTCTCGTCAAAGACGCCCTGAACGCCACCGTCCCGAGTGACGCCATTCTGCTCCAAGGATGGGTCCGCACCCGACGCGACGCCAAGGCCTTCTCCTTCATCGAGCTCAACGACGGCTCCTGTCTCAAGGGGCTCCAGGTCATCGTCGATGCCTCCCTGCCCGACTTTGGCAATGTCGCCCGCGCGAATACCGGTGCCTCCGTCGAGGTGCACGGCAAGCTCGTCGAGTCCAAGGGCGGCGGCCAGAAATGGGAGGTCGTCGCGGAGAAATTCACCGTGCTCGGCGAGGCCGACGCCACCTACCCGCTCCAGAAAAAGGGCCACACACTGGAGTTCCTCCGCGAGATCGCGCACCTGCGCCCGCGCTCCAACCTCTTCGGCGCCGTCTTCCGCGTGCGCAGCCGGCTCGCCTACGCCGTCCACCAGTTCTTCCAGGAGCGCGGCTTCCACTACGTCCACACGCCCATCATCACGGCCAGCGATGCCGAGGGTGCCGGCAACATGTTCCGCGTTACGACCCTCGATCTCACCAACCTGCCGAAGACCGAGCACGGCGATATCGATGGCACGAGAGATTTTTTCGGCAAAAAGACCTTCCTCACCGTCTCGGGCCAGCTCGAGGGTGAGATCTTCGCCACCGCGCTCTCCAGCATCTACACCTTCGGCCCGACCTTCCGTGCCGAGAATTCCCACACCTCGCGCCACGCCGCCGAGTTCTGGATGATCGAGCCCGAGGTCGCGTTCTGCGACCTCGCGGGCGACATGGACCTCGCTGAGGCGTTCGTGAAGCACCTCATCCGCGACGCCAAGGAACACTGCGCCGCCGACCTCGAGTTCTTCAGCAAGTTCGTCGACAAGGAGCTGCTCGCGCGCCTCGACTTCGTGCTCACCAAGCCCTTTGTCCGCTGCAGCTACACCGAGGCCGTCGAGATCCTCACGAAAAGCGGCAAGACTTGGGAGCATCCCGTCTCGTGGGGCACCAACCTCCAGGCCGAGCACGAACGCTACCTCACCGAGGAACACTTCAAGTGTCCGGTCACCGTCTACAACTACCCGCGCGCGATCAAGGCGTTCTACATGCGGAAAAACGACGGCGACGCGCCCGACCGGCAGACGGTCGCGGCGATGGATCTGCTCGTGCCCGGCATCGGCGAGATCATCGGCGGCAGCCAGCGCGAGGAGCGGCTCGACCTGCTCAAGGAAGGCATGGCGCTGCACCACCTCGACGAGAAGGCTTACTGGTGGTATCTCGACCTGCGGCGCTACGGCACGGTGCCGCACGCCGGCTTTGGCCTCGGCTTCGAGCGCATGCTCATGTTCGTGACCGGCGTGGCGAATATCCGCGACGTCATCCCCTTCGCCCGCACCCCGGGCACGGCGGAGTTTTGAGGTAAGCCTCCGATTCGCTTAACGCGGAGGCCGCGAAGCGCGCGGAGCACGACGCTGAGACGCGAGTCGACCTTACCCTGCCACGCTAACCCATATCCCAAAACCGACCCCGTGTCAGGCCTCTCTCGGTCCCACCCGGCTCCTTTGCTTGGCCCCCGGCTAGTGTCAGCGTCCCGTCTTTAATGCATCGAAATGTTGCCGGGCATCTTTTGCATGGAAGCCATCGATAACTTCGAAAGTGGACGGATCGACATCGTCAAAAACCGTGAGCCTAAGAAACTGATTCGGCTGACTGCAGTCTTCAGGAAACAACGCTAAGTGATGATAGGCGCGCGCTCCATCAATCGCCCAACCATCTTTAATGTAGCGAAACGTATCGGGTTTTGTTCCCGGAATTACCGAATATCCCTGAAAAACCCTCTTCGCGTCTCGACTCCAATACTCAGCAATCAGCCGCCAAGTCTGGGGATCTGCGCCATCCAGTGAGCACTTGGATAGGAACACGTGATTCTTATCTCTCGTGTAACCATCTTTCAAAATCTCAAAGCTTACAGGATCAGCACCTGCGATGACATCGCCCTTAAGGTAAACCTGCGTCCGATCCCGAGCATAGCCGTCCTTGAGCACTCGAAACGTAGCTGTGTCTGCCCCTCGGACTTCGTAATCGAGAGGAGCGTGATTCCACGAACGGGTGCCGAAAACGACCTTCTTGCCTTCGATGCGATAATCCCACGAGGTGCAGCCTGCGTTGAAAACAAGGAGTACGATGAGGAGAACTCTTTTCATCTTTCTTCGCCCAAGAGGACCGAACGGGGTCGTGGTGGGGCTTGGGGTTAACCGCAGGCTACACCTTCACCTCGATACGCTTCCCGCCGGCTGCGGCAGAGGCGTAGATCGCCTCGACCATGACCATGTCGCGCCGGCCCATCTCGCCGGGCACGCGCGTCGGGAGATTGTCGCGGATGCACTTCGCAAAATCGTCGATCTGCAACGCCTGCTGGCTGGCCGGCGCGGTGGCAACCACCGGCCCGCGGCTCGTGGCGGCCGACAGGCCGCGGTAGCTGTAGGCGGGCCCGACCTCGAACCAGCCGCCCGGGGCCTCGGCGCGGAAATCGTTCCGGTTGTCGTTGTAGCTGGTGTAGCCTTCGCACCGCGCGCCGTTGGCGAACTCCATCGTCCACATCAGGCTCTCCTCCACATCGACAAAAAACTCCGGGCGCTTCTTCGGCAGTTCGCGCGCGGTGACCGCCACCGGCGGGACTTCGCCCGTCGCCATCAGGGTTTCCTGCAGCACATAGACACCGAGATCCATCAGCGGCCCGCCACCGGCCAGCTTCTTCTCCGCGCGCCACACGTGCTGGCCCATGGTGAAGGCGAACCCACCCGACATTTTCATGAACGGCCCGAACTCCGACGTCCGCACGAGCCGGCGCAGTTCCTCATGAAACGGGTCGAAGTGGAGCCGGTAGCCGACCGACAGTTTCACGCCTGCCGCCTTGCACGCCGCGATCATGGCGTCGCACTCAGCCACAGTGTTGGCCATCGGTTTCTCACAGATGACGTGCTTGCCCGCCTTGGCCGCGGCGATCGCGTGCTCCGCGTGAAGCCCGTTGGGCGTGACGACATACACGATGTCGATGTCGGGATTGTCCGCCATCCGGGCCATCGTATCGTAACCGTAGACGCTGGTCCCGGGAAAGCCGTAGTCCTTCGCCCACTTGGCCCCCTTCTCGGGCGAGCCCGTGACCACGCCGGCCAGCCGGCAGTTTTGCGTGAGCTTCAATGCCCGCCCGAGCTGGCCCGTGCTGTAGCCGCCGAGGCCCACGAGGGCGACGCCGAGCTTTTTCTTGGCCGGGTCAAGGGCGAGGAGCGAACGCGGAGCCAGGGCCAAGGCACCGGCGGCGGATAAATGGCTGAGAAACCTGCGACGCGAAACGGCGGGAAAAACAATCGGGGTATTCATAAGGGGTGCGGCATTATCCCCTCAGTCATCCCGATCCGCAAGTCACCACTCAGCCCCCACTGGCTAATTCCACCAGGGGCAAATCAATGACGGCACGCAGCCCCGTTCCTTCCTCCCTCGGCTCCAGGCTGAATGATCCTCCATGCAACCGGGCGACATTTTGCACGATGGCCAACCCGAGGCCCAGGCCTTGTTGTTCGAGTTTGGCACGGTTGTATTGGCGGAACGCCCCGATACCCGTCCGCTCGGCCGGTGTCATGCCCGGACCCCGGTCAGTCACTTCTATGCGATAAAGTCCGTCCACCACCTGCGCGTTTACCGATACGGGAGATCCATTGGGAGAAAATTTGAAGGCGTTTTCCGCCAGTTCGCCTGCGGCCGCCCGCAGCCACTGTGGACCGATGCTCACCGCTGCCCGCATGCAGCCCATGCGCAAATCGACCGAGCGGTTGGCCCGCTCCGCCACCCCCCGGACCTCGTCCTCGATTCCACTGCCGGCTTCGACGGCCGCCGCCGGATCGCGCCAACCGTACTCCTTCAATTGCTCAAGCTGAAAATGCTGCACCAACTTGCGGGACAGCGCCTGCTGCCGTTGTGCACTCTCGTGGATGGCGCGGGCCAGTTCGCGCAGCTCGGCCGGTGAAACTGACTCCGGCTCGGCCTCAAGCATTGACGCAATACCGAGAATGCCGTTCAGCGGCGTGAGGAGCTCGTGCGCCCAGGGCGCGGCCATTTCACGGCGGTGTTCATCCGTGTAATGCATCAGTCGCTCTGTCAGCGACGCCCGCCGGCTTAACACCCCGGCAATACTCGCCAGCAGCTCTTCCCGGGAGAATGGCTTCGTGATGTAATCATCTGCCCCCATCACCATCCCTTTGCGTTGGTCCACCCGGGCATTCCGCGAAGTCAGAAAAATAAATGGAATGTCGCTCAACCCTTGTTGCTGCCGGACCGCCTCAAGCACGCCGAAGCCGTTTAACCGGGGCATTTCGACATCGCACAGGATAATCCCTGGCTTGATTTTGGCGGTGAATTCCAAACCGGCCAGGCCATCGACAGCCGTGTGCACGGTATGCCCCGCGCTCGCGAGATGCGTCCCTATCCATGTCCGCCAACGAGCATCGTCTTCGATCACGAGCACAACCAGTGGCTTTATCGGGACCTGGACCACGCCGGTGAGAAAGGATACGTCAGTCATAGTATCTCCAAGCCGGCCCTGCGGGAGATCTGTGACTTTACCCGAGAAAGGCCCTTCGTCCAGTATTTCCCTCAGGCCGGAAGCTTGAAGGTCTCGAACTGCTTCTTCAGCTCCATCATGAACGCCGCCGCCCCGGCGCCGTTCACCACCCGGTGGTCGAATGTAAGTGAAAGTGTGACAACCTCCATCGGGTAAACCACTCCGCCGTCCTTGATCATCTTCTCGTGCGCCGAGCCAATGAACAACGTGCTCATGGCCGGCGGCACCACAATCGGCGTGGCGTTCTCCACCCCGAATGCGCCCAGGCTGGAAATGTTCAACGGCGCCTGCACCTCGATCATCCTGCCGGCCCGGGTCTCCTCGATCGCACGTCCGTAGCCCGCGACGAATTCCGCCCAACCCAGTTTGTTGGCCCCGGTGATGGCGGCCGTGCCGAGCCGGTCGCCCTCGAGCGCCACGGCAACACCGAGGTCGAAATCCGTGAGCTCATGGATGATCGCGTCCTTGTTCACCACCCGGCGAAAGCCCGCGTGCTGCTCCATCGTGCGGATCACGCACCAGGCCATCATGGCCGAGGGCGAGGCGGCAGCCTTGCCGTGCTGCGTCTTGGACTGCTCGCGGGCGTGGCGGATCGCCTCCCAGCGGCAATCCATGAGCAGATTGGCGGGCACGACCGTGTCGAGCCGCCGGGTGATGGCGGGAGATAGGGCGGGCGGGCGGACGTTGCCTTGCATAAGCGGAGGGGTTGAGGAAACGACAGGAGCCGGGATGGCTGACTTGGCCGCAACGGTGAGCGAAGCCTTGGCCGGTGCTTCATTTTTCGTCGGAGTCTCAACGGACAGGCCGGCCACGCTCGCCGCGTCACCGGTGACGAGCGCGATCTCCTGGCCGATGAGCACGGTGTCATCGATCTTGATCCGCCACGACTTGAAGGTGCCCGCGAAGGACGACTCGACCGGGTAGACCGCCTTGTCGGTCTCGAGCTCGCACAGCACTTCATCAGGCCGCACGGCCTCACCCGGCTTCTTGTTGAGGGTGACCACGCGGGCCGAGCGCAGACCCTCTCCCATGATCGGCACGTGGACGATGATGTCGTTGGTGCCTGCCACGAGGGTGTTTTGCGGGCCGTGGGCGGCGGCGGTGGAAACAGCGACCGGAGGAGCGGTCTCAACGACCGGCAGTGTGGCGAAGTTCTCCCCACCCTCACCGCGCGTGACATTGATCGCCACGGTGCGCCGGAGGGTGTCGAGGATCCGCGGCGCATCGGGCAGCGCGGCGTATTCGTAGATTGGGTTGTAGCCGATCATCACGTTGCCCTTCGACACGAGCACTGGGGGGGCCTTCAGGGCCGCCCAGATGTCGGGCAGGCTCAGGAGGTGAGTGATGATCATCTGCCCGACGGAGCAGTTCTCGGTGTCCTCCTGCACGATGACGAGGCGGCCGGTCTTGCGGACGGATTCCTCAATCGCCGCCTTGTCCCACGGCACGATGGACCGCAGGTCGATGAGCTCGACGGCTGCTTCGTTCTTCAGTTCCGCGATTGCCTCCAGTGATTTTTCGACGGTATTGCCCCAGGCGACAACCGTCACGTCGCCGCCCTCGGTCATACGGCGGGCCGAGCCGAGCGGGATCGCCCCAATGGCCTCGCTCACCTGACGCTCGGCCCAAAGCATGTGCTTGGGCACGAGGAACAGCGTGATGTCCTCGCCGTGCATCGCGGTCCACAGCAGGCCGGCGGCATCCTCCGGCGTGGACGGAATGACAATATTGATGCCCGGAAAATGCGCGAAGACCGATTCGTTGGCCTGCGAATGCCACAGCGAGCCACCGGGCAGGTAGGCACCGTAAGGCGCGTAGAACACCGCCGGCACCTTCCACTCGCCGTTCGTGCGCCAGCGGAGATTGGCGAGATTGGAGACGAGCTGGTTGAAGCCGGGATAGATGAAATCGATAAACTGGATCTCGAACACTGGTCGCCGGCCGTAGAGGGCCAGACCGCCGCCGATGCCGATGATGGTGGACTCGGCCAGCGGGGAGTTGAAAACCTGTGCAGGAAAATCCGTGGAGAGTTTCTGGGTCAGCCGGAACACGCCGCCCTTGGGATCCTCGACGTCCTCGCCAAAGATCATGCGGCCCGGGTCGGCGTCGAGTCCGGCGCGGAGCGTGCGGTTGAGCAGGTCGCCCATCCGGTATTTGCCGGGCTGGAACAGCTCGGCGGTCAGCTCGGGTGCCGGGCCGACCGATTCCACCATCAGGTCGGCGGCGCGCGGGTTCTCGGCTTTCTCGGCGGCGGCGTAATCCTTGCGGACCTTCTCCTTCAGTTCGCCGTCGAGTTTATCAAAGTCCTTCTCCGTCAGTTCGCCGTCCTTGACCATCTGCTGCTTCAGATTGCGGACCGGATCGTGCTGCTCAAGTGAAGCAATGTCCTCCTTGGAGCGGTAGAGCGTATGATCGTCAGAACTGGTGTGGCTGGAGAGCCGCTCCAGTTTCACCCACAGAAATTCCGGGCCACCGCCGGCGCGGATCCTGGCCAGCGCCTGCTGGGTGGCAGCGTGCACCGCCAGCGGATCGGCTCCGTCCATTTTTTGCCATTGCGCCGGGTTGAACACCTGCAGGGCCATCGGGTTGGTCAGCCGGGTCGGCGTCGAAATGCCGTAGGCATTGTCCTCGACGAGGAACAGCACCGGCAGCTTCTTCTCCAAGGCGAAACTCAGGGCCTCGTAGAAATCACCCTGCCGGGTCGCCGCGTCGCCGATGCAGGTGACCACGACCCCATCCTTCTGGTCGAGTTGCAGGCCCCAGGCGATGCCGCAAGCCGGCAGCAGCTGGGCCCCGGTCGGGGTGGGCACGCTCACGATGTTCAGCTCCCGCGAGCAGTAGTGCGACGGCATCATGCGACCACGCGAGGCCGAGTCGCGTTTGGCAAAATACTCCAGCGCGAGATGCCGCGTGGTCATCCCCCGCCCCATGCACAGTCCACGGTCGCGGTAATACGGCACCAGATAGTCGCCGTCGCGCAACTGGGCTCCGACCGCCGCCAGCGCCTCATGCCCGCGGCCCGACACGTGGAAATGTCCCTTGCCCTGCCGGTTCAGGCTCTCCTCGCGGAGGTCGCCGTGGCGGCTTTCAAGCATCGTCACCAGCAGGTGGCGCTTCTGTTCTTTATTGAGGGTGGCGACTTTGGCCATGGGCGCGGTGGGAAAAATGCCTGCAATCTGCCCCCGACTGCAACGCATTTCTGGGCGAGCGCTCAGGTGCCGTGCCGCGCTTTCCCGTTGACTACCGGGGTCTTGTCCAGGGTGGCGATAAATATCAGCACACGCTCCACCGTCTCGCGTGACGTTTGCGACCCGATGGTCACATGGATCTGGCGCGAGGTGCCGACGGGGTCAAAAAATCCCAGACCGATCACGCGGCCCGGCTCGGTAGTGACCGCGAAAAGTTCCTCCAAACCGGAAGCCGACGCGCACGTGGCCAGCACCGAGTCCTTCGGCATCACACGCGCAAAATCGACAAACCGCGCCCGCTTCGACGCCGTGTCTTCGGTAATGGTCTCGACGACCATGTCGCAGAATTCCATGTCCTCCACACTGGTCGTGATACCGACGCCGCCCATCGCCTTGTGCGCCGCGGCATGCGTGATCTCGTGGCGCTCCTCCGCGGCGCGGAACAGGCCGCGGATGACCTCGACACCTTGCGTGAGCGCACCGGCCTCGTTGTCATGCATGATCACACCGAATCCCTTGGTCGCGCACCAGTGGGCGATGCCCGTGGCCGTCTTGCCTGCGCCGACCAGTCCGATGGCCCGCAGCCGCTTGGGCGGCGGGGCCCCGGCCGGGGCGGGCGGGAACCAAGGGTTCAGGGACGGGATGGGGTTGGTGGCACTCACAGCTGGACTTGTGGCTAGGAGCGTTAGAGTCCGGTTGCAGGCCGGACAACGCTTTTATCGCCGGGCAAACTTCCGCAGATATTTCAACGCCACCTCAAAATCCGTCGACAGGGGCGCACTGAGTGTCGTTTTCTCCCGCGAAACCGGATGGGTGAACGTCAGGGCCGCCGCGTGCAGTGCCAGCCGGTTGATGAGCGGCCGCTCGTCGTCCCGTCCCTTGTAGCCACGCTTCAGGTCTGAGAGCAGAAGTCGCGTCTCGTTGCCGTAGAACAGGTCGTTAAGGATCGGTGTACCCGATGCTGCGAGGTGCACGCGGATCTGGTGCGTGCGGCCCGTGAGTGGCCGGCACTCGAGGTGGGCCAGGCCGGGCCGGCCGGCCGGCTGCGGGAATTTTTCCCGTACGGTGAACCCGGTCACGCTCGCCTTGCCGTGCTTCTTAACCACGCACATCCGGCCCGGCTTGGCCTCGTCCTCCTTCAGCACGAGATCGACCGTGAACTCGTCGGTTGCCGGCACGCCCACCGTCAGCGCCTCGTAGCGCTTCGCCACCGTCTTCGACTGAAATTGCCCGCTCAGGAAATCAAGCGCGACCTTCGTCTTCGCACAGAGCACCAACCCGCTTGTGTCGGCATCGAGCCGGTGGACGTTGGCCACGTCGGGGCCCATTTTTGCGCGCACCAGCTCCATCAGGCTCCCGCCCGGCAGGTCCCGGCGGTCGGGCGCGACCGCCAGCCCGCTCGGCTTGTCGAACGCGATCAGGCACTCATCCTCGAAAATAACAGGCGGCAGGGCGGACATGAGTTTCGCATGCTGGGCCAGCGCCCGGTGGCGGCAACCCCATAGCCGCCGGCTTTACGGTTTTTTCTGGGGGATTCGGGGAAATCCCTGTGGCCTTCGGAGTGATTGCGGGTCTTAATCCAGCTGCAGATGACTCTGGCACCTCGATTTCTGATCAATTTCTGGGCAGGCTTCCGCGTTGCGCGTTTCACCAGGCGGCTCAAGGCCCAAGGCCGGGGCGTCGGAGCCCAGCAAATTGCCTTCACCCGGCTGATGACCCAGGCCGCCGCGACGGAGTTCGGCCGCCAACACGGCCTCGAGGCCGGAACGACGTATGAGCAGTTCCGCGACAAGGTCCCGCCGCGGCCCTACGAATATTTCCAGCCACTCATCACCCGCATGGCCACCGGCGAAGCTGATGTACTCGTGCCGGGCAAATGCCCCTTCTTCGTCGAGACCGCCGGCACGAGCGGTCCGGCGCCCAAGCTGCTGCCGGTGCCCGAGGCCATGCTCGCCCACTACCGCCACGGCCTGCGTGACGCCCTGTTTCATTACGCCCACCGGGCCGGCCATGCGGGAGTGTTCCTCGGCCGGCACGTGCAGATCGGCGCCAGCACCGGCGTGACCGAGCAGAAGGACTCCTATCGCACGAGCCTCGACGGCATGCTGACGCTTTGCCTCACCCCGTGGGTCGAGGCCAACCTCCGGTCACCGCCCGCCCCGATCGCGCAGATGCCGGAAAGCGCCGAGAAAACCACCGCCACTGCCCGCGCCATGCTCCGGCGCGATGTCACTTTGGTTGCCGGCACGCCGGCGCTGCTTTGCGATCTGGCACTCGCCGCCCGCCATGCCGCCGGCCAGCCACCTCCACCCCATTTGCAAGCCCTCTGGCCCAACCTCGAATGCTGCCTTCACACCGGCGCCCCGCTTGGGCTTTTCGACGAGGCCCTGCATGCCTCCCTTGGTCCAGCCGTCAGGTTCCACGAGACCTACGCGGCCGCCGAGGGCCTCTTTGCGGCGCAGGATGGAGACAGTCCCCCCGCCTTGCGGTTGCTGGCCGATGCCGGGGTGTTCTTCGAATTCCTGCCGCTCGCCTCCTACAACGAAGCCACGCTCACCCACGCCGGTCCGCTCTGCGTGCCGCTGGGGAAGATTCAGGCCGGTATCGACTACGTCCTGGTCGTTACTACTCCCGCGGGGCTGTGCCGCTACGTGCCCGGCGACATCGTACGCTTTGTTTCGGTCGATCCACCGCGCCTGCAATTCGCCGGCCGCACCGCACTCCAGCTCAACTCCTTCGGCGAACGCGTGAGCGAGCTCGAAGTGTTCCAAAGCGTACAGGCGATCTGCACTCACAACGGCTGGCAGGCAATCGCCTTCCATGTCGCGCCCCACACGCAGCGCAGCGGCGCCGGGCAGGTGGCCAATTTCCACGAATGGTGGCTCGAGCTAGGCACGCACACGATGAAGACCCCCACGGCCAATGTGATCGCGCCCGAGCTAGACGCCGAGCTGTTCCACCGCAATGCCGACTACGCCGCCCGGCGGGAGAGTGGCGTGCTCGTCGCCCCCGTGGTGCGCCTCGTCATGCCCGGCGTGTTCGCGCTCTGGGCGAAGGATCAGCGCAAGACGGCCAGCGCGAGCAAGCTGCCGCGCTGCCGTTCGGACCGGCTCATTGCCGACCAGCTCGCCGTGCTCGCCCCCTTCCACCAAGCCACGATCGTCCCGTTCAAGGTCTCGGGTGCCGGCACTTCAGCATAAGGCTTACTCGGCGGATTTCTTCCCGCGCGATTTCTTGGCGGCGGCGGACTGCTTGGCGTTGAGCCACACCTGGCCCTTGGCGTTTGCGTTGAGCCAGTAGATTTCCCCGCCGTGTTCGGCGAAGGTCGGTTTGGCCTTGGGTGACTCGGGGAGGTGTAGCCCGGCTGCGGCCAGCGCGGCCTGCAATACCTCCGGCTTTTTCTCCAGTTGCTCGGCGAGCTCGCTCAGGAGCGCGGTCACGCCTTCGCCGCGTTTCTTCGGCTGCATGAGCAGGCGAACGGCGGTGAGCGTGTTTTCGGGCGGCAGCGTTGAGACAACGGGCGCCGGGGCTGCGGCCTCTGCTATCTGTTCTCCGCCCTCCGTCCGCTGTTCTTTGTCCTTTCGCTTCAGCTCCGTGTTGATCCAGATTTCACCGCGATTGTTCTTGTTCAGCCAATAGACAAAGTCCCCGGCCTCGGTCTCCGCCGGCTGGCCGCCTTCGACCAGAATCAGACCGTGCTCGCCGAGCTGGGCAAGCAGTTGTGCCTCATCGAGCTTCAGGGCCTTGGTAAGGTATTGGAAGCTGCCCGACATGCCGTGGCCACGCCGGTTGCGGCGCATCATGCTGCGAATCTTGTCGAGCAAGGTCTTGGGCGCGGACGGGGCGCGCTCCGCGGGCTGCTCCTGACGCTGGTTTTGCTGACGTTCCTCGCGGGATTGGTGCGTGGGAGGGGTTTTATGCCCCGCCGTGTCGGGAGGTACACTCCCTCCCACATTCTCTGCAACGGCGGCAGGCTCTTCTGTCCCTTCCACGCGCCGGGCCTGCACGATGCGGAAGACCGGCTGGGGTTTGTCGCGGAGGTTGATCCAGATTTCACCCCGCCGGTTGATGTTCACCCAGTAGAGCTCGCCCTCGTACTCGGCGAAGACCGGCTTGGCGTTTTCGTCGGCAGGAATCTGCAGGCCGCATTCCACGAGCGCGCCCTTGAGGTCCGATTCGTCCAGCTGCCATTTCTTGGCGAGGTGATCGAGACCGACGCTCATGCCCGGGCCGCGCTGGTTGCGGCGCATGTGCGGACGGAGCGCGTCGAAAAAGGTCGGCAACTCGTCTTCCGATGCGAGCTTGTCCCAATCGTCCTTGGGGGCCGCGCTGATCTCCTCCTCGGGGGCGTCGAGGTCGTCATCGCGTGAAGTGTCGCGCAGGCGGCGGATGCTGCCCTCGGTGCCGGGCTTCTCGTCAGCGAGGAAGGCCTCGCCCTCCTCCTCCGGGGCGGCGGCCTGGCCGGAGCCGGCCTTGAACTTGGCCTCAAACTCTGCGCGGAGCTTGTCCGCCTCGGTGCGGGCGGCCGCCTTGACGGCGTCCTCCAGCGTCCAGTCGCGCTCGGCGGAGCGGCGGGCCAGCCCGTGGAAGGCCAGGGCGTTGTCGGGAAGCTGGTGGAAGCTGATGATCTCCCAGTTTTCCAGCCCGAGGTCGTTTAGAAATTTCTCCATCAGCGCCGGGCTCGCAAAGCCACCCTTGCCGCTGCTGATGATCTTGTATTCCCAGTTGGACATAGGCCGAGAGGCATCCCGCAACGTCCCGGCCGAGGCGAGCCTTTTCTCGCGACCGGGCGCTCCGGCTTGCGTCACAGATTTTTTTTGCCATTTCTCCGTACGCATGAAAATGATCCCCGCCCGCCTCGCTGAGGCCTGCCGCCGGCCCGGCCTGTCGTGAAAATATTCCTGCTCGCGCTTGCCTGCGTCTCACCACTCTTGGGCCAGATCACCCTGCCGGATATGGTGATCAGCGCCTCGCGCGTCGCCGAGCCGCCCGAGCAGGTGCCGTTCTCGGTCACGGCATTTTCTGGCGGACAGCTCCGCGCCACGCCTACCGCCACGCTCGACGGCGCCTTGCGCTCGGTGCCGGGCTTCAGCCTTTTCCGTCGCAGCGACAGCTTCACCGCCAACCCCACCGCCCAAGGCGTCTCCCTGCGCGGACTCGGACCCAGCGGCGCGAGCCGCTCGCTCGTGTTGCTCGACGGCGTGCCGCTCAATGATCCCTTCGGCGGGTGGGTCGCCTGGAGCAAGATCCCGCGCGAGTCACTGGCCGGAGCCGAGCTCGTGCGCGGCGGTGGCGCCACGGCCTGGGGCAACGCCGCTCTCGGCGGCATTGTCCAGCTCTTCACCGAGAACCCCGGCGCCACCCGTGGAAGACTCGCGGCCAGTTACGGCGAATTCGCCACCCACAGCATCGAACTGGCGGTCAGCCAACCGATCGGTGGCGGTTCGCTGCAACTGCTCGGCCGTGATTTCGCCACCGGTGGATTTTCGCTCGTCGCCCCCGAGGATCGCGGAACCATCGATCAGGCCGCGGCCAGTGAACACCGCTGGTTCACCAGCCGCTGGCAACAGATGATCGCGCCTGACCTCCAGTTGACCATCACGGCCCGCACCTACCGCGAGAAACGCAACAACGGCACGCCCTTCCAGCACAATTCCTCACGCGAAGACTTCGCCTCCGTCGCTCTCGACGCCCAGGCCGGCAAACCGTTCGCGTGGAATGCCGTGGCCTATGGTCAGGATCAGTCGTTCGCCAGCACCTTCAGCTCGGTCAACGCCACCCGCACGGCGGAGACGCCCGCCAGCGACCAGTTTGCCGTGCCGTCGACGGCTCTCGGCGCCGCGTGGACCGGTGTGTGGAATAGCGCCCATGGAGCGCGTACCAGCACTGGCCTCGATTATCGCCGCGTGCACGGTGAGACCCGGGAATATTTTCTCTACACCGCCGGGGCTTTCACGCGGCAGCGCGTGGCCGGCGGCAGGCAGGATGTCGCCGGCGTGTTCGCCCTGCATGAGCGGCCGTTGACCGAAAATCTCCACGCTACCGTGGGTGGCCGGCTCGATTTCTGGCGTGAGCAAAATGGCCACCGCCGCGAAACTGACCGCGCCACCGGCAACGTCCTGCGCAACGACACCTACGCCGGCCGCGATGGCAGGGAGTTTTCCCCGAGCGCCGGGCTCGTCTGGACCGCCGCCCCGGGCTGGCGGGTGCGCGCGGCCGCGCAGCATTCGTTCCGCCGCCCGACGCTTAACGAACTCTACCGTCCGTTCCGCGTGGGCAACGTCATTACGGAAGCCAACGCCGCTCTCGGCACCGAACACGCCACCAGCACCGAGCTCGGTGTCGAATCTGCTCACCGGAAATTCACCCTGGGTGGCGCGCTCTTTTGGAACGATCTGCGCGACGCCGTCGGCAACGTCACCCTCGCCCGCGGCCCCGGCACCTTTCCCATCGTCGGTTTCATTCCCGCCGGCGGGCTCGGCCGGCAGCGGCTGAATCTCGACCGCATCCGGGTGCAAGGTCTCGAACTCTCTGCGAAGTGGCAGTTGTCGTCCGCCCTCTCGCTGACCGCCGACTATCTCTACAACGACGCCACGGTGCGCCTGGCTCGCCAGGCCCCCGCATTGGCCGACAAGCGGCTCGCCCAAGTACCGCGTCACACTGCCGCCCTGGGCGCCTCGTGGCAGCCCGTGAAAAAATTCACCCTCACGCCGCGGGTCCGGGCGCTCGGCCGCCAATTTGAGGACGACGAGAACCTGCTCCGGCTCGGCGCGGCCCTCGTCATTGATCTCGGCGCGAGCTATCGTCTCACGGACAACTGCGAACTTACTCTCACGGCGGAAAATCTCACCAATGAACGGATCGAGACCGGCCGCAGCACCGACGGCATCGTGAACACCGGCACCCCGCGCCTCGTCCTCGGCGGCATCCGCTGCGTTTGGTGACACTCCGCCGCTTGCGCGCCGGATGAATTAGTGCATCGTGCGAACGTTGCCTTACCCCATGAAACTATCCCTCACGGTACTCTCCTCACTTGTCGCCGCCGGTGTGCTCGCCGCCGGTGTGCTCGCCGCCGCCCCCGCTCCCATCACCTCGGCCAAGGCGCCGTATCCCAAGGACGCCAAGAGCTCCATCGAACACCTCGATCCCGCGCTTGATGCCCTGATCGCCTCGGACGCCGTCATCGAAAAGCTCGCCGAAGGTTTTAAATGGTCCGAGGGGCCCGTGTGGGTGCCGGCCCAAGGTGCCTTGCTTTTCAGTGACGTACCCGAAAATCGCGTCTATCGCTGGAAGGACGGCGAAGGCATCTCGGTGTTTCTTGAACCGAGCGGTTTCACCGGCACGGAATACAACGGCCGCGAGCGCGGCTCCAACGGCCTCACCCTCGACGCCTCGGGCCGGCTCACGCTTTGCCAGCACGGCGACCGCCGCGTCGCCCGGCTCGCGGCAGATGGCAAAAGCTTCGAGACCATCGCGGACAAGTTCGACGGCAAACGCTTCAGCAGTCCCAATGACCTCTGCTACGATCAAGCCGGCAATCTTTTCTTCACCGATCCGCCCTACGGCCTGCCCGCCGACACCAAACAGGAAACGGCCTTCAACGGCGTCTACCGCCTCGGCACCAACGGTAAACTCACCGTGATCTCCAGCGAAATGGAGCGACCCAACGGCATCGCGCTCTCCCCCGACGAGCACACGCTCTACGTGGGCAGCACCCACGGACCGAAGCCCATCATCATGGCGTATTCGCTCACCGCCGACGGTTCAGTCGCCGGCGGCCGAGTTTTCTTTGACGGCACGGAACTGATGGCCCGCACCAAACGCCGCGGCGGCTTCGACGGCATGAAGATTGATGCTCGCGGCAACGTCTGGACCACCGGCCCGGGCGGCGTGCTCATTCTCAGCCCCGAGGGCAAGCACCTCGGCTCGATCCTCACCGGCCGACCGACCGCCAACTGCACCTTCGGCGACGCCGACCACATGACGCTCTACATCACCTCGAACGAGTCCCTGCTCCGGGTCCGCACCAAGGTGAAGGGCGCCGGGCGCTGAAAGTTATTATTTGCAGGGCTGGAATGTGGGAAGGGCTTTATGCCCCGACTGCGCCGGTGTCGTTGTCCTCCCGTCGCGGCCTAAAGCCGCTCCCACATTTCGGAAAAACCTCACCGCCCCACCCGGTCGAGAAATTCCCCGATGGCACTGTCAGCCAACTGGCCGCCCGGCCCGTCGGGATTGAAGTCGAAGGCGTGGGTCGCCCACGGCAGTTCGATATGAGTGTGCGACACGCCGAGTTCCTGCAGCCGCGCCGCCAGCCGCCGGCTGTGGCGATACCACACCAGCGTGTCGGGGTAGCCATGGATGAGGAGCGTCGGCGGTGAATCGGCCCGGGCCAGCAACTGCCCGCTGGCCGAATCGTAGAGCGCGGTGCGTTCAGTTGTGTCGGGTGGTCCGCCGAAATATTGGCGCATGAGTTTGATCGAGTTGAGCGCGTCGTCCTCGCGCGACACCGCCCAGGCAAATTTCATGTCATGCGGCGCATAGAGCGCGATGATACCGCGGATATCCGGGTCATGCGCGCCGTAGGCCGCCGCCGTCGCGATCTGTCCGCCGGCCGAGCGCCCGAGAACCACGAGGCGGTGCGGGTCGAGGCTGAGTGACGGCGCGTTGGCCTTCAGCCAGGTGAGGGCGGCAAGGACGTCATCACGCTGCGCGGGCCACGGATGCGCCGGCGCCAGCCGGTAGTTGAGCGCGGCCACCACCCAGCCGCGCCCGGCCCAGCGATGGTTCCATTCCGTGAGCTGTGTGTTGTCGCCGCTGTCCCAACCACCACCGTGAATCACGAGCAAACCGGGCCGGGGCGTGCTCGAATCCCTCGCGAAGGGCGGCAGGTAAACGTCGAGTTTCAGTTCCTGCCCGCCTGGCCGGGCATAGACTTCCGTTCGCACCGGCACTTTGGGAATATTTTTATGCCAATATAGCCGGGCAAAAGAAAGCCTCACGCCCGGCGTCTGCCGCGCAACGAGCCAAGCGCTGCCGACCGGACGCAGCAATCCGGTCATGGCAACGACACCCAGTGACAGAATCGCGACCCGCCAACCGCCACTCGTGGCCGCAACGGCCAGCACCGCGAACCCGAGCGGGAACAGCACCAGCCAGTGGCCGAACTCTCCGACGACCAGCGCCGCCTTCCACGCCAGCGTCGTGTCCGGTGCCCGGACGATGGTCAGGAGCGAGACCAGCACGGTGAGCAGCGCGGCGATCAGCAGAAGGTATTTGAGCATGCGATCCATACTACGGATGAAGACGGCCCAAGGATGAAGGATTTTCTTCGTGTCCTTCGCGGCCTTCATGGTTGAGTTCATCCCATGCGTCGTCTTGACCAGCTCCTCGCCAACCTCGGCTACTGTTCTCGCCGGGAGGCCCGCGACTGGATCAAGTCCGGGCGCATCATCGTGCGCGACGCGGTGGTGGACGACTTCGGCGCCAAGGCCAACCCGGCGGACGTGCGCATTGATGGCGAGCGGCTCGATCATTCCGACGGGCTGCTGCTCCTCCTGCACAAGCCCATCGGGTTGGTCTGCTCACACGATGAACGCGAAGGTCCCAATGTCTACGGCTTGCTCCCGCCCCGTTGGCGGGCGCGCAACCCGCAGGTCACCTCCATCGGCCGGCTTGACAAGGACACCAGTGGCCTGCTCCTCCTCACCGATCAGAGCGAGCTGGTCCACCGCCTGACCTCGCCCAAACACAAGGTGCCAAAAGTCTACCGCGCCACCCTTAACTCTGATCTGCCCACCGGACTTGGGGAACTCTTCGCCGCCGGCACACTGGTGCTGCAGGACGAGGAAGCACCGTGTGTTCCGGCGGAATTGAAGATCCTCGGTCCGCGCGAGGCCGAGCTGACCTTGACCGAGGGCAGGTACCACCAGGTGCGCCGCATGTTCGCCAGCCAGGGCTGTGCGGTGCTCACCCTGCACCGGACCCGCTTCGGTCATCTCGACCTAGGGGACCTGACTGCTGGACAATGGCGGGAATTACCGCTCGATACCTTCCCAACATGACCGAACTCCCCTCCCTCACCGGCGCACAGAAAACCAAGCTCCGCGGCCTGGGCCAGAACCTCAGTGATTCGCTCCGCCTTGGCCGCCAGGGCCCCACGCCGGCGTTGCTCACCGAGCTCAGCCGCCAGCTCGACACCCGCGAGCTGGTGAAGGTGCGTTTCGAAGGCGCTGATCGCGAGGCCCGCGCCGTGCTCTGCGACCAGATTGCCGTCGGCACCTCCTGCCTGTGCGTCGGGGCCGTCGGCCACACCGCTCTGTTCTGGCGGCCGGGCAGCGACGGTTCGCGTCTGCTCCCGGATCCTGTCACTCTCCCGGCTTCAACCGGAAGGTAATCGTGATCTCAGTCCGCGTATTGACCGCGTGACCTGCCTTCATGCCGGGCTTGAATCTCCATTTCAGGACGCCGCTCAACGCCGCCGGCTCAAAACGGTAATTATCCGACGAGATGACATGGGGTGAAAACACCTCACCCTTGGCGCTGATGATGAAGCCCAGCACCACCACCGCTTCGGCAAAGATTTTCTTCAGCTCCGACGGAAAGACCGGTGGTGGGCGGATGATCGCCTGCGGCTGCCGGTCGAGTTGGGACGGGTCGAATATTTTGCCGAGCCTCTCCGCCGTGCCACTGCCGCGCGCAATGTTGACCGGCACCGCCGAAAGCCGCACCGCATCGAGGTTGGTGGGTAGCGTCGGAGTGAAGTCCATCGACTGGACGAAGGAGTCTACCGGCACCAGCGTCGGCAGGTCAGCGAGCATGGGCACCACGATGCCTGGATCTGGCATCGCCTCGTCATTGTTAAGCGATTCCACCGGCTTCAACTTGTCTTCCTCCAGCTCAGGCATCGTCATCTGGATAACCGGCCCTTCGGCCACTGCCACCCGCCGGACTGGCGCGGCCCGGTCGTTGAAGCCCAGCAGGGCGAACGCATGCAGGCCGATCGAAATCAGGACGGAAAACACCATGACCCCCCGCGAGCGGGGCATTCGCTTGTACTTCCAGAGCCCGGGTTGATCCGGCATCCGGTTTGATGCCTGGATCGGCGGCGTGCCTCCCCGGCCGAGGGCGAGCGGGCTCGATTTAGGGAGCCAACCCTCAATGGCGTAGGACATCTTGGGCATGTCCAAAGATATGCGAATGCATCCACCCTGCCACCGCATCCATTGCGGTAAGCTCACTGCGCCTTGCCCCTGCGCCCCAGGGTGGCGGGCGGCAAAAACCCAGCGTTGCTCAATGCGGGGCTCCGGTGGCAAACTAGCGATGTGACCCTCGAACAACTCGGCTGGGATGATAACTTCGCGCAAGCTTTTGCGCCGCACGCTGCGGCCGGCTGCGTGCCGGCGCGCGTCACTCTCGAATTGAAGGGCTTCTTCGAGGTCACGGGTGAGACCGGCGCGCGGCTCGGTGAGTGCGCCGGCAAATTTGCCCACGCAACCCGCACCACCGCCGATTATCCCGCAATTGGCGACTGGGTGGCCATCACCCCCCAGCCCGGTGAAGACACCCGCGCCCTCATCCACGCCGTCCTGCCGCGTCGCACCAAGTTCTCCCGCAAGGCCGCCGGCGAGCAGGAGGTCGAGCAAGTCGTCGCCGCCAACGTGGACACCGTGTTTCTCGTCAGCGCGCTCGACGGCAACTACCACCTCCATCGCACCGAGCGCTACCTCGCCGCCGCCTGGGCCAGCGGCGCCCAACCCGTCGTGCTCCTCAACAAGGCCGACCTCAATGACGAGACGGCGGACATCACCGGCGAGCTTGCCGTTATCGGGCGCGACGTGCCGGTGTTTGTGATCAGCGCGCAGACCCGGCGCGGACTCAAGGCCCTCGCCCCCTACCTCTTGCCCGGCCGGACCATCGCCCTGCTCGGCTCCTCCGGGGTCGGCAAGTCCACGCTCATCAACCGGCTCGTGGGCGAAACGGTCCAGGACACGCAGGAAGTGCGCGAGGCCGACAACAAAGGCCGCCACACCACGACGCAGCGCGAGCTCATCGTGGCCCCCAGCGGCGTGATCGTGATCGACACGCCCGGCATGCGGGAGCTCCAGCCATGGGATGCCGCCGCCGGCATCAATGCGGCCTTTGGCGACGTCACCGCCGTGGCCGGCCAATGCAAATTCCGCGACTGTGCGCACTCCGGCGAACCGGGTTGCGCCGTCCAGGCGGCGCTCAGCGACGGCACCCTCGAGCCCGCCCGCTGGCAGGCTTACCTGAGGATGCAGCGCGCCTCGGCCTACGAAGTCCGGCGCACCGACCGCTCGGCCCAGCAACGGCAAAAGACCGACTTCAAGAAACTCACCAAGGCCCTGCGCCAGCGCGTGCGGGAGAAACACGGCGAGGAGTAGCGCGACGTTGACCCGCCGGCCCGGCGCCGCATACTGACCGCATCATGTTCAATATCCTTGGAACCGACGGGAAGGAATACGGGCCGGTGTCTGAGGCCAAAATCGCGGAATGGATCGCCGGCGGCCGGGCCGATCTGCTCACCAAGGCCCGCCGCAGCAACGAAACCGAGTGGAAAACTCTCGGGGAGTTTCCCGAGTTCGGCGCCCGGCCGGTCACGGCAGCCGGGGCGCCCCCGCCGGCTGCACCCGTCGCCGGTCAGGAGCTCGCGAGCCGCTGGCTCCGGCTCGGGGCCGCCATCCTCGACAGCATCATCGGCAGTATCTTCCTCACTCCCGGCCTGGCCATCCTGTTCACGGCCGGAGTATTCACCACGCCCAACACGCCCAATCCGGCGCTGCTGCTCGCCGGTTTTGTCACCACCGGCGCGGCCATCGTGTTGCTGCTGGGCATCCAGATCTACCTGCTGGTCACCCGGGGCCAGACCTTGGGCAAGAAATTCCTCGGCATCAAGATCGTCAGCTTTGAGGACGGATCCAATCCGGGCTTTGTGAAGATTTTTCTCCTCCGGGTTTTCGTGAACGGCCTGATCGGGGCCGTGCCTTTTATCGGGATCGGCTACAACCTCGCAGACATTCTTTTCATCTTCCGCGACGACCGGCGCTGCATCCACGACCTGATTGCCGGCACCAAGGTCGTCAAGGCCTAGGGCCGGTTCAGCCGGGCGAGACGTTTCTCCAGAGCCACCACACTGGTGATCGGGGGTG
>JAYUBB010000060.1:0-22313 GCA_043741015.1 Opitutaceae bacterium
ATCATGTTTTCTTGATCGGAAATCGTCAGTGCTTTCATTGAACCGACGATAAACCCACCCAACGCTATAGGCAATTACTTATGACGTTGTGTTTAGATATACGCGACGTCGATCAAGGAGCAACCGTAGTGGGATAGATCGCAATCCGATGATTGCGCACCTGGGGTTGAATTATTTTGCCGTTGGCATTAAAGACGATCTGATCCGTTTTTTCCTCAGGCATGTGACACTCAACGCAGCCGCGAGCAATTGTTCCGCCGAGTTTCCCGAAGAGCCTGCATTGTTCAACCTGATGACACGTCATGCACTGCGCAACAAACGAGGCTGCATCGCGCTGCGGCTTGTGCACATCATGACAAGTCGAGCAACTCATCGTCGGGCTGTTTTGGAAGCACCGGCTTAGTTTAAGCAGTTGGACCTGACTGGCGTGCACGTCGAGATGCGCGGCCGGATTTAATACGGGTAGCGCGACATGTCCGGCAAGAACATCGCCCGGTTTAAAGGACAGGGGTGGTGTGAGGGATTCTCCCGCCCCTCCGTGACAAAGCGCACAGGAGTCGATACGCCGGTCACGGGATAGTTTTGCCGGGTTGATGATGGCAGTTTCCGTTCGGCGTAACTCTGCGGGGGAGGCCGACTCATAAAGCGCGACGTGCTGCCCACCGGGTCCATGACATTTTTCGCAGGACAATCCGAGGACCAAGCTTTCCTTATCGTATCGGTTCTCAGTCGGGGGCCGCCATTCAAAGCTTGTCGCATGACATTCCAGGCACCGGGGAGGTGTCGGCCGCTCAAAATGCGGGGTACCGTCAGGGTACCCGGGACTGTTAATCCAGCAGTCAACTTCCGTCCAATATGATACAGGCAGTTGGAAGAGTCTGTCGTCATCCCAATATAGGTAAGTCTGCCCTTTTCTGCCTGCCCCGATGACAAGGCCGAAGATTTCAGTGCGATCAAGCATCGTGGCAGGTGGCAACTTAAACCACGCCGTTTGCGTAAAGCTTTTCTCATTCTCTTTCATTACGTAGCGTAAATTGGGATTCGAGGTCTGGAGCACATTCGAACCCGGATCAAATTTCCCCCTGATCGTTGCGCGCGATGGCCAGCTCGACGTTTGGGCGTGGGCAGTTTGCCGAGAGCTGTCACTCTTTTCTTGATGACATTTATAGCACGCCTTGTCGCCCACACGGGGATTTTCCAGGACTGGGCTCTCAACCTCTGCAGCGATCAAGCATGGTCCCAGGAGGAACGCCGCGAGATAGCAAGACAGGCGCAGGCCAATGATAATTCTGAACGTCATTTGAAGAGCCGTTTTCCCGACACAACTTTCGACGACAGACCGTAGCCTAAACCGGAAAGTATCAGGGCAGACACTCCGATGAAGAAGCACCAGTTCCTCGGAATGTTCTTCGCGAACGCAAGAGTCCGTATTGTGACACTCATTAGCTAAAAGCCTCCCGCGGATTTCACGGGAGGCTTCAGCACGCAACACTAGTTCAAACTAAAACCCAGGTTAGAATTCCAATTTGGTCGTGAGGAAGAATGTTCGTGGCTGAACTATTCGATACACTGAATGGGTTCCGTCCGAGTTCGCATTCACGGGACGATAACTGCCACCCTCTTGAAGATCGCGGCCGTTGAGCTGGAAGCTGATCTTCCGATCACCCAAAAACTTAAACTTGCCCTCATAGCCGATCCAAGCATCCACGCTGACGTAGGCATTGTAGGTATACGGATGGTCGAGATCGAGGCCGATCACATTTCCTGCCGAGTCCTTGATGACTGGATTGCCAATCACCGCCTTGTCAATGTAACGGGCGCCACCACCTACGCTAAAGCCTTTTAGCGGGCCTTCACTGAATTCGTAGGTGCTAAGGGCGGAAGCATGCCATTTGGCTATCGCTTGCGAGGGTTTTCCATCGTTCGCTTTATAGGTGAGATACTGTGAGTTTGCGACGGCGTTCCACCACTCCTCGCCCGACCAAGCCTGACTCGCCGCGCCCCACGGAGCATTTGCCCAATGCTGCCCAGTCCAAAGACCAGGGGTGGCCTTCCAATAAGCAAGGCGGTTGTCGATGAATGCCGTCTGCCCAGGGGCAATATTGGTTTCCTTTGCCTCCTGTTTGGAGATGCTCCCCATGATGCGCCAATGGGGCGTCACATTGTAAGTCAGTTCAACCTCAAGTCCCTTCGAGACTTGGTCCGAAGTGTAAGCGTTAGCCAAGCGCGAATCACCGGCAAGATAGCCAGAAGCAATTAGCGGCTTGTATGAAATACCTGCAGCCTTAGCCAGCTCTGGCATAACCATCGTTTCCATCCATGGAAGTACCCATTGGGCCAGCGGAAAATTGGCTGCGGCCGAGGATGCGTTGGCCGCAGTGAGTTTGAACCAGTTTACCTTCAAGTTTAGTTTATCTTCGAGCAGCGCGAGAGAAAAACCATAATCGATGCCCAATCCATTCGGGGCAGAGGTAACATTGCCCAACAAATCGGTGGAACCTGCATTTGGTACGAAATTCTGCGCCCGGTTGTAATGCAGGCTCAGCCATTTTAACGGGTGTGCCACTGCACCATAGGTCTTTGTGGTCTGCGAAAATTCTGACAACGCGCCATAGTCGGTGACCAGAAGAGTGGCGGCAGTTGCCTGAGAGCCGTTGTTCGAAGTCAGACTGCCTGCTTTGTTGGTGTCACGGCGGACCCCGGCGGTACCAATAATTTTATCATCCCAAAGGTAGGCCTGCAATATAACCGCTTTTGAATCCAACTTGGTTAAGTTGGCGCGCTGTGTCGAAAGAAAATAACCCGTGTTAAGTGTGTTCGTCTTGAATGTTCCGGAGGTGGCATCGAAATAGATATTCGACACTTTGGACATGGGTCCCAGCGGGCCGGGCACCGAAGTAATTTTAGAAGATTCGGTAGAGCCAGCGTAGAAACGTTTGGCCGTCGATTTCAAATATTGATCGCCACTATCGGTTCTCAACGCGGTAAAACCTAAGTAACCTGTTTCAGTTTCACGTCTTTCCGCAAAGCCTGTCAGGTTATACCGACCAAACCACTTGTTGTATTTCCTCAAATCCAACTGGTAAGTAAGCGCGGCACGAGCGACGTCGTTCGTCGCGTGGTACTGCTGCCGGTTGTCCAATCCACTAAAATTAAAAAATGTCTCGCCCAAGTGCGGATTCGCCACCGGGCCTGTCGGACTCGGCAGAAACTTATTAATATCGACATAAAGCTGATAATAGTCGGGCCGGGTCGCAGTTTGATCGTCATTGGTTTGATGCTCACGCAGGAACGAAACGTTAGCATTCAGGTCTTTGACAATCTCCTGATCCACCGAGAATGAAAACGTATCGAGGTCGTGCTTGGTAACGTTCGGATTGATATTGAGACTATCCCAGTCGCCGTACTGGTTGTCGTGCATCCGTACCGGGATCCAAAGATTAACTCCCGCGACATTTCGCTGCGAGTAGAGTTTAAATTGGTCAAAACTATAGCCGTTTTCAATTGCCCCGCTTTTTGAGACAAATACCCCATTCGTGGTCTGGCCGCCAATAATTCCAGCCGCGAGTGGCGCCGACGAAGTGCTGTCGTAGAGGGGTTTTCCTGCAGCGACCCATTGGCTGACATTATCTCCCGGGGTGAGTGCGTTGGGCACATTGGCCGCAACCTTCACCTGTTCGTACGATGCCCGAATGGTCGTATTCTTCCACGGATTGTATGTGACTGCCGCAAAAACGCGACCATCGTGACTGTAAGAAGGTTTCTGCTTGAAACCCACATCGTTCCAGACTCCTGCCACACGAAACGCCAAAACGCCGTCTCTTAATACCATATTGCTGTTCAGGGTCGCTCGGTGGTCGCCGAAACTACCAAATCGATAGCTCAATTCGCTTTTGTTTCGACCATACATGGCTAATTGCGGCGAATAATTAACGATGCCAGCCGCTGATCCAAGACCAGCCAGAATTGAATTCGGACCGCGGTTGATCGTGACTTGATCCAGATTGTAGGTGTCGAACCCGATCCCTCCACCGATCGTATAGAAATAGTCGCGAGTGAGATCCGCGTTCGCCAAGCCACGCAACCGGTTCGCAGTTTGCGATCCGTTGGAACCAGGATCGGTCGGATTTCCCAAACCTGCCGTGAAAGGAGTGATTTCCTTGAAGCCTTCGGTATTTGCCGTGTAGGAAAGGATATCGTTTATTCCCACCGCGGACACGTCCGACAGGAATTCAGTAGTAACGACCGTGATGGAAGCACCGATGTCTTTCAATGGCGTGTTAATGCGACTGCCGGCAAGCGTGCTGGTAGCGCGGTAGCCTTGGTCTTTACTCGCATCGACAACGAATGGAGACAGAACTATTGTCTCCTCTTCTTGTTTTGCCTCGTTGCTTTTCGCGGGCTCGGCAATGTTTTGACCTGGAGCGGGAGCCGTTAATACGGCGAACCATGCAGCGATTACTGCAATGGGAGTTTTTCTGTTCATGGCTGGTTGTTGGTAGGGGTTGGTGGGGGCTAGTACGGCTGACGGCGGAGTCTGACCTCCACTGGTCGGCCGATTTACCATCAGAGCACCTGTCGCCCTATCTTCGATCACTACCAGTCCTGTGCCGGCCACCATCAGATCCAACGAGGCTCGCGGAGAGTATTTTCCGCTTACCGGGTTGGTGGTGACGCCAGCAACGTGTTTGGAAGAGTATAGAATTTCCCTTTTCGCCTGTGCCGCAAACAGCTTCAACGTTTCCGCTGCGTCTCCTTTGGGCAGTGAAAAATCACGAGTCTCGCCTGCGAAAGCAAACGTGACTCCCAAAAGGAGGAGTAGGAAAAAACGTATCAATTGCGCGACACTACGTGTCAGGAAATTCGATACGTTTACTGGGTAGGACTGAAGATTGGGGTAAGCCTGTTTGGGTTCATGGTGACGGTATTCACCATTCAAGATGCGACCGTAGGGCTTTTCCGCTAAAAAGATTTTCAAGGGGTAAATGAGTTCTGCAGCCGGGTCGTCGACGACTCCACCAGAACATAGCATATTAGCTCACCGCTTCTTTGCGAGTGCCCAAATCGCCTTCCCCAAGAAGACTAATGTCGCCGGCTAAGGAGGATTTCCGAGTCTCCGCGGCGCTCGATGTGTGCGTCAAAGCCAGCTTCCAAGAGATGGAGAAACCCGTCAATATTGTCGGAATGAAATGAAGCGCTGATCGGAATTGAAGCCAGTTCCTTATCCTGGATCACCATCTGAACGCGGTTCCGGCGGTTAAACTCAACGAGAACGTCTGAGAGCGGCACGGCGTTAAAATCCAACAGGCGGTGTTGCCACGATAGGGCGGCACCAATTTCACTCGGCGAAAGGCTCGCGATCTGGAGGGGAATCGGACTGGCACGAAACGAGACCACAGCCTGTTGATTTGGACTCAAAACAGGCACCTCGCTTGGCGAGGCACCTTTCTGATTAGACGATAAGGTTTCTAAGACCTCTGGCCTCATTGACAGCAACTTGACGTGACCTTCCGTCACAAGGACCTTCACGGATTCTTCCCCCATTAGAACACTGAACGCCGTACCCACAGCGTGCACATCGAGTTCGCCTGCTGTCACAATAAATGGGCGCGCAGGATTACGTGACACCGTAAAATAGGCTTCTCCATGAACGAGGCGAACCCTCCTTTCCGATGCCGTGTAATTTATCTGTATCTCGGTGTCTCGATTCAACTCAACTACCGAACCATCCTCCAATACGCGCTGCGAATCCGTCGCGGCAATCGACGGTGCGTGAGCGGCGGGGGGAAAGGAAATCGGTTTCTGTAGCTGCCATCCAAGGAAAGCAACCGCGACCGCAGCAGCAGCCAATAGAATCGGGATAGTTTGCGCAAATCGCCGTTTGGTTGGGGGAGCAAGCAAATCCGGATTGGGCTTCGCACTATGCTCAGGACGCCATTTCCCAAGTGCATCCAGACTCTTCCAGTGGCCTCGAAGTCGCGCCCACTGCACGCTATGCCGGGCATCTGAAGCCAGCCAGGCCGATAACTCGTCTTGTTCCGAGGCAGATAGTCCGCGGTCAGAACGCAAAACCCAGGAGGCCGCTTCCTGCTCGATCCTTTCAAGCGCTGGAGGTTTATCTGAGTAATTATTCATGCCGTGAGGGCCGACGTCGTTTGGATCGTGCAAAGAAATCCGCTATCTTGCGGAGGGCGATCGTTCCTTGAGCTTCTACGGTGTGCTCGGCTATGCCAAGTTGTGCCGCGACCTCTTTCTGAGAAAGACCATATATTTTTCGCAATGTGAGAATTTGGCGACAACGAGTAGGCAAAGATTGGACTGCTTCGGTTAACAATTCTAAATTTTCGGAATGGTCGATGAAGCGTAATATATCGGCTTCATCATCTAAGATGCTGGAAGTCTCCACATCCGCTAAAGCATCCGTGCCCCGACTTTTCCGCTGTCGCATTATGCCCAGAGCTACATTCTGCGCCGTCGCGAAAAGAAACGCCTTGGGCGACTCAATATAAACAGTCTCCCGGGCATGCAATACTCTCATATACGCCTCCTGCACAATATCATCAATGTCCGTGATCGCGGAGAATCGTCCTCTAAGCCACGACCGAAGCATCGCTTCGTGCGGCTGAAGGTGCTCAGCAAACCATCGACATGTTTCTGGATCACTAGGCGGCACAATCGGTTGGGATTGAAGGTAGCCGATACCCAACCTCGATTGGAAGGCGAGCAGATTTCCCACCCAAACTTTTTACTCCCTGAGATGGAGCATGATTGAAATCATCGACGGAACGTGTCCGGTCGATGCTTGGCATTGGCGGGCATCATTAGTTGCAACGACTCAAGGTCATTACTGCATAAAGAAACCCGCATAAACACTCCGTCCTCTCGAAAATTTTTAGCGGAAAAGCTCATTCAACGCATCTCACATAGTGAGTAGACTGGTTCGATTCTTCACAATATTCCCGCACCCAAGACGCTTGGGCTGAGGCCGACCTGGCTATTGCCCCAGGCCTATCGCAGTTATGACTACCCCCCATGAAACAATCATTGGCTTCAAAATGGCTGGCGGGCATTGCCGCCCTGGCGCTGTCGACTCAGGTCGCCCTGGCGGTGCCGGCGACCGCACTCACGGTCGGTGATGGGCTTGTCGAGCCGCTCGGCTACCCCGGCCCGATCCCCACTTTTTCGTGGAAACTGCCCGAAGGCGTGAAGCGACAGCGTGCCTGCCAGATCGAGGTGAGAGAGGTAGAAAAGATCCTGTGGGATTCCGGCTGGATCGAGTCGGACCAGTCGACGTTGTTTCCCTATGGCGGCGCACCCCTGCGGTCTCGCCAACGGGTCCAATGGCGTGTGCGGTTCCGGGACGAAAATGACCAGGACCACGGCTGGAGCAGTTTCGCGCAGCTCGAAGTCGGACTTTTATCGGCCGACGACTGGAAGGCCCGGTGGATCCGGCCCGCCGAGGCACCCGATCCCTCCCGGGAATCGGTCGGATATTTGCGGCGGACTTTTCTTGTTCCAAAGACGGTGGCGCGCGCACGCCTGTATGCGACCGCCCGCGGGCTTTTCGATTTCCAACTCAACGGGGTGCGCGTGTGCAGAGATCATTTCGCCAATGGCCTAACCTCCTATCACAAACGGCTCGATACCCTCACCTACGACGTTACGGCGCAACTGACAGTCGGCCAGAACACCCTCGAGGGATTGCTCGGCGCCGGGTGGTATGGGGGACGATATCCTTTCCGGACAAAAGAGCTCGGGCCCTTTGGCAAGGACACGGGACTGCTCGTTCAACTGGAGATCACCTACGCCGATGGCTCGAGCGACATCATCGCTTCCGACTCCCAGTGGGAAGGCACTTATACCGGGCCGATCGTTTCCTCGAGCATCTACGACGGCGAGGACTTCGATGCCCGACGTCAGCCGGCCAACTGGAGGCCCGTGGCGGCCTCTGCGGATCTGGGGACCGCCGCGTTGACGCCCAAGCCGTTCGCCCCGGTGCGGCAGCTGCGCATCCTGGCCCCCCAGAAGATCACCGAACCCCAGCCTGGCCGCTATGTTTTCGACGTCGGTCAGAACATGGTGGGCTGGGCCCGCCTGCAGATCCCGGTCGCGAAGGACCAGACCGTCACCATTCGTTTCGCCGAAATGCTCAAGGACGATGGCATGCTCTACACGGAAAACTACCGCACCGCGAAGTCCACCGACACCTACACCGCCGCGCGGACAGGCGAGATCACCTGGGAGCCGTGCTTCACCTTCCACGGCTTTCGTTACGTCGAACTTTCCGGCCTGCCCGCCGGGGTGCAGCCACAGAAGGAATGGGTGACCGGCGTTGTGTTGCAATCCGATCTCCCGAGGACCGGCACCTTCGTCTCGTCACACGCGAAGTTGAACCAGCTCCAAAGCAACATCGCGTGGGGGTGGCTGGGAAATTCCCTGGATATCCCCACCGACTGTCCCCAGCGGGACGAGCGCGCGGGCTGGACCGGCGACGCTCAGGCCTTCTGTGCCACGGCGATGTTCAACACGGAGGCCCATGCATTCTGGAAAAGCTGGCTCGGCTCAATGCGCGATGACCAGGATGCGGACGGGGTCATTCCTGAAATCATTCCCATCGCCGATCAAAAACGACGGGAGAGGAGCCCGGGTTGGATGGATGCGGCCACGATCATCCCCTGGGATGTTTACGTCCGGACCGGAGACGTCAGCCTCCTGGCGGACAATTTCGAGATGATGGAAAAACTCGTGGGCTGGTATCGCGGTCAGTCCGTGGGTGGCCTGCTGCCAAACATCAAGGGTTTTGGTGACTGGTTGCAGCCGTATCCCCGCGGGCGCGACACGCCGGAGGACCGACAGGGCGGGCGGCGCGGCGACACGCCTCTCCCGCTGCTGGGTGCGGCCTTCTACGCCCGCAGCGCCCAGATCCTCGCCGACTCGGCCCGGGTGCTTGGGCGGGCCGCGGACGCGGAACGTTATGGAGAGGAAGCCGCCGCCGTCCGCGCGGCGTTCACGCGGGAATATTTCGATGGGGATGGCAGACTTCGCCACACACCCGAAACCCAAACCGCCTATGTGCTGGCGATCGCCTTCGATCTGATCCCGTCGAGCATGAAGGCCCGGGCAGGCGAAAATCTCGTCCGGCTGGTGAACGAAGCAGGAGGACACCTGGGCACCGGATTTCTCGGCACGCCCTTCCTGGCGCCGGTGCTCGATCAGACTGGTCATGCCGACGTTGCGGCTGCGCTGTTATTTCAAGACAGCTATCCGTCCTGGTTCTATTCCATCGACCAGGGAGCGACGACGATGTGGGAGCGGTGGAACAGCTACACCCGGGACAAAGGCTTCGGCGATGCGAACATGAATTCATTCAATCACTACGCTTATGGGGCCATTGGCCAGTGGATGTACGAGAGAGTCGCTGGGCTCGCGCCCGATCCCGGCCATCCGGGTTACAAACACTTTTTCGTTCGCCCGCTCATCGTCCGTCAACTCGACTCGGCCCGCGCCGACCTCGAAACGCCTTACGGAAAGGCCTCGAGCGCCTGGAAGAAGCAGGGAGGCAAAGTCGCGCTGGAGGTCGTTGTGCCGCCCAACACCACCGCCACGATCGAGTTTCCGGACGGCCGCCCGGCCCTCACGGTGGAGGCGGGAGTCCACCACTTCGATTCCTCGTTTTAGGAATGCGCAGGCCGCCAGTGGAGACTAGCGTGAATTCCGTGAGGTTTTCCCTAGGGGACGAAAACGGGGAGGGCCGAGGATCAAGAAATAATGACAGTGCAGATGCGCGTTGAGATCCGCGGGCTTCGCCTCGACACCCCGCGGCCAGCGGGCCGCACTGTCTGGTTCATGGCTTCCGTCTTCGCGGCGTTGATGAACGCCCGTTTACGGTTTGCCTCCGGCACGGTCCGGATGCGCTCTTCGATCTTCGATTTGATCTCGGGAAGCCCTTCCACCCAAGTGTTGATTCTCGGATCTTCAGCCCTGCCCTTTCGCATCAAGGTTGCCCACGATTTTGGGCAACCTTCGCCACCTTTTCTCCTCTGTCGCGACACCCCCCGCCCGGTACACTTTGTGCCTCAAAAACTTAACCCACGCAAAGAGCGTGAGTTAAAAATGGTGCCCCCGCCCGGAATTGAACCGGGATCACACGTTTAGGAAACGCGTGCTCTATCCATTTGAGCTACGGGGACTAAAGCTGTTTCCAAACATGTCCGGCGCCGGGGATTGGCAAACCAAAAATGTCCGTTGACAGGGCTCCGGTGAGAGCCAACCTTTCGACTCCTTTTCCCATCATGAGCACCACCGAAACGAAGCAGCAAACCCTCACGCCCCAGCAGATTCCGATGACCCAGCCGCAACTGATGAGCCGTTATATCACGGACACGGGCAAGATTCTGCCGCGCAAATACACCCACCTGTCGGCCAAGGAGCAGCGCAGCGTGACCTCCAAGATCAAGCAGTCGCGCAACATGCTGACGATGCAATAAGCCGTTGCCAGCGCAGCGCTTTCCGCCGGAGCATCTGCTCCGGCTTTTTTGTCGCCGAAAATGAAGGCTAGGATCCTTGCCCCCACCCCCTCCAACCTGCTCCGGCTCGCCGCCGTGCTGCGGCGCGGCGGGCTGGTCGCCATCCCGACCGAGACCGTCTACGGGCTCGCCGCCCATGCGCTCGACGCAAAAGCCTGCCGGGCGATTTTCAAGGCCAAGGGCCGGCCGGCCAATGATCCCCTGATTGTCCACGTGCTCGATCTGGCCCACGCCGAGAAACTGGCCGTGTTCAACGACGCGGCGCGCACGGTCGCCCGGCGTTTCTGGCCCGGCCCGCTGACGATCGTCCTCCCCAAGAAAGTGTGCGTGCCCGGCATCGTCACCTCGGGCGGCGACACGGTCGCGCTGCGCGCCCCCGCCCACCCGCTCGCCCGCCAGCTGCTCCGGCTTGCCGCCGTGCCCCTCGCCGCGCCGAGCGCGAATCCTTTCAGCTACATCAGCCCGACCACCGCGGCGCATGTGCAACAGGGCCTAGGCGGAAAGATCCGCCACATTCTCGATGGCGGCCGCTGCTCCGTCGGGATGGAATCAACCGTGCTGGTCCTGACTAACCCCGCAAAGCCGCGGATCCTGCGGCCCGGCGCGATCACCGCCATCCAGCTGGAGAAGGTGCTCAAGAGAAAAGTTGCCGCCAAAACTCAGGTCGCCAAGCAAAGCGCCCGGCAGCTCGCGCCCGGCATGCTCGATCGGCACTACAGCCCGCGCACCCCGCTGCAGCTGGCCACACGACCGGCTGATGCGACCAGGCACACCGCACTCATTTTTCTGCGCCAGCCCCGAGGCAAGCAGCCTGCCCATGTTTACTGGCTGAGCAAACGCGGAGCGCTCGATGAAATCGCCCGCAACCTCTACCGCGTGCTGCGCGAAGCCGATGCCGGCGGCTACCGCGAAATCAGGCTGGAGAAATTACCGGCCACGGCCGGCGGACTGGCGACCGCAATCAACGACCGGATGAAGCGGGCGGCCGGCAAACGACGCTAAGATCTTTTTCAGGTCACCCAACGATTACCTGCCTGCATGTATGTATGTATGTATGTATGTAGGAGGGGCTTTACGCCCCGACTCACGCGGTGCGGCACACATCCCGTCGCGGCATAAAGCCGCTCCCACACAAGTCTCAATTCCTAGCCAACACCTTGCCGAGACCGGCGAGCAGCCGTTCGTTCTGGGCTTGGGTGCCCACCGTGACGCGCAGCCACTCGGGCAGACCGTAACCCTTTACCGGACGCGTGATCACGCCCAGCCGCTGCAACGCATCAAACACCGCCGTCCCGACGCCGACCTTCGCCAGCATAAAATTTCCTTTCCCGGGCACGAACTCCAGCCCGAGCGCCTTGAACCCGACCTCCAGTTGCGCAAGCCCGGCAAAGTTCTCCCGGCGGCAGCGGACGACAAACTCGTCATCATCGAGCGCCGCGGTGGCGGCGGCGGCGGCGATCGCGTTCACGTTGAACGGCTGCCGGACACGCTGGAGAATCGCGATCAACTCCTTCGCCGCGTAGCCGTAGCCGATGCGCAGCGACGCGAGTCCGTAGATTTTCGAAAAGGTGCGCAGGCAGATGACTTTGTGCCCCGCGGCGATCAGCGGACGCAGGTCCGGTGGATTCTCGAGGAATTCGGCGTAGGCCTCGTCCATCACGAGAATGACATGCGGCGGCAAGGCGCGGACCAGTGCCACGATCTCCTCCACCGTGTTCGCCACCCCCACCGGATTGGCCGGGCTGGCGAGAAACATGAGGCGCGTGCGCGGCGTGATCGCCGCCAGCAGAGCGGGCAGATCCTGCCTTAGCCCCGTCGCCAGCGGCACCTCGACCGGCTTGGCGCCGAACATCAGCGCCACCAGCTTGTAGACCACGAAGGCCGACTGGTGCATGACGCATTCCTTGCCGGGCGAGAGAAAGGCGTGACCGAGCAGCTCGAGGAGTTCGTTGGATCCGTCACCGATCACAAACTGGTCCATGCCTAGCGCGAACTTCGCCGCCAGTTTCTGTCGCAGCGCAAAGTAGCCTCCGTCCGGGTAAAGATGTGCGTCGAGCAACGCGCGCTGCGCCGCGGCCAGTCCCTTGGGTGACGGGCCGTGCGGATTCTCATTCGACGCCAGCTTGATGATGCCCGCCGGATCCAACCCGAGCTCCCGCGCCACGGTCTCGATCGGTTTGCCCGGCTCGTAGATCGGCTGGGTCACAATGCCCGGGTTGGCCAGCTCGGCGAAAGTCATGCGCTCAAACCATGCGCGTTGCTGCGCCGGTTCAAATCAAATTCCACGGCTCGGAACCCGCACATATTGCATGCCCGCGGCCACGGCGGCCTGAAAGCCTGGCTCCGCATCCTCAAAGACCAGACACCGCGCCGGGGCCACGCCCATCCGCTCGGCCGCGAGCAAAAACATATCCGGCGAAGGTTTGCCGTGCGTGACATCCTCCGGCGTGACAACCACGGGGAATAGGTCGGCGATCAGCATCAGCTCAAGCGTCTTGTTCACCACCACCTTCGGCCCGCCTGACGCCACGCTCATCGGTGACCGGCCGTGCAGTTTGCGGGCGAAATCCACCACCGGCTTGATGACGCGCATCTCGGACTGCATTTCGAGAAAATGCTCCTCCTTCTGGTGGAAGACGTGCTCCACATCGATGGTGAGCCCGTAGTGCTTCGCCATGACGTGGGCCACTTTCCGGGTGGGCATGCCGCCGAGGGAATAGAACAGTTCCTCGCTTAGCGTCCCCTTCAGCCCGGCCCGCTGCATGGCCTTGTCCCAGGCGCGGTAATGCAGCGGCATCGTGTCGACGAGCGTGCCGTCGCAATCAAAGATGTAACCGGCAAAGTCGCCGGGCGGAATGTCGAGTTTCATGCGGAGCGCGCCAGCGAAGCGGGCCGCCTGTCACGCGCAACTTCATTCTCTCAGCGCCGCGTGCCGCGCGTGAGCCGGCTCTTGGGCCTCTCGGGCACGACCTGCGGCATGCCGCCGCCGTCGAAGATCCCTGAGTAGGTGTAATTGTAGCCCTCGACCTTCTTCCATTCGATGCTCATGCCGATGAAGCGCTCGATACTGCGCGCGTCGCGCCAGGTCTCCTCGGTCACGAGCGTGAAGGCATCACCGGTCTTCTGTGCCCGGCCGGTGCGGCCGATGCGGTGGACATAGTCCTCGGGATTCTCCGGGACGTCGAAGTTGATGACGTGAGACACGTCGGCGATGTCCAGGCCGCGGGCGGCCAGGTCGGTGGCGACGAGCACCTCGTATTTGCCCGACTTGAAGCCCTTCAGGGCATCCACGCGCTCCTGCTGGCTGCGGTCGGAGTGCATGACGGCGCAGGTGTGACCAGCCTGCTTGAGGCGGCTGGCCACGTAGTCGGCCCCGCTCTTGGTGCGCGAGAAGATGATGACGCTGTGGTACTGGGTCTGCTCGAGCAAATGGGCGAGGAGCTCGAACTTTTGCGCCTGCACCACGGGATAGAACGCGTGAGTGATGGTTTCCGCGGTCGAGCGCTCGCGGCTGACGGCAATCTTGAACGGGTCGCGCAGGGCCCACGCGGCGAGTTGTTCGATCTCGGGCGGCAGCGTGGCGGTGAAGAAGAGGGTCTGGCGCGTCTTCGGCACCTTGGACACGATGCGCTTCACGTCGGGCAGGAAACCCATGTCGAGCATGCGGTCCACCTCGTCGAGCACGAGCGTCTGGATCTGGTCGAGCTTGATCTCGCCCTGTTCCATGAAGTCGAGGAGCCGGCCCGGGGTGGCGACCAGAATGTCCATGCCGTGCGCGAGATCCTCGCGCTGCTTGCCGTAGCCGACGCCGCCGTAGATGACGGTGGTGCGGAGGTCGGTGTACTTGGAGTAATTCTTGAATGACTCCTCGACCTGCAGCGCCAGCTCGCGGGTCGGCTCAAGCACGAGGCAACGGATCGCCCCGTGGGTGCCGAGCCGCTGCAGGATGGGCAGCGAGAACGCCGCGGTCTTACCCGTGCCGGTCTGGGCCGAGCCGATGACATCCTTGCCGGCCAACACGACCGGGATCGCCTGCGTCTGGATGGGCGTGGGTGTCTCGTAACCCTTCTGCTGCACCGCATAGGCGAGGCGGTCACTGAGGCCGAGCGCGGTGAACGCGGTGTCGAGTTTCGGCACCTCGGGCAGCGATTTGGCCGCATGCGTGGGGCGAGACACGTGGACCGGCTTGGCCGGAACTGGGGTCGGTGCAACATGCCGGGGCGGCGCCTCGGCACGGGGAGCAGGCCCGTTACGCTTCTCGGGGCGGTGAAGACTGGTTTTGGCCGCGGGTCGGCCGGATTTGTGGGCCGGTTTGGTCTCGGGACGCTTCGCGTCCTGGGTGAAGGTCTGCCGGATTTTGGAAATGAGCTTACGCAGCATGGAAAAATGAACCCTTGGTATCGGGCTCCCCCGGACGCATTGCAATCCTGCATCTCAGCCCCGGCCGGAGAGACCGCCCAAGGCCTACAGGCTGGCTTTGATTTTCTCCAAAATCGACAGGGAAAGCTGCTCATCCCCGAACACCCCGACCCGAATCTTGATGTTGGTCAGCTGCTTGCCGGAATTGGTGACCGCGACTTCGACCTTTTTGTCGAGGGCCGTGCGGTAGATCATCACCGCCTTGAGCGCGTCCTTGTTCTCACTGACCTTGGCGAACTCGAGTTCCTTGAGCGCCCCGCGAGCCGCATCGACCACTTTGCCGTAGTCGCGGTTCAGATTGGCCTGAAGCTCGCCGCGCACATAGGCGACTGCTCCGGCGCCGGCTCCCGCCGCAGCAAGGATGCAACCAGACATCAGGGCCAGGGAGGCACCCAGCCAGACCGACACGAAAATGCGCCGCAAAAGAACCAAGGAGGGAGGAATTTTATGTTTCATGGTGATTTTCCCAGACACCAATCGGATCTGGTTGCTCCCTCAAAATTCCATCCCGGCGACGCGGGATTGTTACGTGGATGTGAAATTCGGCTCCCCCGTTACAGGGCCAGATGGTCGTATTTAAGCCCCTTTCGATTCACCCGACCAAGGCCAGGGAATCAGCGCAGCAGTTTTGCCCGGATCACGGTGGGCTGCCTGAGCCATCCAGCGCGGCCCGCAAAATTTTCGTCAGCTGTTCGAGGCCGTAGGGTTTCGGCAGGATCGCCTGAAATCCGTGGACTTGGTAGTTGGCCAGCACGGGGTCGCTTGAGTAGCCACTGGACACAATCGCGCACACGCCCGGGTCCAGCCGCCGCAGATGCTCCATCGCCTCGCGCCCGCCCATCCCGCCGGGCACGGTCAAATCCATCACAACCACCCGATATTTTCGTCCTGCGGTCATCGCCTCCTGGTATTTCCGCACGGCTTCGGCCCCGTCGGCCGCGACCTCGCAGTCGTAGCCGATCCTGGCCATGAACAGGACTGCCATGGAGCGGATTGATGGTTCGTCGTCCATGAACAACACCCGGACCCGGAACGGCGACTGGCTGCCGGTGGAATCTGCCGCAGGACCGTTCGCGGAACCGGACACTGCCGGGAGCCAGAAGCGAAACACCGTGCCCTTGCCGGGCTCCGACTCGACTTCGATGTGGCCCCCGTGCTTCCGCACGATGGAGTAGACCGAGGCCAGTCCGAGGCCGCTGCCCTGCTCCTTGGTGGTGAAGTATGGGTCGAAAATCTTGACCAGGTGATCAGGGGCGATGCCCACGCCTGTGTCCGCCACTGTGAGATGCACATAGCGACCCGCGGGCAGGGGTGGCGCGCCGGCGACCTTCCCCGCCAGTTCCACGTTGCTGGCCGAGAGCGTGATGACGCCGCCGTCCGGCATGGCCTGCACGGCGTTAATCACGAGATTTTGCACCACCTGGCCGAGCTGGCCCTTGTCGGCGTTGACCCGCCACAGCCCCCGCGCGATGTGAAATTCACCGCGCGCCTTAGCTCCATGCAGGGCGAATCCGGCGGACTCCCTGAGCAATTCCGGCAGCTCGATCGTGGTGCGCACGGGCTCGCCGCCCTTGGCAAAGGTCAGCAATTGCAGGGTCAGGTCGCGGGCGCGCAGGGTCGCGCGTTTCGCTTCCTGCAGCCGCGGACCGACCGTGCTGCCCGGATCAATTTCCGCCTCCGCCAAGGTCACGTTGCCCAGCACGACCGTGAGAATGTTGTTGAAATCATGCGCGATGCCACCCGCGAGAATGCCCACCGCCTCCAGCTTCGAGGCGCGCCCGATCTCGGATTCCAACTGGCGGCGGGCGCTGATGTCGGTCACAAAACCCTCATAGTGCAGCAGCCGGCCCGCTTCGTCCCGCACCGCATGCGCGTTCTCGGAAATCCAGACCGTGCCCCCGCCGCGATGGCGGACCTCCGACTCGAAATCACTCAACTGGCCCCGTATGTTGAGCGCCGCGACAAATTCATCGCGCCGCTCCGGCTTCACATAGAGTGATGGGATGCCGTTGCTTTCGGCCCAAGCGAGCATTTCCTCCGGCCTGTCGAATCCATGGATCCTGGCCAGTGCGGGATTGACCGACAGGAAATGCCCCTCGGGACTGGACCGGTAGATGCCCCCGACCGCCTGCTCAAATAGCTCCCGGTAGCGCGCCTCGCTCTCCCACAACGCCCGCGCCGCCGTATGTTTTTCCGTGATGTCCACCAAGACGGTCTGGGTGCGGCGAAAGGTCGGTCGGCCCGTCTCGTCCTCTTGCATCCGCCAGTGGTAGGACATGGTGCGCAACCCGCCGTCCAGCCGCCTCACCTCGATCTCGCCCTCGGCGGAAAGAATGCCGTTCCAGATGCGCACTGCATTCGCGCATCGGACCCGGATGGTGTTTTCCGTAAACACCTCCTTCAGCCGGGCGACCAGCTCGGCCTTGTCACGCGCCCCCAGCAGCCGCAGCGTTGCGGGATTGACCTCCACCAAGGGAGCCCGGACCAGCACGGTCACCCGCTCCTCGGGGTGCTGCTCCAGATAGGCCGCCAGATCGGCGACTCCCTTCACCCGCAGTTCCCCGAACCAGGTGCGCAGCCCTGAGTAGTCGAACTCAACCACCGCCAGCGGCGACTGATTAAAGAGCAGTCGATAGCGCTCCTCACTCTCGCGCAACGCCTGCTCTCCCCTTTTTTGTTCCGTGATCACCGTGAAGACCAAGCGCACATTCGCCAGGTCCCGCTGGTCGCCCTTGCGGCTGACCTCCCAGTTGATAAGCGTGTGGCAGGTTTCACCGTTCTTGGTGAGGTAGGATTTCTCCAGGGTCAGCCGGTCCACCCCGTCCCACAGGGCCCCGAGCTCCTCGACAAAGACATCCATGGCCTGCTCGGTCATCACCTCGGCGAGATTGCGGCTCATCTCCTCGGCCGACAGATAGCCCGCCTGCGCCAAGGCCAGCCGGTTGGCGGCGACCACGCGTTTTTGCTGATGCAATTTCCGGATGAGGGCGGGATTCGCCCGCAGGTGGGCGCGCAAATCCGTGATGCCTTCCGCCCGGTACCCGGCCAGGACCGGCCCGAAGGCCGTGTAGTCCTCGATCACAATGGGGGCCGGCGCCAGGTCGAAGTACTCCCGCTGCCGTTGCTCGGCCAGCTCCAGTTCTTCGGTGCGCCGCTTCACCAGCGTTTGCAAACGCCGGTTTGCCAGCAGGGCCAGCAGCGCAATACCCACCGCCGCAATCAAGCCCCCGATGAGCCATCGCATCCACGAGGCCGGGTTTTCGGACGGATTCCCGGCGATAACTCCCAGCAACTGACTGGGGCAGATCATCGCCGCGTGAACCGCAGTCGAAAACGCTGGAAATCCGAGCGTAATCAGGCTGCACATCAAGAGTCGGATTGTAGCACCTGAAGACATGCGGCCGGGGTGAGATGATAGCTATGAACGCCCCCGTGATGTCGAGGAGTAAAGCTCGCCGGCGCCCCGCCCTAACCTTTAAACACATTCGCCTACCCCGCGCCGGTGCGCCACGCTGCAACGCATGACCCCCACCGTTCGTGCTGCCCAATCCTCTGACGTGCCCGTGATCCTGACCCTCATCCGTGCGCTGGCCGACTATGAGAAGCTCACCCACGAGGTCACGGCCACCGCGGAGCAATTGCGACACTCGCTCTTCCCGGCCGATCAATCCGCCCCCGCCGCACACTGCGTCATTGCCGACGCGGACGGCTCTCCCGCCGGTTTCGCCCTCTATTTTTTCAACTATTCCACCTTCCTCGCCCGCCCGGGCCTCTACCTTGAGGATCTGTTCGTAAAACCCGAATTTCGCGGCCGGGGTCTCGGCCGGGCGCTTCTGCTCCATCTCGCCAAGCTCGCCAACCAGCGCGGCTGCGGCCGCATGGAATGGACCGTGCTCGATTGGAACCAGCCCGCCATCGCCTTCTACGAGGCCCTCGGTGCCCGCCGCATGAAGGAATGGCAGATTTGCCGCCTGGCCGGACCCACCCTCACCCAGTATGCCTGACTCAACCATCCCCGTCGCTCCCGCCTGGCACCTCGCCCAGGTCAACATTGCCCGCATGCTCGCGCCTCTCGACTCGCCCGTGATGGCGGGCTTCGTCGCGAAGATCGAAGAGTTCAACCAGCTCGCCGACCGCAGCCCCGGCTTCGTCTGGCGTTTCCAAAACGACACCGGCAACGCTATCTACCTCCGCCCCTACGACGACGACCGCATCATCTTCAATCTGTCGGTCTGGCAGACGCCCGATCACCTCAAGGCGTACGTCTACCGCACGGGCCATGCGGACCTGGTGCGGCAGCGCCAACAGTGGTTTGAGCCCAGCGATGAGGCCATCCTCGCGCTCTGGTGGATTCCCGCCGGACATCTGCCCACCGTGCAGGAAGCCAAGGACCGGCTCGCCCACCTCCGGCAGCACGGGGCCAGCGCGCACGCCTTTGGCTTCCGCCCGCTTTCTCCGCCGCCGGCCGCCTGACAAGCGTAATTTTCGCTTTTGGATTCTCGATTTTGGATTGTCCAAAACCGACATACAGCTCCCTGCTTCGAATCCAGGCACAGTGGAAAGCCTCTCGCCATCACCGGATCGTATCTCCAATCGAAAATGAAATTCCCTCTCTACTGGATCGATGCTTTCGCCTCGAAAGTCTTCGCCGGCAATCCCGCGGGGGTCGTCCCGCTTGAATCCTGGCCGGACGACACCCTGATGCAGCGCCTCGCCTTCGAGAACGGCCTGAGTGAAACCGCCTTCTTCGTGAAAACGGCGGAGGCACACTATCATCTCCGCTGGTTCACCCCGGCGGTCGAAGTGGATCTCTGCGGCCACGCCACCCTCGCCAGCGCCTTCGTGCTCTTCACCCAGCTCGGCGCCGCCGGCAACGTGCTCACCTTCGCTTCGCGCTCCGGCCCGCTCCGGGTCACGCGGCTCGCCGACGGCCGGCTGGAGCTCGATTTCCCCTCGGAACCGGCCGAATCCGCCGGACCGACGGAGGACCTCGCCCGCGCCCTGGGTCGCGTCCCCGCTGCTTTCCTCCGGTCACGAAACCGCTGGCTTTGTGTCTACCCTTCGGCAGCCGATGTCCTCGCGCTGCAACCCGACCATGGCCTGTTGCGGCGCATTGTGCCCGGCCGCATCACCATCACCGCACCGGGTGATGACTGCGACTTTGTCTCCCGCACCTTCGTGCCCGCCGTCGGGATACCGGAGGACCCGGTGACCGGCTCCGCCCACTGCACGCTCACGCCCTACTGGGCCGCCCGCCTCGGCAAGACGAAGCTCCACGCCCGGCAGGTTTCCGCCCGCGGCGGCGAGCTGTGGTGCGAGCAGTCGGGCGACCGCGTGAAGATCGCCGGCCACGCCGTGCTGTACCTGCGCGGCGAGATTGACGTCTAGCCGTCCGGACCAGATCTATTTTTCCCAGGTGATGCCAAAATGCGCGGCCAGTTCGGCGTGTCCTTTCGGCGTCACCGTCACACAACGGGTGCCGGCCTGTCGCTTGAACCATCCATCCGCCAACAGCCGTTCCGCCAGCGCCGCGCCCAAAACCCCACCAAGGTGGTCTTCACGTTCGCTCCAATCCAGGCAACCGCAGGCGAAACGCCGCCGGCTCCGACGCAAGGCGGGCAAATCGAGGCCGAGTTCTGTCAGTCCTTTCTCTCCCTTCCGGGTAAGGACGACAGCCCGGTCGGCGACTTCCATCCACCGGCGGGCGACCAAGGACACCATGAGTTGCCGGCCAAGTTTCCCGGCCAGGTGGTCATAGCAGAAACGCGCCCGCCGAAGCGGAGTATCCGGCTTTGGTGTGGATGCGATTTGCCGCGGCGCCACCGTCATCAAGGATTCCACGCAGTGCGCGACCTCGGGCGAGGCGAGGCGGAAATACCTGTGCCGTCCTTGCGCGACGACGGTGATGAGCACGTCCGCCAGCAACCGGCGGAGATGCGCGCTGGCCGTGGCCGGCACCACCCCCGCGCCGTAGGCCAGTTCCTTGGCGGTCAGGGCCCGGCCCTCCATCAACAGGGCCAGCATGGCGAGCCGCGTGGGATCGCCTAGGGTGCGCGCCAGTCGGACCAAATCGGGTACTGCAACCATGCTTAGATGGCTGACGAAGCATTGCGGTGTGACAAGCCGGAACGCCGGTCGCAGGCTGATATTGTTTCAACCACCAACCCTTTAACCGCCATGTATGATCTTGATCTGACTTTGACCGACCAACCCGGCGCGCTGGCCGCGATGGGTGAAACCCTGGGCCGCGCCGGTGTGAGTGTGGAGGGCGGCGGGGCCTGGGTTGTGGCGGGCCGGGGCACCGCGCATTTTCTGGTCGCAGATGGCGCGACGGCCCGGGAGGCGCTGGAGCGCGCCGGCATCACGGTCAACGCCGTGCGCGAGGTTCTGAGGCAGAAACTCGACCAGGAGGTGCCAGGACAGTTGGGCAAATTCACCCGCCGGCTGGCCGGCGCTGGCGTGAACATCGCGGTGCTCTATAGCGACCACGCGCACCAGCTGGTGTTGGTCGTGGACGATCTCGACAAAGGACGGGCCGTATCGGAGGCTTGGATGAAGGAGCGCAGCCGGAAACGCGGATAACATGGAACACAAAGCGACCATCGACTGGAAGGTTTCCGGCCCCGATTTCAAAAAGTGCCTGTATTCCCGCGAACACACCTGGAGTTTCGACGGCGGCCTCACCCTCCCCGCCTCGCCCTCTCCATCCGTGGTGCCGGCCCCGTGGTCCAACGCCGCACATGTCGACCCCGAGGAAGCCTACGTCGCGTCCATCGCCAGTTGCCACATGCTCTGGTGGCTGTCCATCGCCGCCAAACACGGCCATGATGTCACTGCCTACCGCGACGAGGCCTTCGGCGTGATGACCAAAAACGAACAAGGCCGCTTGTGGGTCAGCACGGTCAGCCTCAGTCCTCGCATCGCCTACGGTCCTCGCGCTGCCACGGCCGCACAGGAGGCGCACCTGCACAAACTCGCCCACGAACAGTGCTTCATCGCCAACTCGATCAAGACGCAGGTGATTGTGCGCGGACCCGGCACGGTCGCCTGAAACGACTTCGGGAATTTCGTCCCATTCACGGGATAATTGTCACGGTCACAGAATTGATTTGGCATAACTGTGCTGGTGTCAATCCTGCCGCGCTGCTGCTACTGGACGGACGACTGTTCCGGTATAGTCCGCGGCCAATCCCTCCCCGCCATGATCGAGACCACCCCCCGGCCCAAGCCGCCGGCCGCAGCCAAGACCGGCACCCGCCTCATTGTTCCCGGCGCTTCCCGCCCGCTCTACGTCGAGCTGGCTGACTCGCTCCAATCCCTCGTTGAGCAGGGCACGCTCCGCCCCGGCCACCGCGTGCCGTCGGTCCG
>JAYUBB010000061.1:0-2271 GCA_043741015.1 Opitutaceae bacterium
GAACGGCCGGACCTGGCCTCAAGCACGCCGCCCGGCGAACGACCAACGCGCGGAGCCCTCCCCACCAGCGGCGAAGCGGCGTCCTCAACCGAGCCGCCCTGGATGAAGGTCGTGCGGTCCAGCCACTCATTGGCGATGATGCCATGGATGTTGGCGTGGACGCCACTGAGCATCGTGGCATGACCCGGCGCGGTCACGTTGAGCGCGTGTTGATAATGGCAGTTCTGATAATCCGCCCCGCCGTCCAGCAACCGCTTGAATCCGCCTTCCGTGAAATAGGGCCGGAAGCGCACAAGGTAGTCGGCCCGCATCTGGTCCACCGAGATGACCACCGCCAGTCGCGGTGCCGGCCTTTCTTCCGCCCCAAGCGACATCACCAGCAGGGTGAATGTGGCGAGATGGGGAAACCTGAGCATTGATTCACGCTACGTACCCTCCAATTCCGTGCAACAGTTTGCTGGCCGGTCGCCAACACGAACAATCTATTTGGATCCGGCCGGTAGCACCGACGCCTGGTCCAGTGCGGCCGCGACCTTCAAAAGTTCGCTCATGAATCCCTTCGGCAAGACCTCGTGCTCCTTGTGGGGCCACTTTTCCGGCGCTTCGTTGTAGGGCAGCAGATAGGCGATGCCACGCTTCAGACTGCCACCATGGGGTGCGGTGTAATTCCAGAGATCGACCCCCAGAGCGCGGGCCAGCTGCGCCAGCTGCAGTTGCGCATCGAGATTGAAATGACTGTAGTGCAGGCTGTCTTCGCGCTCCAATTCCAACGGTTGGCGCCCATCCGTCTCGAACTGCCAGCCGATCCGGGCCCGGTCCTCCTCGCACAACCGCCGGGCCACATCATCGCGACCGAGGTAGCGAGCGATGGCCACGGCCTGCACGAGGAACCAGGAACCGTGGTTGTTCTCGGCCTTGTGCTCCCCGAGCGCGGACGGGCCGGTTTCAAGCCAATGAAAATAGTCGGTGAACCACTGCCGAACGGCCGCTTCGTCGCCGGCCGCCAGTGCGGGCGATCCTTGCAGCAGGCGCAAGGCTTCCACGAGTTCGGCAAAGGTCCGGGTATCGAGCACGCCGGGGGCGTTGCCGAGGTTCCGGTTGTGACCCAGCCGGATCTGCGCGTAATCCAGCGCAGGCTTCATCCGGGTAGCCGGGGTCACAAACCAGGCCCGCAGCCACTCGCCGGCTCGCCGGGCGCAATCCGCGCGGTGCAGCTTCGTCCAGCCCAGCGCCAGCACCGTGACGTGGTCGACGAGGAGGTCGATCTTCTTACGATCTCCCGCCGCCACCTGCTCGAGGTTGTGATACCCGTCCTTGCGAATGAAGGGCAGGCCGTCGGGCTTGGTCGGATCCGGCCAGTAATAGCGTGCATAGCTGACGTAATCATGGGCATCGCCGGTGGGGGAAGGTTTCGCCTTGTCGATGATCGTTACAAGTGGAGCCTGCAGTGCCTTGGTCGCTGCTTGCTCCAAAATCGCCGGAGAGGTCTGTCCCCCGCCTGCAGCAGGTTTCGCGTTTCGTCAGCCCCTTGCACCCGTGGCAGTAACGCAAGCAGGAGATACAGCAGGCCATTAGCCGCCGCCAAACGGGTGGCTTTCATTTTGCGTAAACCGGATCAAGTTCGAGCCGGAAATAGTCGCGGGCGTTGGCGAAGCAGATGTTCTTCACCATGCTGCCGACGAGCGCGCGGTCGGCGGGAATTTCCCCACGTTCCATCTCGGCGCCGAGCAGATTGCACAGCGTGCGGCGGAAATACTCGTGCCGCGTGTAGCTGAGGAAGCTGCGCGAGTCGGTGAGCATGCCGACGAAGCGGCTGAGCAGCCCGAGGTTGGAAAGGGCATTGAGTTGCCACCCCATCGCGTCCTTCTGGTCGAGGAACCACCAGCCGGAGCCGAACTGCATCTTGCCGGGGATGGTGCCGTCCTGGAAGTTGCCAATCATCGTCGCGAAGGTGTAGTTGTCGGCCGGGTTGAGGTTGTAGAGGACGGTGCGCGGCAGCTCGTTGGTCGAGTCGAGCGTGTCGAGGTAGCGCGACAGCGCGCGGGTCTGCGGAAAATCACCGATCGAGTCGAAGCCGGTGTCGGGTCCGAGCTTCTGCAGGAGCCGGGTGTTGTTGCTACGCTGGGCGCCGAGGTGGAGCTGCTTGGTCCAGCCGGCCTTCGCGTCCCAGCGACCGAGCTCAAGCATCATGAAGGAAGAGAACCTGGCCAGATCGGCGGTCGACGCCGCGCGACCGGAGCGGGCGGCATCGTAGATGGTCTTCGCCTCGGC
>JAYUBB010000062.1:0-7544 GCA_043741015.1 Opitutaceae bacterium
GTGCCCGTGAGCAGAATGCTGCTGCCGCGGAAAAAGCCCCGCCCGCCGAGCATCGCGTCGAGCCGGGGGATGCCGGTCGCAATCCGCTCGGTGGACACCTTGTGATTGAGCGCCAGTGACGTGATGGGCAGCACGCTGATGCCCTCTGAGCCGATGAGGAAAGGAAACTCGTTGGTGCCGTGCAGCGCGCCGCGGTACTTCACCACCCGCAGGTGCCGCGTGGCAATCTGGTCGTTGACCCGGTGATCGAGCAGGATGACGCAGTCGGACACGTATTCCTCCAGTCCGTGGCGCGTGAATGATTCGCGCCCGCGCTCGGCGGTGATGACGGCGGTCACGCCCTTGTCCTTGAGCCAGCGGAAGAGCCGGCGCAGTTCACTGCGCAAAACGGCCTCGTTCGGCAGGCTGGCGAACAGCACTTCCAGCGTGTCCAGCACCACGCGCTTGGCGCCAATGGCATCAATCGCGTAACCGAGCCGGACGAACAGCCCTTCCAGGTCATACTCACCGCTCTCCTGGACGTCGTTGCGTTCGACATGCACGTAGTCCACCACGATTTTTTTGCGGCGGACCAGGCCATCAAGATCAAAGCCGAGTGACGCCACGTTGGCCTTCAGCTCCTTTTCCGTCTCCTCAAAGGCCATCAGCACACCCGGCTCGTCGAACTGGACCGCGCCGCGCACCAGGAACTCCGCGGCCATCAGGGTCTTGCCGCAACCGGCACCGCCACAGATCAACGTGGGCCGCCCGCGGGGCAGGCCGCCGCTGGTGATTTCGTCGAGACCCTGGATGCCGGTGGGGCACTTGGGCAAATGTGTTGCCGGAGAGGCGGATTGGGAGCGGGGTGTTTTCATCGAGCAGCAGCCTTTCTTTATCACACGCAATACCAACCAGCAATGGGGCCTGACCCTATGGGGTGTTCACCTACCATGGGGGCGTAACCCGCAGGACGGGACAGTCCCACCTCCAGCCAACGCGCCATCACGGTTTCAGGAATGTGGGAGGGGCTTTATGCCCCGACTTGTGCGGCAGCGACCGTCCCACGGTCGGGGCATAAAGCCCCTCCCACAATAATATGCCGGGACACCCCTAGATAATCGTCAACTGGACGCTGCTTTCGATGATGCCGGCGGCGATGGCATAGCGGGTGAGGCCGGCGGTGTCGTGAATGTTGAGCTTGTCCATGAGATGCTGCCGGTGCTTCTCCACCGTCTTGATGCTGATGCCGAGTTCTGCGGCGACCTGCTTGTTGGCCGAACCCTCGGCCACGAGCTGAAGCACCTCGGTCTCGCGGGAGGTCAGGCGGCTGCCATGCGCCTTGAGCAGACCGTCCCGGTCGCGCGGCTTGCTGGGATTGTTCTGCATGCGCTTGGCGATGGCCGGGCTGAAATAAGTGTGGCCCTTGGCGACCTCATGGATCGCCTTGGTCAGAATCTCCGCGGACGACTGCTTTTCCAGGAAGCCGGCCACACCGGCCTCGTTCATCCGGTCGACATACACATCGTCGCTGTGGGCCGACAGGATGATCACCTTGGCGGCGGGGTTGGCGGCAAGGATCTGGCGTGTCGCTTCCAGGCCGTTGAGGACCGGCATGGCGATGTCCATCAGGATGACATCGGGCCGCAGCTTCCGCGCCAGCTCCACGGCCTCGCGGCCGTTGCGGGCTTCCCCCACCAGTCGGAAACTGCCGTCGGCGTTCAGCAGCGCGCACAGGCCCTGGCGCACGACGGCGTGATCTTCGGCCAGCATTACCGTGATTAGTTTGGAAGTGTTCATCGGTTTATTTTCTTTTTTTACGGGGGGGGGGGAGAGGAATTTCTGCGTGCACGGTCGTGCCCTTGCCGGAGATGGATTCGATGGTCAGTTTGCCGCCGACCATTTCGACCCGCTCCCGCATGCCGACCAGGCCCAGGCGTTTGCTTTTGGACTTGAGGATTTTCCGGACCGAAAAGGATTTGCCGTTGTCGCTGATCTCCAGCCGGACCGCACCGGGGATTTTGCTGATGCACACTTTGACCAGCGTGGCGTGCGCATGACGGACGACATTGCTGAGGGCTTCCTGCGTCACGCGGAACAGCACGGTGCGCTTGTCGGTGTCCAGGGCCTCGACCCCGCCGAAGGCCGTCAGCTTGATCTTGAGTTTTTTTCGCTCGGCCAGGTTGGTGCAAAACACATGGAGGGCCGGGATCAGGCCGAGGTCGTCCAGCACCGCCGGCCGCAAGTCACGGGCGAACCGGTGCACTGCGTCGACCGAACTTTCCACCAACCGCTGGGTGTGGGCGATCTTATCCTTCAGTTGGCGCACCCCGGCGGAGTTCCCGTGGACCAGGGCCGACAGCTCGACGTTGATGCCCACCAGGGTTTGCACGACCTCGTCATGCAATTCGCGGCTGATCTTCTTCCGCTCCTCCTCCTGCGCGGTCAGGATCTGGTGCGTCAGTTGGCGGAGCTTTTTCTGCATGTCCTGCGACTCCAGCAGCAGCACCCGGTTCTGCTCCTCGCCCATCCGGGTGGAGTCAAGGGAGACGGCCAATTGCCGGTTCGTCGAAGTCAGTTGGGTGGTGCGCTTGGCCACCATGCTCTCGAGTTGCTCGGTATGCCTGGCCAGGAGGATCCGTGTCTGCGCCAGCACCTGCTCCGTCCGCTTGCGGGCCGTGATGTCGCGGATGTTGCATTGGATGACCGAGAAGCCGTTCTCCACATACAGGTTGGCCACGACTTCGACTTCCTGATGCCGCCCCCCCTGACTTACGAGCGGCAGGTCCTCATAGCGGACTTCGTGCTTCCTGGTCAGTTTCTGGAACATGGCCTGGCTGGCGGCTTCATCCTTGAGCAGGCCGATCTCAAACAGTTCCTTCCCCACCAACTGGTCGCGCGGGTAGCCCAGCAATTTCGTCATGAGCGGATTGGCATCGGTGATCTTGCGCGTGCGGGGATCAAGGAGGAGGAGGCCGTCGTGCGCCGTCTCAAAGAGACGGCGGTAGCGGACTTCCGAAACGCGCACCATATCCTCCGCCCGTTTGTGCTCGGTGATATCCGCGACCACGGCGCGACATTCCCGACCGTCGGACGAGCATCGGGCCTCGATGCTCACGAACCGGGGCGGCTGGCCTTCGTGCCAGAGCGAGAATTCACTGGATTGCTTGGTCTGGTCTGCGAAGACCTGTTTGAGAAACGAAGTGAAACCGGGACGAAGTTCCGCCGTAAGCAGCCGGCCGAAGGACTGGCCCACCAGCCGGGAGCGTTCGATCCCGATGAGCTTGGCCCCGGTGAGATTGACCTGACGGATGGTGCCATCGTGGCTGAAAGTGAAATAGCCGACCGGGGCGAAATCGTAAAGGTCGCTGAATCGTTCCATCCCCGCCTCCATTTCGTCCCGGGCCTTCTGGAGTTCCTCGTTCTGCATCTCCAGTTCAATCTGGTGCACCTGCAGTTCGTGGAGCAGCCGCCGGGTGTCGGCGGTTGACCGCGCCCCGCCGGCCCCGGACTGATTTTCTGCCGACCGCTCGCGCAGCCGGGTTTCGGCGCGGCGGCGCAGCGGGGTGGGCGCGAACGAGGGGTGGGGCTTTCGTTTCATGACAGAGAGGAACTACGGCTTCGCGGTTCGCTGCCGGCGGGCCAGCTCTGTGTCCGTGGCCGCGGAGTGCTTTTCCAACACGGCGTGCTTGCCCCGCAACTTCGCCTCCAGCGTCTTGGAGACGGTGATGTTCGCAAAGGTGATCACGACGCCGTCAATCCGGTCGTCCATCGTGCGATAGGGCATGATGCGCACGGTGAACCAGCGGCCGTCGCGCGCGCTGATCGGTTTTTCCACCGCGGTCAGTTTTCGCAGCACCTCCCGGGCATCGGCGGCCAGTTCTGGGTAGCGCAGCTCCGAGGCCAGGTCGGTGATGGGCCGGCCCGCGTCGGTCGCGATGAGCTTGATGATCTTCGTCGCCTGCGGGGTGAACCGCCGCACGTTGAGATCCTTGTCCAGGAAGAGGGTCGCGATATCCGTGCTGTCGAGGAGGTTCTTCATGTCGTTGCTGGCCTGCGACAATTGGTCCACCTTCGCCTGCGACTCGGCGTTCACGGTCTGGAGCTCCTCGTTCATGGACTGCATCTCCTCCTTTGACGTGGTGAGTTCCTCGTTGGTGGACTGGAGTTCCTCGTTGGTGGATTGCAATTCCTCGTTGGCGGACCGGAGTTCCTCCTGCGAGGTCTGCATCTCCTCGAGGGTGGCCCGCGATTCGCCGCGGATGCGCAGGAGTTCCCGCTCCAATTCCGCGAGGCGCGGACTGTGGGCGGGCGACTTCGGCGTCCGACCCGCCGCCGGGGCGGCCACGGGCGCGGGTGCGGCCATGTCGGTGAAAACGATCATCACCAACCCGTGCAACTGCCCGGGTTCATCGATCCGCCGGACGGTCACATCCACGTGCTGCGTGCCGCCGTTGGTCCCGACGGTGAGTCCGGGCAGCGTCACGCCTTTTTTTATCCGGAGCGCGTCCTTGAAGGCGCTGGCCAGTTCATAGCGCAGCCCCTCGCGCGCCATGGCAAAGAGGTTCCAGTTGGCCTTGCCGGCCGCCGGTTCCAGGTATTTCCCCGTCCGGCCGCTGACGTAAAAAATGTCGCCCTCTTCATTGGTCAGCACCGCCGACGGGGCGTAACTCTGCAGCACCAGCTGATCGGCGAGGGACTGCAGACTGGCCGGCGGTTTGGTCATGGTCGGAGGCGTCTCGGGTCTGGAGGCCGGGTCGGCGCCAAAGGCCATGGGAAAGGCGATCCTTTCCGGCCGCAGGACGAATTCCGTGCGTCGGAAGAGCCGCGACTTGCCGCTCAGCGGGGCAAAAAGATCGGTGCCATCGCCAATCGTCTCCGCACTCCCTTGAAACAGGATGCCACCGGGCATGAGGCTGTAGTGGAACAGCGGAATCAGCTTCTTCTGCACCTCCGGGGTCAGGTAAATCAGCAGGTTGCGGCAGCTCAGGATGTCCAGCTTGGTGAAGGGCGGGTCCATGATGAGGTTCTGCGGCGCAAAAATCACCATCTCGCGGATTTCTTTGCGCACCCGGTAGCCGCGTTCCTCCTTGGTAAAGAACCGCTTCAACCGTGCTTCCGAAACGTCGTTGGTGATCGTGGCCGGAAAGACGCCCTGCCGGGCCTTCTCGATCGCGTCCCGGTCCAGGTCGGTGGCGAAGATCTGGATCGTGAACCTGCCCTTGTGCTTGAACTTCTCGGCCGCCTCCTTGAGCACGATGGCCAGGGAATAGGCTTCCTCCCCGGTGGAGCAGCCGGGCACCCAGGCGCGCAGCGCCGAGGTGGGCGAACGGCTCGTGAGCAGGGCGGGGATGGCCTGGTCGCGCAACTGGTCCCAGGCGGCGGGGTCGCGGAAAAAATTCGTCACGCCGATCAGCAGCTCCTTGAAGAGCAGATCCATCTCCTGCGGGTTCTCCTGCAGGTAGCGGACATAGCCCGCCATCTTACCGATCTGGTGAATGCCCATGCGGCGCTCAATTCGGCGATAAAGCGTGTTCCGCTTGTAGAAGGAAAAGTCGTTGCCGGTGTGCGCGCGCAGCAGAATGACCGCCTTTTCCAAGGCGCTCTGCGACTTGTCTTCCCGCCCCGCCGCCGGGTGGGCGACGAGCGGGGTGTGCTGCAGGTGGGCCATGATTTTCTCCGGCAGTTCGCTGGCCGGCGCCACGATGTCCACCAGCCCGGCGTCAATCGCGCTGCGCGGCATGCTGTCAAATTTGGCCGTGGCCGGTTCCTGCGCCAGGACCACGCCCGACTTTTCCTTGATGGCGCGCAGGCCCTGCGTGCCGTCGGAACCCATGCCCGAAAGAATCACGCCGACGCTGTGCTCCAGCCGATCCTGCGCCAGGGAGCGGAAGAAAAAATCGATCGGCAGACGCAGCCCGCGGGGGGCGGTCGGTGAGAGCAGATGCAGCACCCCGTGCAAAATGGACATATCCTTGTTCGGCGGGATGACATAGACGCAGTCCGGCCGCACCGGGGTGCGATCCCTGACCTGGATGACCCGCATGCTGGTGCTGCGCTGGAGCAGCTCGGACATGATTCCCTTGTGCGTCGGGTCCAGGTGCTGGACGATGACAAAGGCCATTCCGCTTTGCTTCGGCACGTGCCCCAGAAATTGCTCCAGGGCTTCGAGTCCGCCGGCGGAGGCCCCCAGGCCGACGATGGGAAAAGAAACACTCGCGGGCGAGGCGGAGGTCTTGGCGCGAGCAATTTTGCCGCGTTTTTTTTGCCGGCGTGAAGGGGCAGGTTTCTTTGGCATGGGCTTATTTCCTGCGCTTGATCATGGCACCTTTCGTCCCGGTTGCATAGCGCGGACTCACTGTTTTCGTCCCGGCGGGCGGATTCACTTTGCCGGCGGCCATTGTCGGGCCCGTCGTTGGGCCTGGGCCGACCCCGACCAAGGCGATCAACTTGGCGGCAATCTCGTCCAAGGGCAGAATATAATCCACATCGCCGGTCTCAATTGATGACTTCGGCATGCTGAAATCCTGCGACGTGGGGCGGTCCTGGGCGATGACCATGCCGCCGTGGTCCTTGATGATTTGCACGCCGAAGGAGCCGTCGCCGTCTCCCCCCGTGAGGACGACCGCGATGGCGGATTGCTGGTAAACCGCCGCCACCGACACAAACAGCGGCTCGGCGGAAGGACGGGCGTAGTTGATTTTTTTCGCCTCGGAAGAGGAAAGCTTGAGGCCGCCGCCGGGGGCGACGAACAGGTGGTGGTTGGGCGGGGCGACAAAAACACAGGCAGGGCAAAGGACGTCGCCCGTGTGGGCCTCCTTGACCAGCAGATGCGTGCGCCGGTTTAAAATCTCGGCCAGGATACTCTTATGATTGGGCGAAAGGTGCATCACGATGGCAATGGCGGCGGGGAAGTCCGCCGGCAAGCCGCCCAGAATGACGGACAAAGCTTCCAAGCCGCCGACCGAAGCCGCCATGGCGATGACAGGGAACGAGCGGCGCACGGGTGAAGCTGGGGTTTTCGGGGGCGCAACTTTGACCAGTCGGCCCACCAATTTTTCCGTCAGTTTGCTCTTGGCCGCGTTATTTTGCTTTTTCATTCGCGATGAGTTCGTGACCCCGGAGCCTCCTCCGGAGTTGTTTACCAAATACCTCGGGGATCTTCATTAATAGGGCATTCCCACCAGTAACCTGGCGGGGATGTCCGGCGGGCGGTTCTTGAATGTGTGGCACGGGCAATGGCTCGTCGGTGCGATGAGGCGTCCGTCTGACCGGCATTAAACACGCAGCTTAACCCAATAGCGATAAGGTAAAACCCTACCGGCGCTTGGTTTTGGGGAACAAGAGTGCGGATGGCCCCCTTTGCCAGGCGGGACAGGCGGGCGTTAAACAAATTGGCCCCTCCCGAACGGGAAGGGCCAACGAAATCGGGCGGGATTAAGCCTGGACGGATTCAGGCGGGCCTGGCCGGGTCAGTTCCAATAGCCTTCGTAGAATCGGTAGGCATCGCCGTCATGCTCCCAGCGCGGAGCCACCCAGGCGGAACCTGAGTTCGGGGGCATTTCCCA
>JAYUBB010000063.1:0-2248 GCA_043741015.1 Opitutaceae bacterium
CGGCCTGCGCGCCCTCTCCGACTTCGAGTTCGAGTTCAACATGGCGCTGATGAACCGCCACCTCGAGCCCCAGGTGGAGACGATCTTCGTCATGCCCAATGAGGCCTACAGCTACACCAGCTCCACGCTCGTAAAGCAGATCGCCAAACTCGGCGGGGACGTGAACCACTTCGTCCCGGCCAACGTTGCCGCCGCGCTGCGCGGCGCGAAGTAGCATCAGCCCAGCCCGACCTGCCGGAGCGCCTCGTAGGTCGCAATGCCGGCGGCGGTCGAGAGATTCAGCGAACGCAGCTCGCCATTCGCGTGAGGGATTTTCACCCGCTGCCCCTCGGTCAGCTCCGCGTGCAGCCAGTCCGGCGCGCCCGCCTCCTCATTGCCGAACACCAGTCCGTCGCCGCTGACGTAGCGCACATCCCAGAATCCCCGGGTGGAGTGCGTCGTGAACAGCCACAGGCGCAAAGGGGCTGCCGCGCTGGCCTTGAACGCCGTCCAGTCCGTGTGGTGATGCACATCGAGCGAATGCCAGTAGTCCATGCCGGCCCGCTTGAGGTTTTTGTCAGTCACCTCAAAGCCCAACGGGTGGATCAGGTGAAGCCGGGAACGGGTCACCGCGCACATCCGGCCGATATTGCCGGTATTTTGCGGAATCAGGGGTTGGAAGAGCACCACATGCAACATGGCCCGTTGGATGACTTAATCCGCTTTACGGCAAGCCGTATTCCCCTAGAAAGACCGCGTTGCCCGGGCCAGGCACCGCATCCCCGCATGTCTATTCCCCCCTCCAAGAACGGAGACAAGATCGTCCTCCTGGTTGACGACGAGTTCTCCTATATCGACCTGCTCCAGCAGTTGCTCAGCGACCACCTTGCCTGCCCGGTTCACGGCTTCACCAAGCCGACCGACGCCCTGCGCGCCATGCCCAGCCTCAACGTCGGCATGATCATCACCGACTACCAGATGCCCGACATCAACGGCCTGCAATTCGTCGCCGAGGTGCAAAAGATAAATCCGTCGATCCCGGCCATCATGATCACAGCCTACAACATGTCTTTCACCCCGCGCGAGCTGGCCGCCGTGCCGTCGCTCAAGGCGGTCGTCCGCAAGCCCTTCAAGTGGACGGTGCTCGCCGACGAGGTGGTCAAATATTGGCCGGACGCGAATCCGCCCAAGGTCATCGCTTCAAAAAATCCGTTTTAGCACCCGCAGGCCGTTATTGTCGGCGTGCAGCCGATGGATGTGGGCTGGCAGTTTGTGCGCGGCAAAGGCCGCGGCCATCGCCCGGCCCACCTTCGCCGCCAGTTTAGGACGCGCAACACACAGCACACTCGAGCCGCTGCCACTCAGCCACCCGGTCAGCGCCCCCGCGGCGACGCCGGCCTCGATCGCGGGCTTGGCCCCGGGAATGAGTGGCAGACGGTAGGGCTCGTGCAGGAAATCCTTCACCGCATGACGCAGCCGGTCATATTCGCCCGAGAGAAACGCCGCGACGACATAGGTCGCGCTGTTCACGCTCTTCACCGCGTCAAAATACGGCAGCTCCTTCGGCAGAATGCCGCGCGCCTTCTTGGTCTCGAGTTCCTGGTCGGGCGAGACGACGACGAAGCACAGGTCGCGCCCAATGGGCTGGCGCAACACGCCGAGCAGTTCGCCCGTGTGCGCATCGCAGCGCGCCACGCAGAAGCCCCCGATGACGGCGGGGGTGGCGTTGTCGGGGTGGCCCTCGAGCTGGGTGACGAGTGAGCAGAGGTCGTCCTTGGTCAATTTCGCGCCGGTCAATTCATTCAGCGCCGCCACGACCCCGGCGCGCAGGGTCACGCTGGAGCCGAGACCGCGCGACATGGGCACGTCACCGCGGATCGCGAGGGTGTAGCCGATCTCCTCGACGGCGGCGCGAACGAAGAAGAGCTGGGCGGCCTCGTCGGCCATCTCGAGGCCGTGACTGTCGCTGGCGGCGGCCGGCTGCGCGCCGCGCCAGTCGCCACGGGTCAGCGTGACGTTGTTGTAGATGCTCAGCGCCATGCCGAGCGAATCAAAGCCGGCGCCGCAATTGGACGTGCTGCCGGGAACACGGATGGTGACCGCGCGGGGAAGGCGGGAAAGGGAGGAGCGGGACTTCATCGGGAGGAGCGGAGGGCGCGGCGGGCTTCGAGGTTTAGTTCGCGGGTCTTGAGGTCTGCGCGCTTGTCGAACTGCTTCTTGCCGGACGCGGTGGCAATCTCAACTTTCACGAGCGCCTCCTTGAAATACA
>JAYUBB010000064.1:0-2239 GCA_043741015.1 Opitutaceae bacterium
CCCAAAGCGGAGAGTTCAAATCCAAAGGACAAGGATACGCCTTCTTTCGAAGGTCCGCGGCACCGCCCGCATTGGCTCGCCGCGTTCACCTGTCTGGTCTTGGGCGTGCTGATTACCGTGGCGCTGATTGATTTCAGCCCCGAGCAGAGCATCGAGCACACGACCAACCCCACGAGCGTCAACCTCGTCGGTGTGATCGGGGCGGAATTTTCCTGGTGGTCCTATCATTTGATCGGAGCCTCGACCTGGCTGTTCCCGGTTTTCCTGTTCTGGATGACCTACATTTATCTGCGCAGCGCGCGCAGCCTCGCTGGTACCCGAATGTTTGCGATGGCTTGCTGCATTGTATCCTTTTCTCCGCTCGTCGCGATGCAGGAGACTGTTTTTACCACCAAAAGCATCTTCACGGCCGGTCCCGGTGGCCTGCTCGGCGCCTTCATCTATCTCACTATCCTCAAGGACAGCATCGGAGTCTTTGGCGCCGCCCTCATCCTGGGCACGATCTATTTTGTCGGCATGCTGTTCATCTTCACCCGCGACATCGCCGCCGAGATCGGGCGCCTGATGCACAATTTCTCGGAGTGGCGGCAGAAACGCGCCGCGCTCAAGGCCGCGCACGCCGCCGAAATCCGCAAGCAACGCGAGGAGGCGGCCAAGGTTAAGCAAGCCGCAGCCACGAGTGTTGCCGCCCCGGTCCTGAATGCAGGAACCACCAGGAAAATGGTCGTGCCCAGGAGCGATGACCCGCTCACTGAGCCAACCAAGTCCGGCACGATGCCTCCGATGAAGCCGGCCCCCGAGCCCGTTGTGCCTGTGAAGTCGGCCCCCGCCAAAACCGGCACAAAGCCCGCCATCGACATCAAACCATTCGCCGGCGCGGGCAAGATCGAGCTGAACATCGTCAAGGCTGAGGAAACCAAGAAGGCCAAGGTCACCCTGCCCCAGAGCGACGACAAAGACTACGAGTTTCCCCCGCTCAAGCTGCTCCGCGAGCAGGTGAAGCCCGACTCCGTCAACAGCGAGGAAGAGCACCGCCAGAACGCCGAGAACCTCCTCCGCATCCTGAGCGAGTTCGGCGTCGAGGTCACCCTCGGCGAAATCCACGTTGGTCCTGTCATCACACGCTACGAGGTCGTCCCCGCGGCCGGTGTGCGCGTCGAAAAGATCTCCGGCCTCGACAAGAACATCGCCCTCGGCATGCGCGCCCAGTCGGTGCGCATCCTCGCCCCGATCCCCGGCAAGGCTGCGGTCGGCGTCGAGGTGCCCAACCAGAAGTCCACCCCCGTCGGCATGCGCGAGATTCTTGAAAGCGAGGATTGGGTTGGCGCCAAGGCCGAGCTGCCCATCGCTCTGGGCAAGGATGTCTCCGGCAAACCGCTCGTCTCCGACCTGGCCAAGATGCCCCACCTGCTCATCGCCGGCGCCACCGGCTCGGGCAAATCCGTGTGCATTAATTCCATCGTCGCCTCGATTCTCTATTCGAAGAGCCCGAAGGACGTGCGGCTCATCATGGTGGACCCGAAGGTCGTTGAGCTGAAGATTTTCAACAGCCTGCCGCATATGCTCATCCCGGTGGTCACCGAGCCGAAGAAGGTGCCCGGCGCGCTCAAGTGGCTGCTCAGCGAGATGGAACAGCGCTACCAGATTTTCGCCAAGGTCAATGTCCGCAACATCTCCGGCTTCAACAATCGCAAGAAGGATCCCAAACATGAGTTCCCGCCCGTCGAACAGCAGGCCGAGCTCGCCGGCGTCGCGGAGGAGATCGAGGTGCCGGAACGCCTGCCCTACATCGTCGCCATCATCGACGAGCTCGCCGATCTCATGATGATTGCGCCCGCCGAGATCGAGACCTCCATCGCCCGCCTCGCCCAGCTCGCCCGCGCCGCCGGCATCCACCTCATCATCGCCACCCAGCGCCCCTCGGTGAACGTTATCACGGGTGTCATCAAAGCCAACCTGCCCTCCCGCATTGCCTTTCAGGTCGCCTCGCAGGTCGACTCGCGCACCATCCTCGACGGCAAGGGCGCCGAAACCCTCATCGGCCGCGGTGACATGCTCTTCAGCCCGCCCGGCACCTCAAAGATCGTGCGCGCCCAGGGTGCCTTCGTCGCCGATGAAGAAGTTCACGAAATCGTCGAGTTCCTGAAGAAAAACGGCCCCCCGCAATACGCCCATACCGTCCAGCAACAGATCGATCGCGCCGCCAAGGAAAGCGACGAGGACGATGAAGGCGACGACG
>JAYUBB010000065.1:0-2223 GCA_043741015.1 Opitutaceae bacterium
GACCATGACCTTGAGCCGCTCGACGGTCTTGGGTTGCCCGGCGAAATCCGAAAACGACAGCGGGCGGAGCGCGGCCTCGGCGGGCGAGACGGGCGCGGATAACGTGCTCGTGAGAAAGCCGGTGCCCTTGTGGGATTGGTCAGGGGAAGGCATGAATCAGTTTTTAATTAACCGCAGAGGCACGGAGACACGGAGATGGATTAGTGAAAGAGGAGAAATGAGGCTGATGACTTTGGCATTCCGTGCCTCTGTGGTTCAAATCGGAGTCTATTTCCATTCAACTTCGGCACCGAGGCTGCGGAGGTTCTCGACGAAGTTGGGGTGGGCGCGGCGGATGGTGTCGGCATTCTTGACCACGGATTTGCCCGGGATGCTGGCGGCGACCATATAGAGGGCGACGGCGGCGCGGATGATGTAGGGGGCCTCGACGGTGGAGGGGCGCAGCGGTTTGGCGCCAAAGACCGTGATGCGGTGCGGGTCGCTGACGACGACGTGCGCGCCGAATTTTGACAGCTCGGACATCCAGGTGAAGCCGCCCTCGTAGACTTTGTTCCAGAACATGACCGCGCCCTGCGAACGGACGGCGAGGGCGATCATGCACGGCAACAGGTCCACGGGAAAGTAGGGCCACGGCGCAGCCTCGATCTTGGGGAGCAAATTCGAGGTGAACGGCTCCTCGACAACCAGCTTCTGCTTCCGGCGCACGATGGCGGTGTCGCCTTCGTGCTCGATCTTTACACCGAGCTTGGCGAAGGAGCGGGTGATGAGGTCGAAGTGGTGCGGCAGGGAGTTTTTCACGCGCACCTCGCCACCGGTGATGGCGCCGAGGGCGAGGAAGGTCACAATCTCGTGGTGGTCGGTGTTGATGGTGAACGTGCCGCCCTTGAGCGACTTCACGCCCGTGACCGTGAGCTGGCTGGTGCCGAATCCGGAAATCTTCGCGCCCATGGCGGCGAGCACGGCGCAGACGTCCTGCACATGCGGTTCGCTGGCGGCGTTGAGGAGGACGGACTCGCCCTCGGCAAGCACGGCGGCCATGACGAAATTCTCCGTCGCGGTGACCGACATGTAGTCGGGCCAGTGGCGGTTGCCCTTGAACCGGCCTTTAAGCGAGAGGGTGAGGTCGCCGTTATGGGAAACCCTGGCCCCGAGCTTTTCCAGAATCTCCAGGTGCGGGTCGAGCTCGCGGATGCCAAGCGAGCAGCCCTTGGCGTTGGTCGGCAGCGTGATTTTCTTCATCCGCTGCAGGAGCGGGGCGAAGAGCAGCACGGAGGAACGCATGCCGGCGGGCAGCTCGCCGTTGAGCCGGCGCGCGTCGAAGCCCGAGTGGTCGATGGCCATCGTGCCGGCGGTGTGATCCCAGGCGATGCACGAGCCCTGCTCGATGAAAAAGTTCACGAGCTTCTCGACGTCGGTGATATTGGGGACATTGCGGAGCGTGACCTTGGCGTCGGTCAGCAGCGTCGCGCAGAGGATGGGCAGGACGGAATTCTTGTTACCCGACGGTGTGATGGTGCCGCTGAGGGGTTTGCCGCCGTGAATGATGAGATCGGCCATCGGGAAAAGTTGAGAGCTGAGAGTTGAAGGTTGAGAGCCGGAATCAGCGACAACAAAAAAGCGTCTGCCGGGCGGCAGACGCTTTGAATGCGATTCGCGCAGGACGCGCGGAGCAAGGTTTAAGTGGCCGAGGAGCCGCCCTGGTCGCCACCGGAGCGTTCGCCCCGATAGCCACCCGAGCTGCCGCCACCACTGCGACCGCGACCACCGCGATTGCGCCGCTGACCGCCGCCTTCGCCGCCGCCCTGGCCGCTGCGGTTGCGTCCGCCACGGTGACGACGATATCCGTCATCATCGCGCCGGGCTTCGCCGTTCTGAGCGCCGGCGGTGATCGGGGCCGGGGACGAGCCGCTGAAGAGCGACTTGAGCCAGCCGAGGAAGCCGCCCGATTTCAGTGGAGCAGAAGCGGAGGCAGTCGCGGCCGGAACGTATGCCTCGCGGGGCGCATGGCTGCGTTCGCGGGGCGCGCCGCCGAAGTTCGTCGGGGTCGGCACATAGTTATGGCCGGGGCGCACGTAGAGGAATTTCTCCGGGATGGAGGCCGGATCGAACGGCGCTTGCTCGGCAAGCTCGGGGCGTTGCTCGGCGCGGTGTGATTCCTCACGACGGGGACGCTCGGACCGCGATTCGCGGGCGGGGCGGAAGCCCTCGCTCTCCCAAGTCTGG
>JAYUBB010000066.1:0-2223 GCA_043741015.1 Opitutaceae bacterium
CTGCTTTCCGAGGACGGCAGCATCTGGGTCTCCATCGACGACAATGAGGGCCATTACCTCAAGGTCATCATGGACGAGGTGTTCGGTCGGGCGAATTTCATTCTGGATGTGAGCTGGAAGAAGCGAGATGGGCCGCCCAACGACAGGACGATTGCGGGCATCCACGAGCACGTTCTGGTCTGGGGAAAGTATAGGGATCCGCGAGAAACTCGAACTCTCGCGGAGGAACGCTTCAATCTGATGGCGAGGACTGAGAAGGCCAACGCTCAGTACCAAGTGTTTGACGAGCCTGGGGGTCCAGACCCACGCGGGGCATTCCGGAAAATCGATACTACAGCAAACGGTAAGGGCGGCCGGTTCGTCCAAAGTCTGTTCTATGGGGTGATTAACCCAAACACGGGGGAGGAGGTGTGGCCGCGCCAGGGTACTTGCTGGCGGCATTCGAAGGTCGAAATGGCGCGACTCCAAGGCGATAGGCGCCTCTTCTGGGGTGCAAAGGGCACCGCAAAGACGCCCATGCGGAAACTTTTCATGTCAGAGGCGAAGCAAGGCATGACCACGCCGTCTATCTGGGACGATGTCGGGTACAACCAGCACGCCAGCAGCGAGATGGAAGCAATTTTTGGCGAAAAAGCTGCCTTCGAGACGCCAAAGCCCGAGGGCTTGCTACAGCGCATTGTTCATATCTCGAGCCAACCCGGTGACCTCGTTTTAGATTCCTTTCTCGGCTCCGGCACGACCGCTGCTGTCGCCCAAAAAATGGGCCGACGCTACATCGGAATCGAGGCGGGCGACCATGCTGTCACTCACTGCCAGCCGCGCCTGAGGAAGGTGGTGGACGGCGACCAAGCAGGTGTCTCCGAGGCTGTTGGTTGGACTGGGGGCGGTGGCTTCCGTTTCTATCGGCTGGGGTGCCCCGTGTTTGGCGAGGACGGCCGCCTTTCGCAGGGCATCGTGTTCCCGGTATTGGCTGCCCACGTCTGGTTCAGCGAGACTGGCCTTCCGCTAAACGGCTCCTCTGCCGGCCCGCTGCTCGGCGTCAACGGTGATACCGCCGTGGCCCTGCTCTACAACGGCGTCCTTGGCGACAGGCGCCCCGCCGGCGGCAATGTCCTGACCCGGTCGATCCTGGCCTTGATCCGCGAGGCCATCGCCAGGGCTGCGCCTGACTTCGACGGACAGCTCACCGTTTATGGCGAACGCAGCGCGCTCACGCCGGCAACCCTCGCCCGTGAGGCGATCACCTTCAAGCAGACCCCCTACGACGTGAAGGCGCGGCGCTGATGCAGCTCAAGGCCTATCAGCTGGCGGCGCTCAAGGCCCTGGAGGATTTCCTGGCCGGTGCCCGCGAGGTCGGGCCGGCGGCGGCCTACGCCACGGTCACGGCTCAGCCCGAGCTCAAGGCGCGGCTGGGCCGCTACGCCGGCGACTACCTGCCGCCGGAAGGCCTGAACGACGTCCCCTATGCCTGTCTTCGCCTGCCCACGGGGGGCGGCAAGACCCTGCTGGCGGCGCACGCGGTCAAGACGGTGCGCGATGCGGGCCTCGAGCGCGACTACCCGCTGGTGCTGTGGCTGGTCACCTCCGACGTGATCCGGGCGCAGACCGCCGATGCGCTCAACAATACCGCACATCCCTATCGCGCCGCGCTCGACGACGCGTTCGGCGGGCGGGTGCGGGTGTTCGACATTCCCGACTTCGCCCAGATACGGCCGCACGACCTGGCCCGGAACGCCTGCGTGATCGTCGGCACCGTCCAGTCCTTGCGGATCACCGACACGACCAAGCGTCGGGTCTATGCCCATAACGAAGAGCTGGAGCCGCACTTTTCCGGCCTGTCACTGGCCGTGCTCAACGCCTTTCCAGGGCTGGAACGGACGGCGGCGGGCGCGGTGAAATTCTCTTTCGCCAACCTTCTGCATCTGCACCGCCCGGCCGTGATCATCGACGAGGCGCACAACGTCATGTCGAAGCTGAGCGAGGAGATGCGGGAACGGATCAATCCCGCCTGCATCGTGGAGTTCACCGCTACGCCGCAGAGGCGCAGCAACACGCTGTTCAACGCCACGGCCGCCGAGCTGAAGGCCGAGCAGATGATCAAGCTGCCAATCGTGCTGCAAGAGCACGCCCACTGGCAGGCGGCGGTCGCGGGCGCGGTGGCCGAGCGTTCGGCGCTGGCGGAAATCGCCGCGGCCGACCGCGAGTATCTGCGGCCCATCGCGC
>JAYUBB010000067.1:0-7434 GCA_043741015.1 Opitutaceae bacterium
CCCAAGCCCGTCAGTTGCTCCCAGAAGGCCAGGGCCAGCGCCTGCCAGTGCCAGCCGCCATTCTGCGGATCCCCGCCCTGGGGAAACTTGAGGAGCGCCACGACCAGCACCAGCAACGACACGGGGCCGCCCACGAGAGCCACCCAGCCGGCGCGGCACGCCGGCGTCGAGGCGGCAAGCGGCAGCAGCCAGCCCCGGCGGGCCGCCGCCACGCCCACGGCAAAGGCGGCGAGGTATTGGGGAAAATAGCCGAGCTGGAAATTAAGCACATTGGTGCCGAGCGGCTGGACGAGACGCATTGCAAAGGTCGCGCCGCCGAGCAGCAGGCCGAACAGCCACAATCGCGCCGTCCCGGGAACCGCAGTGCCGCCCGCCGGGGCAGTTCCCGGCCACACCCGGCGCCAGACGACGAGCCCGGCGCAGAAGATGAGCAGGGCCAGGGCAAACCAGAGGGGGCCGCTCGAACCAATGAACCGGCCGGTCCCAAGGTAACGGGCATAAAAGGCGGGCGCCGGGGGAAAATTTGCATGCCAGGGATTCAGCCCGAGCAGAATGAACGGATGGATCACCAGCATATAGAAGAGCGCGGGCAGGCCGAGGCGCAGGCCTCGTTCGCGCAGAAAGCGTCCCGGGCCGCGCCGCTCGAGCACCCCGTGGGCAAAATAGCCCGAGACCAGGAAGAGCAGACCCATGAAGAACGACTGCAGGTGCGCCTGCCAGAAGACGAAGACCAGTTTCTCCGGCAGGGATGGGACCTGCTCGGCCGTCACATACCAGTCGCCCACGTGACTGTAGGTGACGCACGCGTGCATGCTCACCACCAGCAAAATGACCTGGGTGCGCAGGTGATCGATCCAAGGGAGGCGCGTCGTCGGTGAGGACATGGCGCGAAATTGCGGCCGGGTACTTGCCGTGGCGATGATTTTTGCGGCGCCCCCGGAGAACTACCCGGTCTCATCCGGCCTACCGTGCCGGCGCCCAGGCCAGGCCGTCGGCCACGGGACCGACCTCGATCAGCTTAGTCACTTTCCAACTGGCGATATCGATGACGGCAATCTGGTGGCTGGCGTCGCATGACACATAGGCCACGGCGCCGTCGGGCCGCACGAGGGCGGCCTGCGGGGCCTTGGGCACGTCGAGTGTGTGCACGACCTTCATCGTCGTCAGGTCCACGAGACTGACCTTGTTGACGCTGGGCAGGGTCACCACAAGCCAGCGGCCGTCCGGCGTCGGCGCGGTACCATAGGCCGTGCCCGGCAGCGGGATCGAGGCGTGGATGGCGTTGGTCGCCGTATCAATGACGACAAGGCGCAGCGCGATCTGGTCGGCTGTGAACACCCAGCGGTCGTCCAGGGAAAGCGCGATGCGCTGGACCATGGCCGAGACGGGAATTGTCGTGAGCAGCGTGCGGTTCTCCAGGTCGAGCACCGAGACGGTGCCGGGCCCGACATTGGCCGTGTAGCCGCGGCGGCCGTCATGCGACACCGCCAGCATGTGAGACTGCGCCTGGCCGGTGGGCACCGCGCCCAAAATCTTGAGCGTAGCGGGATCGATGATGCTCACGGTGTTGTCCAGTTCCGTGGTCACATAGAGCAACCCGTTCTTCGGCCCGAACACCGCGCAGTGGGGACGCACGCCGCGGCCGAAATCAATCGTGCCGGTCACGGCGCGCTTCTCCAGGTCGATGACGCGGATCATGGAGCCATCCGTGCCCGCCTTGCCCACACCGGAGTCGCCGTAGATCGGCACGAAGGCGCGGCGACCATCGGGGGAGGCGACCACCTCGTGTCCTGTCTTGCCCGCCTCGGGCACCGCCGCCACCTGCTGTTCCGTGACGGCGTCCACCAGCGACAGACTCTGGTCGCCCTTGTTGGCAACGAGCAGAAACCCGGCGCCGGGCGCCGCCGCGCACAATGCGCCGGCAAGGCCGATGCCCAGCAGGAAACGATACTGGCTAGGGGAACCGGGAGCAAAGGACATGGGTAATCGGGGGGTTGGGGTGCCCCACAGCATCGGCCACCACAGCGGTAAGTCAACCGGACCAAGGCCGCTCCGCAGGCATAACCGGCTTGCCGTTTGACGACGGGGACAAGGGTGGCCATTTTTCCGGAATTCCGATGAACGCCCCGCTCCTCCGTTGGTTCGCTTTCGCGGTGCTGGCCGCCGCCGGTCTGGCCAAGGACGCTCCCCGCCCCTGGCCGGCCGATGCTTTTCTTCCCGTCACCCTCGACCGCATCGCGGCCTTGCCCGCGACGGAACAGCCGGCGTGGCGCGCCTATTGGGAAAAATCCGCGCGGCTGGCTGTTCTGGTCGCCCCGCGTGATCTCACGGAATACGCCCCCGATCATCCGCTCGCCGGTCCCCCGGTCCCCGCCATTTACAGCGCCGGGGTCCGGCTGGACGCCCCCGCGGCCTGGTATGCCACGGAGGACGCCCGCGCCATTGCGGACCGGGTCGTCACCTGGCAGACTCCGGTCGGTGCCTGGACCAAAGGCGGGGACTACTCGCGCGAATTCCGGCCGGGGGACAACCTCCACGATGAATTCAGCGGCGGCACCTACGACAATGATTCCACGATCAACGAGCTCCGCTACCTCGCGCGCGTGAGCCACGCCGCCGAGGCATCCGGCCCGCGCGCCACAGCCTGGTGCGCCAGCTTCCTGCGTGGCCTCGCCTACCTCTTCGACTCGCAATACCCCAACGGAGGCTTCCCGCAGATCTACCCGCTCGCCGGCTCGTATCACGACGCCATCACTTTCAATGACGACGTCGTGGTGCGCAACCTCGAGCTGCTGCGCGAAATCGGCGCCGGCGGGGCGGAGTTCGCCTTCGTGCCGGCGGAGTCGGCCGCACTGGCGCGCGAACGCTTTGCGACCGGAGTGCGCAATCTGCTCGCCTGCCAGCTCCGGGGGCCCGACGGCCGGCCCACCATCTGGGGCCAGCAACATGACGCCCTGACGCTCAAACCGTGCGCCGCCCGCAATTTTGAACCCGCCGGCGAATGCTCCCGGGAGAGCATCGCCCTCGTCCGCTTTTTGATGGCGCAGCCCCGGCCCGATGCGGAGATTGTTGCCGCGGTTCACGGCGCGATGGCGTGGTTCGACCATCACGCGCTGCACGGCGTGGTCTGGGATCGCAACGCTCCGGCGGGCACCGGCCTCGCAATCAAGGTGGATGCGCCCGACCTCTGGGCCCGGCTCTACGAATTCGGCACTGGCAAGCCCATCTTTGGTGAACGCGACCGCATGATCCACTACGATCTGGCCGAATTGTCGTTTGAACGTCGCAAAGGCTACGGCTGGTTCACCCCGCTGCCGGGCAAACTCACCCCGCTTTACGCGCAGTGGAAAAAGTCCGCCCCGGCGGCACAGTGAGCTTTTTCCTGAAATGTCATCCTGGGCGAAGCAAAGGATCCAGTGACACGACCGCCGGCGGATATCACCCTGAATTCTTCGCTGCGCTCAGAATGACAGGAATCGCGTAAATAAAAAAGCCGGTCGCGATGACCGGCTCTTGAAAGATTAACTGGCGGCTGGCTCAGCCCTCGTAGCCGGGCAGCTTCTTGGTGACGGACTCACGGTTGAGCTTCGCGTAGGCGGGCAGGCCGTTGTCGTAGGGCACGGCGACCTCGCCCTGGATGAGCGGGGTGGCGTACCGGAAGAACTGGAAGTTCAGGCTGACACCGTCCTCGTTGATCCACTCTTTCGGCAGCTTCTTGAGGTTGCCGACGACATCACTGAGGTTGGAGAGGCCGGTCTCGCAGGTGTATAATTCGCCGTCGCCGCGCACGAGCGTGACGAGCTTGGCGGTCTCGCCGTTGACGGCGGCCTTCACCGCCGCCTGACCGGCGAGGAACGCCTCGTCGGCGTCGGTCTTGGAGGCAAGGTGAGCGGCGCAGCGCTGGGTGATGCCGAGGCGGGCGACGCGGGCCTTCACGCTGAGCTGCTGCTCGACGAGATCCTTGAGGAGCTCGCCGACGCCGCCGAGCTGGGTGTGGCCGGCCGCATCGTTGGAGCTGGTCTCAACGGCGACGTAGTTGCCGTCCTTGTCCACGAGGCCTTCACCCACGACGACCACGCAGTGCTTCTCGCGCTTGAGCACCCGGCGGACGTCATCGAGGAACTTCTCGTTGGTGAAGGGAACCTCGGGGAGATAGACGAGGTGCGGGGGATCGTTCGGATGGTCGCGGCGTTTGGCGAGGGAGGAGCCGGCGGCGAGCCAGCCGGTGTTGCGGCCCATGACCTCGACCAGAGTGACGAGATCGCTCTGGCCGATGGCCTCGGCGTCGAGCGCGAGCTCCTTGACCGTGGCGCCGATGTATTTGATCGCGCTACCGTAGCCGGGGCAGTGGTCAGTGGCGGAAATGTCATTCTCGATCGTCTTCGGGATGCCGATGATGCGGAGCTCATAGGCCGAGACGGCGGCGAGCTCGGCGAGCTTGGTGGCGTTCTCCTGGGAGTCGGCGTCGCCGACATGGAAATAGTAGCGGATGTTGTGGGCCTTGAAGACCTCGAGCACGCGCTCGAATTCGGCGGGTTTCTTCAGCTTCGAGCGGCAGGAGCCGAGCGCCGCCCCGGGGGTGTAGCGGAGGCCGCGGATGGCCTGCTGCGATTCGGACGCCAGGTCGACAAAGTCCTCGTTCAGGAGGCCGAGCACGCCGTTGAGCGAGCCATAGACCTCTTCGATGCAGGCATGGTTAAGGGCTTCGGAGACAACGCCGGCGACGCTGGCGTTGATGACGGCGGTCGGGCCGCCGCTCTGGCCGATGAGACAATTTCCTACTAGTTCTGCCATGGTGGTGGTGGTGTTAAAAGCTGGGATAGAAATGAACGGGAATGGTCAAAAAAGCTCCCGCCCTCGGGACTGGCAAATCAAATCTCCCGCCGGGCCAAGATTCATCCGGGACCCCTCGCACCGGTTGCGCGCCGTCCGCGGAAAACCGGATGGGTCTCCGGCTGGCCGTGAAAAATATTTTCGCCGGAACGCCCGGCCTCAGAGCAGCTTGCCCGGACGGTAGTCGGCCGCGCCCTTGTGCTTCTTCACCAGCGGCAAGACCGCGGCCACGAAAGCATCGACCTGGTGCGGGGCGGCGCCGACAAAGCGTTCGCTCTGGGCCAGCACCTTGGTGAGTTTCTTTTTGCCGAGGCCCACCCTTTTGTCGCCCGCCAGCCGGGACAGCAGGTCGGCATCACCGCCGTTGCGCAGCGCCTTGGCCGCCGCCAGTGCGTGCTCCTTGATCGCCGCGTGGGCGGTCTCGCGCCCGGCGCCGTTTTTCACCGCCTCCATCAGGATCGTGGTGGTGGCGAGGAACGGCAGGTTGCGTTCGTTCTCGGCCGCGATCGCGGCGGGGAACGCCTCCAGTTGCCGCAGCACGGTGAGGTAGGTCTCGAACAGGCCGTCGATCGCGTAGAAGGCATCGGGCAGCGCGACGCGACGCACGACCGAGCACGATACATCACCCTCGTTCCACTGGTGGCCGGCGAGGTTGGCGGTCATCGTGACATAGCCGGAGAGGATCGTGGAGAAGCCGCAGACCCGTTCGCAGTTCCGCGCGTTGACCTTGTGCGGCATCGCGGAGGAACCGACCTGACCTTCCTGGAAACCCTCGGTGAGCAGGCCCGCACCGGCCATGAGCCGGAGCGTCGTGGTGCAGCTGGCGGCCGCCGCGCCGGTCTGGTGCAATGCGCTGACCACATCGAAATCAAGGCTGCGCGGATAAACCTGGCCGACGGCGCTGAGCGACGCCTTGAACCCGAGGTGCTTGAGGATGCGGCCCTCGAGCTGGTCCACCTTGTCGGTGTCGCCCCCGAGCAACGTGAGCTGGTCGAGCTGGGTGCCGACCGCTCCCTTGACGCCGCGCACCGGGTAGCGCGCGATCAGGTCGTCGAGCCGGGCGTGGGCAAGGAGCAACTCCTGCCCGAACATCGCGAAGCGCTTGCCAAGGGTGGTCGGTTGCGCCGGTACATTGTGCGTGCGGCCGGTGATCATCACATCGCGATACTCGGCGGCGCGGCGGGCGAGCAGGTGGAGCGCGGCGGCGGCCTTGAAGCGCATCAGTTGCAGCGCGCGGGCGACCTGCAATTGCTCGACGTTTTCCGTCAGATCGCGGCTGGTGAGACCGAGGTGAATGAACTGGCGTTTGGCCAGATCGGAAAATTCTTCCAGGCGCGCCTTTACGTCGTGGAGGGTAACGCGCTCGCGCTCCTTGATGCGGTCGGTGCTGACATCGCCGCGCACGCGCTCGTAGTCCTTGATCGCCTCGGCCGGAATGGCGACGCCGAGGTCGCGCTGGGCCTTCATCACCGCGATCCAGAAATCGCGCTCGAGCAGGATGCGACCGTGCGCCGACCAGATCTCCTGCATGGCGGCCGAGGCGTAGCGCTCGGCGAGCACGTTGGGGATGGATTCGGCGGGGGCGTTGGACTGCTTCACGACGCATGGAGCGTTAGCCTCCACCCCCGGCTTGCCAATGGAAAACCGCGCAGGGTGAGCCGGAGGGATGGTCTCCCGCCGGGCCGCGTGGGAGGGGCTTTATGCCCCGACTATTTTCGTTTGTGGTTCTGTCGCGACGTAAAGTCGCTCCCACAATCGATCCTAGGTCAGGCAGCGCACCGTCATGTCGCGCAGCACGGTCTCCTGGTCGTTGGGCAGGCGGATGATCTCCTCGAAGGCCGCGATGAACTCCTGCTGGTTGTCTATCAACCGGCGCAGCGACGGCAACCGGCCGGTGCTGACCAGCTTGCCGGCATACCACTGGTTCTGCGTGAAAAGGTTGTAGGCGCTCTTTTCCGCGTCGCCGCCGAAGTGCTTCGCGTAGGTTGCCTGCGCGCGGGCCCACGCCGCCTTGTCAAAACCGTAGGGACCCGGCGCGCGCAGGTCGCCGGCGTCGATCAGCACGCGGGCCTGAATCAGGATGCGGTTGCGGTTTTGGAGCGACGAGAGCACGGGCCGGGCGTCGCCGCCGGCGAAAAAATGTTTCTCCAACGCGTGCAGCGTGCCCGGAAGATCGCCGGCGAAGAACCGGTCGGCGGATTCGAAGAAATCTCCTTCGGCCATGTTCGGCGTCAGTTCGATGACCTGCTTCTCCTCGATCACGGCGCCCTCCCCCGCATAGGTGGCCAGCTTGCGCACCTCCTCGGTGAGCAGGCGGGTGTTGGCCCCGACCTTGGTCAGCAAGACTTCCATCGCGCCCTCGCCGAAGGTCGCCCCGCACTCACGCGCCTCGGCCTGCGCCATCGTGGCCAGTGTCTCGGCCACGTTGTCGCCATCGCCCGTGAGCGTGAAGTCCGCGTTGGCCTCGCACCATTTCGGAAAACTCCGGCGGCGGTCCACCGGGGCGGCGGTGATCACGACCGACACCTCGTCGGGGTTCACCTTCTCCAGCAATTCCTGCAAAGCCTCGACCTGTTGCAACGTGCCCTCGGCGCGGCCGGT
>JAYUBB010000068.1:0-2195 GCA_043741015.1 Opitutaceae bacterium
CCCCAAGCCTTGCTCGGTCTCGCGCGACTGGCCTTGCAACGCAATGATGACGCTGCGGCCATCGCCCGACTCGAACGGGTGCTGGCGGTGCATCCCGCAATCACCTCGGCTGCCGCCCTGCTCGCGCAGGTGATGACGCGGCACGGCGAAAACGAGCGGGCGGCGGCACTGACCGAATGGAGCCGGCAAAAACGCGATCCGGTGCCACCCGATCCTTGGCTGGGCGAGTTGCTCACCGCTTGCTACGACATCCAGCGCCTGACGCTCCGTTTCGAGGAATTGGTTTACAGCGGGCAGATGGAGGAAGCCCGGCCTCTGCTGGAACGGGTGGTGGAACTTGATCCCCATAACTGGTTGCCGCACCTGCTCAAAGGCTGGACCCTCGCGCGCGCGCACCGCGAGGCGGATGCGATTGTTGAATACCGTCTGGCGCTGGAGAAATCCGGCGACCCCGAGCGCATTGTCCCACTCCTGGTCCCGTGTCTGCTCGGCCTGAACCGCATCATTGAGGCGGTGGAGGCGGTGGAAAGTGCGCTCCGGTCGCACCCCGATTCCGTGGCGTTACTGATGATCCAGGCGGATCTGGCCGTCCAGCAGGGCGACAACACGCGGACGCGCACCCTGCTCACCGCCCTGCTGAAAAAGGAACCCTATCTCTACACGGCCAACATGAACCTGGCAAAAATCCTGTGGGCGGAGAACGAGCGGGCGGAGGCGGTTGTCTGCCTCACCCGGATTGCGAAAGCCTTTCCGGCCGACGTCGCCTCCCGTGGACTGTTGGGCCAGTATTATCTGGAGAAGAATGAGGCCGACGCTGCGATCCTGCCGTTGGAACAGGCCCTGCCCCTGACGGCGGCGGGTTCGGCGGCGTGGGAACGTTTGTCCGCCCTGTTGAGTTCGGCCTACCTGCAGGCTGGTGCCGCCCGCGTGGCCGCGACCCGGCCGGAGGAAGCGATTGCCTATTACGAAAAAGCGGGCCGCCTGTCTCCCGCCGGCATGGAGGCGCTCGCAGGACTGGCCGGCGAATGGGTGCAGACGAAACAATTTCGTCTCGCCGCCGATGCCCTGACCCGCATGGCCGGACTCCAGCCCGAGAATCCCACGATTCTGATCAGCCTGGGCGATGTATTATACCAAAACGGCGATGCCGCCGCCCGAGTGCATTGGGAACAGGCGCTCAAGCTGGTCGCCCCCGCCGACACCGCATTGCGCACCGCACTCGCGGCGCGGCTGAACGGTCCCATCACGCCGGAACTCTTCCAGTGACGTGCGTGCAAAATCTTGAAAACCTGTCATTCTGAACCCAGCGAAAAATCCATCAGGGCCTTGTCCACGCTAAACCGGGCGATCGTCGCTCTGGATGACCAACCGATTTTTGAATAACTCCTTCGCTTTATCCCCTCCATGAAAACCAAGGCATTCCTCGGACTTGGCGCGCTCGCTGTGATCGCCGGCCTGGTGTGGCTGACGGCCTGTCGCCCGGTACCGGCCGGCAAACTGTCACTCGACATCAATTCATTTGTGCCGCGCGCCATCGGACGGCAGGCGGAAGGGCAGCCCTGGATTACAGATCTTACGATCTACGACCTCGATGGCGACGGGTTGAAGGATATCATCGCCTGCGACGGACGGCTCAATCAGGTCGTCTGGATCCGCCAGGTGAGCCGCGGAGTCTTTGTCGAACAGGACATCGGTGGCCCGGTGGCGGGTCCGGCGCATGTGGAGATCGCCGATATGAACGGTGACGGCTATCCCGACGTGCTGGTGTCATCGATGGGGGTGATCACGCCCAGCAACGTCAAAAGTGGCGCCGTGGTCGTGCTGGTGAACGATGGCAAGGGACACTTCACCAACCGGGTCCTGCTGGAGCACGTCGCCCGGGTGACGTGGGTCAGCGCAGCGGATCTCAATGGCGACGGCCGGCCGGATCTTGTGGTCGGGCAGTTTGGTTACTTGGAGGGCGAGATCCGCTGGATGGAAAACAAGGGCGACTGGAAGTTTGAGAGCCATTCCCTCCTGGATCTGCCCGGCACGATTCACGCTCCCGTCGTCGATCTTAATGGTGACGGCCATCCCGACATCGTGGCGCTGGTGTCGCAGGACTCGGAGGAGGTGCATTTCTTCGAGGGGGACGGACAAGGACATTTCCGCGACCGCGTGCTCTACGGCTCGACCAACAAGGACTACGGCAGCAG
>JAYUBB010000069.1:0-7315 GCA_043741015.1 Opitutaceae bacterium
TGACGATCATCAGCGCGCGCATCGTGAAGAGCCAGACGATGAGCATCGCGCAGAGTTCCTGGCTGTCGGCGAGGGCGAGGGCGAGGAAGGCGATGAGCGCCACGCCGGTCACGCCGTAGGTCTCGAAGCCGTCGGCCGTCGGCCCGACGGAATCGCCGGCGTTGTCGCCGGTTCAGTCGGCGATGACACCCGGGTTCTTCGGGTCGTCCTCCGGGAGCTTGAAGACGATCTTCATCAGGTCGGAGCCGATGTCGGCGATCTTGGTGAAGATGCCGCCGCAGATACGGAGCACCGAGGCGCCGAGGGATTCGCCGATGGCGAAGCCGATGAAGCAGGGGCCGACGAGTTCCCGCGGGAGGAACACGAGGATACAGATCATGAAGAACAGCTCGACGCAGACCAGCAGCAGGCCGACGCTCATGCCGGAGCGAAGCGGGATGAAGAGCGTGTTCAGAGCGTTGCCCTTGAGGGCGGAGAAGGCGGTGCGCGAATTGGCGACCGTGTTGATGCGGATGCCGAACCACGCCACGCCGTAGGAGCCGAGGATGCCGAGGACCGAGGCGAGGAGGATGACGACGACGTTGACCGGGGTATTGTGCTGGAGCACCCCGAAGTAGTAGACCATGCAGGCGCCGATGAGCACCCAGAGGATGGCCAGGAACTTGCCCTGCGTGAAGAGGTAGGTCTTGCAGGTTTCCCAGATCATGTGGGAGACGGAGGCCATCGACTGGTGCACCTGCAGGGCCTTGGTCTCCTTGTACTGCACGAGGCCGAAGACCGCGCCGATCGCGCAGATCAATAGGCCCAGATACATCAGGGTGATTCCGGTGACGCCGCCGAGCCCGTCGAAGTGGACGTGCGTGAGGTCGGGGATCTTGATATCAGCTTCGCCGGCGAAGGCGGGGGCGGCGGACGCGGCCAATGCAGCGGCCAGAACGACCGCCTGTTTCCAAGGGTGTGTTTTTAGCATGGGGGTAGAATTAATTGGTCGCGAATGTGCCATGGAGCTTCGTGGTGGCCAGTTCAAATTCCTTGGTAGGGTTGGTAACCCATTGACGTATTACGCCGGGTCAGGCTGCCTGTATATTCCAATTAGTCCGCCCATGTTGCTCCTTGCTGTGCATGATTTGTTGAAGTCCTACGCTCGGCCTGGCGGGGGCACCCACCGGGTGTTGGACGTAGCGGAGTTTTCGTTCGCGGCCGGGTCGCAAGTGGCCCTGCGCGGCGAGAGCGGCTCAGGCAAGACGACCTTTCTCCATCTCATTGCCGGCATCCTCGCCGCGGACGGCGGATCGATCACCCTCGACGGTCGTGAGGTCGCGACGCTGGGCGAGGCGGCCCGCGACCGCCTGCGGGCTGAGACGATCGGCTACATCTTCCAGACTTTCAACCTGCTCCAGGGACACACCGTCCTGGAGAATGTGGAATTCGGCATGGCGTTCGGCCGCGGGGTGGACCGGGCGCACGCGGCGGCGCTGCTGAAGCGCGTGGGGCTCGGCGACAAGCTCGGGCATTTTCCGCGCCAGCTCTCGACCGGCCAGCAGCAACGCGTCGCCGTCGCCCGCGCGCTGGCCAACCGGCCGAAGCTCGTCCTCGCCGACGAGCCGACCGGCAATCTCGACGCCCGCAACGCCTGCGAGGCGCTCGCCCTCATCCGCGAAGTCTGCCGCGAGAACGGCGCCGCGCTCCTGCTCGTGAGCCACGACGAAGGGGTGCTGGCGCAGTTCGAGAATGTGCAGGACTTTTCCCTTTTGAACAGGGCAGCTTCATGAAACACCCGATGCCAAGCACCACTTTTCCCACCGTCATCCTGAGCGCAGCGAAGGATCCAAGGGCGGGGCGCGAGTTACGCTGGCCGCTTGGATTCTTCGCTGCGCTCAGAATGACGATAGGGATGATGGGTCGTTCATTTTTGGATTTTCCCCGCGACGTCAAAAATGATCCTTAACCTCATCTACCGCAGTCTCCGCCAGCACCTGCTCTCCACGCTCGTGACGGCCGGCAGCATCGCGCTCGCGGCCGGGCTGCTGCTGACGGTGTGGGTGGTGAAGACGCAGTCGCAGGCCGTGTTCGCGGCGACCAACTCCGGATTCGACGCCGTGCTCGGTGCGCGCGGCTCCAAGCTGCAACTCGTGCTCAACGCCATCTTCCACCTCGAGGCCTCGCCGGGCAACCTCGCCGCCGCCGACTATGAAATGATCCGGCACCATCCGGCCATCAAGACCGCCATCCCGATCGCCTTGGGCGACAATTTTCATGGCTGGCGCATCGTCGGCACGGTCGAACAACTGTTCGCCGAGATCGAGCGCGTTCCGGGCCAGCGCTACGCTTTCGCGGCGGGCGGACGGAATTTCAAGCTCGGCACCGAGGAGGCGGTCGTTGGAGCCTACGCCGCGAAGCAGCTGGGCTGGAAAGTGGGCACCACCTTCAAACCATATCACGGGCTCGCCTTCGACCCCAAGGCCCAGCACGACGAACTCTACACGGTCGTCGGCGTGCTTGAACCCACCGGCACGCCGGTGGATCGCGTGATCTGGATTCCGCTCGAGGGGGTGCAGACGATGAGCGGGCACAATCCGCTGGCGGCGACCGAGCTGAGCGCGGTCCTCATCCAACTGCGCGCGCCGACGGCCGGGCTGATGCTCGACCTGATGATCAACAAGCAGGGCAACAAGCTGACCTTCGCCTATCCCATCGGGGCGATCGTGGCCGACCTCTTCAACAAGATCAGCTGGGTGGACAAGGTCCTGACGCTGCTCGCGTGGCTGGTCGCGGTCGTGGCGTCAGGCTCGGTGCTCGTGAGCATCTACAACTCGATGAGCGCCCGGCAGCGCGACATCGCCATTCTGCGCGCCCTCGGCGCGCGGCGGCGCACGGTGTTCGGTGCCGTGGTGGGCGAGGCGGCGGTCATCGGCGTGCTCGGTGCGACGGCGGGCTTTGCGGTGTTCGCCGCGCTGGCAGCGGCGGTGGCCGGGATCATCCAGGCGCAGACCGGGGTCATGCTCGGCCCATTGCGGTGGAATCCGGTTTTCTGGTGGGGCCCGGCGGTGTTTGTCGGGCTATGTATGCTCGGCGGGGTGGTCCCGGCGTTGAAGGCTTACCGCGTGCCGGTGGCCGAGACGATCGCGCCCGTGTCGTGAGGGATAGCTTGACGACTTTGCTAGGGTGGGGCGGTTAATAGCGCCTGATCCATGGATTTAACTGTCTTCATCACCCTTGGTGCCACCGGTCTGGCCGTCGCCTTCATCCACGCGGCGATCCCGACTCACTGGCTGCCGTTCGTGGTGGTGGCGCGGGCGCAGGGCTGGTCGCGGGGCCGGGCGCTGGCGATGGTCGCGCTGTGCTCGGGCGGCCATGTGGCCATGACCACCGCGCTCGGCGTCGGGCTGGCGTGGTTCGGCTTCAAGATCGACGAGCGCTGGGGCCAGATCTACCCGCTGGTGGCCGGCGGTGCGCTGATCGCGATGGGACTGCTGATCCTGTTCCGTCACTGGCGCGGCTGGACGCACGGCCACGGCCACCTGATTGAGGGCCACTGCAGCCACGGTGATCACGATCACGGCCCTGAAAAGCCGGCCGAGCCGCCGGCCCGCACAAGCGATTGGGCGGCCGTGGCCAGTCTGTTTGCCATGCTGACTTTCTCGCCGTGCGAGGGATTCCTGCCGGTGTATCTGTCGGCGGTGCAATTCGGCTGGGGCGGCGTGACATTGCTCAGCCTGATTCTCGCGCTCGGCACGTGGGCGGCGATGCTCCTGTTCACCTGGCTGACCCTGCTCGGGGTCGAGAAGGCGCGCTTCCGCTGGCTGGAGAAATGCGAAGCCCCGGTGCTCGGCACCCTTTTGCTAGTTTGCGGATTGCTGGTCATCATCGTCGAACGCCTGCACTGACACTTCTAAACCTGCCGATTGACAGGAGCCACTTGCTGGTCTTCCTGAACCCATGTCCCGCCGCACCGAGCCCCTGCTGTTTCGCGCCACTGTCTTGGTGGCCGTGCTACTGCTGACAGGCACAGTGCGCGGGGCGGCTGAAGACGTGCTGACAGTGGGTTTTGACAAACTCGCCTCGTTTGAATTCACGCCGCCGGAGGATCAGGCGAAGGCCGCGGCGGCGGAGGCGCAGATTCCCGCCCGCGTCCGCGAGTTTGACGCCAAGAAGGTGGCGGTGACCGGCTTCATGCTGCCGGTGAAGATGGCCGGCGGGCTCGTGACGGAGTTTCTCTTGGTGAAGGACCCGATGATGTGCTGCTACGGCGTCATGCCCAAGGTCAACGAGTGGGTGGTGGTCAAGATGGTGGGCAAGGGCGTGCCACCGCTGATGGACGTGCCCATCACGTTTGAGGGCACGCTGCAGGTCGGCCAGCTCTACGAAGGCGGCTACCTGACGGGACTTTACCTGCTCAAGGGTGACCGCCGCATTGAAACAAAGGGCTGATCGGCGTCAGCGCGAGATGTCGCGCTGGGAAAGGACCTTGAACCCGCTGGTATTAAGCGCACTGGCGGCGAGGTCGTTGTCCTCCACGCTGAGGGCGAGGGCGGACCGGCCCTTCGGCCGCACCAGAAAGGCGTAAGTGTAGTGGATGTTCACCTCGACCGTGAGCAGGGCACTGAGCACGGCCTGCAACTTCGACTCATCGCTGAATTCCACGGCGAGCACATCACTCTCGGTGAAAAAGAAATTGTTCGCCGCCATCAGTTCGCGGGCACGGTCCGGATCGTCGACGATTATCCGGTCGAGGGCGGTGTCGGTCTGATCGATCGTCGTGATGGCCATGATGTGGATGTTGTGCTTGGCCAGCAGGGCCACGAGATCGTGCAGGCGGCCGACGCGGTTCTCGATGAAGACGGAGAACTGCTTCACGGGCTCGGCGGCGACAGGTGCGGCGGTATTAGGCATCAGTGGGTGGCGCTGCCGGGAACCTACACCCGGACGTGGGTCCGGTCAATGCCGCCTTGAGCTGGACCCTGGGGTCGCCCAACCTCACGCCATGTCCGGTCACGATGCCCACGCCCGCATGGCTCAGCGTGCGCGCGAAAGCGCGCGGATCGTGCTGCGCGGGATCGCTCTTAACGCGGTGCTGGCGGCGGTTAAGTTTGCCGGAGGGATTTTTGGCCACACCTACGCCCTGATCGCCGATGGGGCGGAATCACTGCTCGACATCCTGTCGTCCCTGCTGGTGTGGGCGGGCTTCCAGGTCGCGGCCCAGCCCCCGGATGCCGATCACCCCTACGGCCACGGCAAGGCCGAACCGCTGGCCGCACTGGCGGTGGCGCTCATTATTTTTGTCATGGCCGGCTGGATCGGCTGGCACGCCATCCATGAGATAATCACGCCCCATCGCGGTCCGGCCTGGTGGACGCTGGTGTTGCTGGCGGTGGTGATCGTGACGAAGGCCTTGTTCTCGCGCCGCGTCAGCGCCATTGGCGAGGAGGTGGGCAGCACAGCCTTGGGCGTCGAGGCGCTGCACCATTGGTCAGACGCGATGACCTCGGCCGCGGCCTTTGTCGGTATCTCAATCGCGCTGATCGGGGGCAAGGGTTGGGAGACGGCCGATGACTGGGCCGCACTCTTTGCGTGTGTGATCATCTCCTTCAATGGCATTGGCATGATAACCAAGTCACTGGGCGACGTGATGGACACGGCCGCCCCGGTGAAGTTGGAGAACGAAATCCGGGCCCTCGCTTTGCAGGTGCCGGGGGTGCGGGCCCTCGACAAGGTCCGGGTGCGGAAAAGCGGGCTGAGCCACCTCGTGGACATCCATGTGCGGGTCGAGGGCAGCCTCACCGTGCGCGAGGGGCACGATATTGCCCACGCCGTCAAGGACGCCCTGATCTCCTCGGTCGCCCATGCCATCAGCGACGTGAGCGTGCACATTGAGCCGATGCGCTGAGGCGGGCGCGCCTACCTGTAGTGCTGGGCGATCTTCCAGCCGGCGTAGACGCCGACCACGCTGCCGACGCCACTGAGGATGAACGACCACAGGAAGCTGAACCCGAGGGCATCACCCGCATACCCGAACACAAAGCCGCCGATCGTGGTGCCGGCGAAGATGCACAGCTTGTTCATGGATCACAGTGTAGCGGAGGCGGCCCGCCCGGCGAGCCACAACTAATGGGACAATCCGCCGTCGCTTATGCGCAAAGGAAGCCCAGCCTTTCCGGTTTACTCAGTTTCTCCATGGCCTAGGATCAAGCCATGAAGACTGCCGCAAAACCCCTGAGCAAAAACCTGCACCTGATCCGGTGGGTGAAAAAAATGGCGGCCCTCTGCAAGCCCGACGCCATCCACTGGGTGGACGGCTCGCAGGAGGAATACGACGCCCTCTGCGCGGAATTGGTCTCCGCCGGCACCTTTATCAAGCTGAACCAGAAGAAGTGGCCGGGCTGCTTTCTCGCGCGATCCGATCCGGGCGACGTGGCGCGGGTCGAGGACCGCACCTATATCTGTTCGCTGTCCAAGGACTCCGCCGGCCCGACCAACAACTGGGTCAATCCCTTCGAAATGCGCAAAACACTCAAGGGGCTGTTCAGCGGCTGCATGAAAGGCCGCACGATGTTCGTGCTGCCGTTCAGCATGGGCCCGGTCGGTTCACCCATGTCGCAGATTGGCGTCCAATTGACCGACTCACCCTACGTCGTCGTCAACATGCGCATCATGGCCCGCATCGGCCGGAAGGTGTTCGAGCTGATCGACCGCGACTTCAAGCGCGTCGTCCCTTGCGTGCATTCGGTCGGCGCGCCGCTCAAGCCGGCACAGCCGGACGTGGCGTGGCCGTGCAACAAGGAGAAATACATCGTCCATTTCCCCGAGTCGCGCGAGATCTGGAGCTACGGCTCGGGCTACGGGGGCAACGCCCTGCTGGGCAAGAAGTGCTTCGCGCTCCGCATCGCCAGCGCGATGGCGCGCGACGAGGGCTGGATGGCCGAGCACATGCTCATCCTCGGGGTGGAAAATCCCGCCGGCGATAAAACCTATGTCGCCGCCGCCTTCCCCAGCGCCTGCGGCAAAACCAACTTCGCCATGCTGATCCCACCCCCGCATTTTCAAAAGCAGGGTTGGAAGGTATGGACGGTCGGGGACGACATCGCGTGGCTCAAGCCGGGGGCGGGCGGGCGCCTGCACGCCATCAACCCCGAGGCCGGCTTCTTCGGCGTGGCCCCGGGCACCAGTGTGAAGACCAACCCCAACGCCATGGCCTCGCTGGCGAAGAACAGCATCTTCACCAATGTCGCCCTGACCGACGACGGCGGGGTGTGGTGGGAAGGCCTGACCGATGAGCCGCCCGCGCACTTGATCGACTGGCAGGGCCAGGACTGGA
>JAYUBB010000070.1:0-2179 GCA_043741015.1 Opitutaceae bacterium
CCCTCGGCATCCCGCCCAACACCGCGGCCTCGCGTTATCGCTACGCACTGAACGCACTCCGCAAGGAACTGGAACCACTTTGCCATGGATGACACTCTGCAAGAACTCGAAAACGAACTGAAGCGCCTGACTCCGCGCCGCCCCTCGGCCGGCCTGATGCAGGCAATGGAGCGCGAGTTCGGTCCCGAGGCAGTGGCCGCCCCCGCTCGTCGTTACAGCACAGCAACCAGCCTGCGCTCGTGGAAATGGGCGACATGGTCGTTCGCCGGAGTGGCCGCCGCCATCGCCCTGGTTGCGGTGCTGCAATCCAATCGCCGGCCCGCAAAGTCTTCCGCTTCCATCCTTGCCGCCACTCAGACTGTTGCGTCCAAGACTCCGGTCACTCCGGTCAATCGCTACCAGCCGGTCCGGGCCTCTTCGGTGCTCTACGACTTGAAGGAGGACGGCACGGCCTATTTGCCTGACCGGACCGAGGGCCGGCAGGTCCGTTACCGTTACGTCGATACTTACACTTGGAAAAATCCCGCCACCAACGCTTCGCTCCGCTGGAGCGTGCCGCGCGATGAGGTGCGGGTGGTCCGGGCCAGTCTCGACTGAGGAAAAATTCCCCATGAAAAACAAAATCATCAGCAGTATTATTCCCGCGCTCATGCTCGTGACCTCGGCTCTGGCCGAGGCCGAGCCCAAGAAGGAGATTGTCATCCGCCGCCGCACCGAAGTCGGCGACCCGCACTTCAACGTTGAGATCAACCAGGATCGTGGTCCTGCCGAAATGGAGAAGGTGGCCTACCTCGGAATCGAAACCATGCCCGTCGATCCCACCGTGGCCGCCCAGCTTGCGCTCCCGCGCGGCACAGGCGTGGTGGTCCGGCGTGTGGCCGACGGCAGCCCTGCGGCCAGCCTGCTCCAGCAGCACGACATCCTGACGAAGATCGATGACCAGATTCTGGTCAACATGCAGCAGTTGACCGTGCTCGTGCGCAACCACAAGGCCGGCGACGAGGTGAAACTCACGCTGGTGCGCGGCGGCAAGGAAAGCACGGTCAAGGCCAAGCTCGGCGAACGCGAGGTGCCGAAGCTGGCCATGGGTGAAGGCCAGCCTTTCATACAGATGTTCGGTCAGGGCGGCCCCGGCGGCGACATGATGTTTCAGCACGGGATGCCGGGATTTCCGGGCATGGAGAGTCCCGAGGCGGGCGATGTCATGCGGATGATCGGGGGCGACCGGATGCATTGGTTCGCCAAGCCCCGCGTGCACGTCGTCAAGCGCCACGGCGGCAAGGGCTCGACCATCCTTGATCTGCCGTCCGGAAATTTTGCTTTCTCTGACGACGAGGGTTCTGTCGAGGTCAACGCCAGCGAAGGCAAGCGCGAGCTGACCCTGAAGGACAAGCAAGGCAAAATCACGTTCCAGGGGCCGATCAACACCCCAGAGGACCACGCGAAGCTGCCCCCCGAGGTTCTGGCCCGGCTTGAAGCGATCGGCAGCGCCGACTTGGGCGACGATAATGACGAATTGGAGGTCGAGACGAAGGTCATGCAGCCTGCGACCAAGACCAGGCAAGTGCTGCCACTGGCACGCGAGCCCGGGATGCGCTCGCTCTAAACAATCGCGGCGCGGTCAAGCCGCGCCGGTGTGTGTGCAATGCAATCGGGGTCGCGGCTCAACGCGGCCCCGATTTGTTTTCAGGAGGCGGGTGTTTCCGGGGGCGCCGGGCGCTTCAATATGGCGGCTAGAATAAGTGAGAAGATCAGACCGAAGAAAACGGCCATGATCGGGGTCATGATGGCCATGCTGACCGGGCCCATAAACATGCGGGTAAAGCCCTCGGCTTTTTCCATCTGGTCTGCGCCCATGCCGGCTTGTTGCCATTTGGCGCGGACGATTTCCATTTGAAAGTCCACGAACTCCGTGTTCACGAATTTGAAATGAATGAAAGTATAGACGGCGCTCATCAGACCGGAGTAGAGGGAGATGAGCACACCGGTGCCGACGCCCTTGCCGTAGCTCATATACTTGCCGGGCGACTCCTCGCGCACGGCCTTGATGCCGAGACAGAGGACGACAATCATGATGACGAAACCCAGCCATTGAAGATACTGGCCGGTGGCGAGTTTCTCGGTCTGGAAGCCGGTGAAATACAGGAGCAGGTTAAGTACCGCCCCGGTGATCGTCAGT
>JAYUBB010000071.1:0-2176 GCA_043741015.1 Opitutaceae bacterium
ACGGAGCGCCCGCCGAGAAAAATCCCGGGACGGCCGCTGTGCTCAAAATCGGCGGCAACCGCCGCGCCGACACTCATCGACAAGGCCGGCATGAATCCCGGCGGCGCGGGTGAGAAACGGCCGCGCCCGTTGTTGAGCAGCAGCCGCAGCTGATAGGCCGGGGCGTCGGCTGGCGCGGCCGTGCCCGCCTTGGTCGTGAGCAGATCGAAATCGCCATCGGCATCAGCGTCGAGAATGAGCATTGGACCATCCGGCACGCTGTTTTCGGGAAAAAGGTTGGCGCCGTAGGCGAGAAACTGGCCCTCGCCGAGATTCGACAGCAGCCGGCCGGACTCACCGGTGCCGCCCCCGACTGCAAAGTCGTCCTGTCCGTCGCGGTCAAAATCGGCGACGGCGGCCGAGGGGCCCGGCCGGTTGAGGCGGAACGGCAGCAGAGGCTCGCGCGTCCACTCATTGAAAAGTCGCTCGCGACTCGGCCCGCCCAGCTGCAGACGGCCGCTGATCTCGGTGAATTGTGTCGGGGACGGACGGGGCGTGACGATGGCTGTGGCCGTGGCGGGCTCGGTGATCACATAGCGCTGATCGGCCGCGAGATTCTCGAAGGTCTGCTTGGCGCCACCCGGCCACTCCACGGACAGGTGCTTGATGGTTGTGTCCGCCCCGAGCCCGAAATGCAGCATGGGCTCGCTCGTGGAGAGGTAACCGCGCGCGAGGGTGAGGGTGCGCATCTGCCGGCCTTGGTCGGTCTCGATCCGCACCACCGCGCCGACGCCAAACTTGTTGGAGAGGGTGCCCCGCAGTTCGATGACGACCGCATGGCCGGTGGCGACATCGTTGCGGCAGACGGTGACCGGCGCGTCCATGCTGGCATAAACCAGATCGAGGTCACCGTCCCCATCGAGATCGCCAAAGGCCGCACCGAAGCCGACCCCGACCTGGTCGAGTCCCCACGCGTGGCCGACCTCCTCGAAGCGCAGATCGCCGAGATTGCGGTAGGCCAGGTGCCGTTCCGCGAGCACGGGCGTGGCCTGCATGATGCGGCGGCGTTCGGCCATGCTCTCCCGGCCCATCATGCGCTGGATGATATCCTGGGCATGGAGCTCCCGCACCATGCCGTTGGTGAAATAGGCGTCGAGCCGCCCGTCGAGATCAAGATCTTCCAGCCGCACGGTCCACGTCCAGTCAGTCGCGGCCATCCCGGCCAGAAACGCGGCCTCGAGCGTCCGCCCGGTGCCGGTGCCGAGCAGCAGGGCGTTGCGCATGAATTGGGGCGCCGTCTCGGGGTGCTTCTCGTCCTCGGTGAGGCCGGCGCGGATCTTGGCCATGCCCCGGTGATCCTTCTCCCGGGTGGTGGTGGCCATGTCAGCGACCAGCAGGTCGGTGTGCCCGTCGTTGTTCACGTCGCCGAGATCCGCACCCATCGAAGAGTGCGGCGTGTGCGGCACGGCGAAACTGAGGACGTTGGTGAACGTGCCGTCGCGGTTGTTATGGTACAGCTGGTCGGGATCCTTGAAATCGTTGTCGACGTAGAGATCGGGCCAGCCGTCTTCGTCGTAGTCCCACCACGTGGCGGCGTGGCCTTGTGTCTCGCCGAAGATCCCCGCCCGGTCGGTGACGTCGGTGAAGGTGCCGTCCCGGTTGTTATGGTACAGATGATCGCGCTGGCCGTTGGGATGGCGTTCCGTGTCGAGGACGTTGGTCTGGACGTAGACGTCGAGCCAGCCATCGCGGTCGTAGTCGCAGAACGCGGCCATGTTGCTTGCATCGTTCAACGCGAGGCCGCGAGCGGCGGCTTCCTCGGTGAAGACCCCGTTGCCCTGGTTGATGTAGAGGAGATTTGGCGCCCCAAACCGGCAGACGTAAAGGTCCAGCCGCCCGTCGTTGTTCACGTCGGCAAAGGCGACGCCCTGCTTCCATGCCCCCGTCGGACCGGCCACCCCGGCCTTCTCGGTCACGTCTTCGAAACGAAACCCGCCCAGATTGCGGTAGAGGTGATTGGGGCCGGTTTTGTTGACGATGAAAATGTCGGGCCGGCCGTCGCCATCATAGTCCCCGATCGCAATGCCCGTGCCAATCGCCCCGAGGGAAAATTCGCGATAGCGCGCGCCCCACATCGCCGGATCGTCGTAGCTGTTTATCATGGTAATGCCCGTCTGCTCGGGCGTTAAAGTCGTGA
>JAYUBB010000072.1:0-7226 GCA_043741015.1 Opitutaceae bacterium
CGGTCCCGCACCAGATTGTTGCGCTCGAGGCGCGCATCGCCCCAATCATGCCAGGTAAAGCCCAGACGGTCGGACCACTCCTTCCATTCCCAGTTGATGTAAGCGGTTGCCTTGATCTCCGGACGGCGCTTCAGCAGTTCGATCATCGGGCCGAACCAGCGGTCCCAGCTTTTCGCGCCCTCCAGCACGCCGACGTAACGTGGCGTCATTTCCCCGATCATGACCGGCTTGCGATGCGCGCGCGACGCATCGAGAAACTCGGCCAGTTGGGGTTTCGTGAATTCATCCTCGGAAAACAGGTCGACGCCCCACCAGTCCACCCATGCATCTCCGGGATAAAATTCCATGAGCCGCGACATCGGCGGCCAGCCCGACGAAGCGCCGGCCGCGCACCACACGGTGGCAAAGGGCAGGCCGCGGGCACGGAGCTGCTTCGTGATGTGGATCCACGCACTCGGAAAGGTGATCGGGCTGTAGTTGTTCCAGCTCCCCTCAAACTCGTAGCCGATGCGGATGAACACCGGCCGTTGGAAGGAAGCGATGGCGTCCGCAAAGGCGGCGATCTGGAGATCATACTTCCCCTGCGCCACCGCCCCATCGTAGCCGGTGCCGTTGTCGTTGCCGACCGTGAGATTGAGGCCAATCTGCGGCACCGCCCGGAGAGGCCCCATTGCCGTGAGCTCGGCACGGACGCGATTCCCCCACTCCACCACGCTTTCCACCGGATGGGTCAGGCCGATGTAGGTCATGTAGATGAGCGGCTGGTGCTGAGCGCCGAAGCTCCGCCGGTAGTCGGCAAAGCCCTGCGGATCCTGGCCGGCGCCGTGGATGATCCGGTTGCCCGGCTCAAGGCGCGCCCCAAATTCCACCCGTGGCACATAGCCGTCACCCGCAGCAGCCAGCAAGGCCCGGGACAGGCTGAACAGCAGAAGCGGGCCCATGAGGGCAGAAGGGAAAATCGACCGACTGGTTTTCATTTTCTGGTCTGGCTCAGGTGACACCGAGTGGCAAACCGGCGGGAGTGGCCGCGGTGGCGCCAACGGCGCTGTCGGCGCGAGCGGGAGTGCCGCCGGCGCGGTAGGAGAAGTTATCGAAGTCGGCGGGGATGCCCGAATCAGCACTGTCCTGGGCGCACAAGCCGACGAATGCGCCGGTGAACCCCCACGAACCGCCTTCGATCACCCGGTCATCGGAAAGCAGCGTGGCATCCAGGGCTGGCCCCACCGGCTGGCGGGCGGCGCCAAGCATGGAATAGAAGAATCGCAAAGTCTCTCCATCCAGTTCTGCGGACAACACGACCGGGCCTTCAGCCGGCAGCGGAACGCCCGGACCCAGCAGGTTGACATAGGCGCCGCAGTCACCGTTGAGCAATCGAAGTTCCCGTCCCCCTTCGTCGCGTCCGATGATCATGAGGTAATGAAACTGCCGGGTGTTGTAGTAGAACACCAGCCCGGCCGATTGCTGGAAACCCCGGGGTTGAAACTCCAACCGGGTGGACACGCGGCACTGGTGGTGCAGCAACCGGAAGCCGATCAGGCTCTGGTCGAACGTGGAGAGCAGCGAGTAACGGCCACGCAGGCGAAGGAACCCGGGACGCTCGCCCAAGCTTAACCATGGTTCGACCGGCCGTTCACGCAGTGCACTCCAATGCGGATCCAAGATGGTCGTGGCAAAATCGTCGGTGAATTCCGGAAGATAGGGATGCGCTTTCGCGTCCGGCACATCAACCGACGGTGCCGGCACTTGGCCGCCACCCTTGAGACGCGGCCAGCCGCCAGCCGGCCAATCGACCGCCTGCAACGCCGTCTCTCGTCCTAAAATGCATCGCCGGTGCGAGCCCACTGGTCGGCTGCAAAGATGGGCCAGATACCATCGACCGTCCGGCGCCTCAACGAAGGAACCATGACCGGCTTTTTGCAAAGCCGCTTCCGGATTACGCGCCGAGGAGATGATAGGATTGTGCGGACATGCCTCGTAGGGCCCGGTGAGGTTTCGCGCCCGGGCCATGGTGACGGCATGCGCATCGCCCGTGCCGCCTTCCGCGAGGACGAGGTAATAGAATCCGTCGCGCCGGTAGAGGTGCGGCCCCTCGGTCACACCCCGCTCCGTGCCATTGAAGATCAAGGTCGGATCGCCCAGGAGCATTTTATGTCTGGGACAATATTCCTGCAGGACAATGCCTGCGAATTGATTCTTATCGGGCCGGAAATCCCAGCGCTGGTTCAGGAGCCATTTGCGCCCATCTTCGTCATGGAAGAGCGAGGGATCAAAACCACTGCTGTTCAGCGGCAGGGGATCACTCCACGGGCCATTGATCGAGGGGGCCGTCACGAGGTAGTTGCGGGCATCCTTGGCGAACCCGTTGAACGCACGCACATCGGAATAGGTGAGCCAGAACAATCCGTCCGCGTGAGTCAGCGCCGGGGCCCAGATGCCCCCGGAATCCTGCACGCCGCGCAAATTGAGCTGGGTGTCACGGGTCAGGGCGTGGTCCACCAGGCACCAGTTCGCCAGATCCCGGGAGTGATGGATCCGCACACCGGGCCACCATTCAAAGGTGGAAGTCGCGAGGTAATAATCCTCCCCCACCCGGACGATGGATGGATCGGGATGGAAGCCGGGAAGAATGGGGTTCTGAACCTGGGTCATGAGCGTTTCACTGGAATAACAGTAAGAAAGTGCGCACCGTGGTGAACGGTGCGCACTTGAGGATTCTCACATGGGGGATGCGGACTGGCTCAGAACCGCATTCCGTATGTAAGCTTGGCGCTAAGCGGCGCGGAGTAGATCAAGCCGTAAAGGTCGCGATCATTCAGCAGGTTGTTCACATTGAGCTGGACGTACTGATTGTGCCCGCGGCTGCTCTTCCAATCATACCGGGCCATCGCATCAAGGTTGTAGCGGGTCGGGGTGTAGAGTACGAGCAGCTTGCCATTGCCATCGATGATCAATTGGCCGGAACCATGGGTTACACCGGACATATACTGGCGTTTGGACTCGTAGTAGCCGCCAAAGCCGACCGACAAGCCCTTGAGCTCACCTTCGAACCGATAGTTGGCCCAGAGATCGAAGCGGTACTTCGGGGTATCGTCACCGGCGGCCTGGCCTGCACCAGTACGCGTTTCCGTCTTGGGTCCTGCCGTGGCGGTGCCCGGGGTGCCATAGACTTCGCTGCGCGGCAGCCCGAGCGTGCCCCAGGAGCCGTTGTTGAAATTCCAGACTGCCCAGCGATCCTGCAAATAGGGATAGGCCATCCACTGGCCGAAGTTCAGCCGCTGAACTTCGGTGACCGCCCCGCCCAGCACGAGCTCCAGGTTTTTGGTGGCTTTGACGAGCACCTGGGCGTCGTAGCCCTTCGACTCATCGGTCAGCAGCAGGGTCGCGTTATTGGAGCCGTTGCCGTGAAAGGCCATGGTGTCCATCGTGGCGATGTTGACGAGGGGGTCGGAACCATCCGCGCCGTCAAACAACCAGCCCGGCCAGTTGGCGCCGTTGTCACCATCGATCGTGGCAAAGGCGGTGTCCATGTATGCCGCCCCATCTGCCTTGGTGGCATTAAGGTGCCACACCCCGGCGCCATCCATGAAGGCCGCGCCGGAAGTAACCGCCTTGTTCCAAGCGGCGACCACCGCCGGCTGGTCCAGGGTCGGCAGGCCCGTCGTTTTCCACGAGCCACCACCATTGCTGCCACCGGGGGCAGATGAAGGCGTGAAGTTGCTGAGCCGGAAAACCACGTCCTTGTTCGGATTGAATTTCGGGGCGCCCAGCGTCACGGTGGAATACCAAGGGGCGCCGACGTAACCGGTTTTAGTGATCGTAAACCGGCTGATGGTGCCGGAGACGCGTCCGTCCAGGAAATCAAACTTCAGGCCGAATTCCTTGCTCTTCGCCAGGCTGGCTCCAGCGGGCGCACCGCTGTCCGGCAGCAGTTGACCGGAGAAGTTGGGCTGGAGACCCTCGGACTGGAGCGCGTAGAGGGACAGCTCCTTGGTAACTTGGAAGCTCAGGCCCTTCTGGTAGGTCTTTTTCCGCTGGGTGTCGCCCCGGGCGGCGGACTTGGAGGGAGTGGCCCCGGGTGCCGAGATACCAGCGTTATCGTTGCTGGCGTCGTTGGTGTCGCGTCGGGCCCCGAAGAGCAGGAGGAGCCGGTTGTTCAGGAACTTGCCCTGATAACTCGCATACATGGCCTTGTTCCACGCCTCGGAACGGCTCATGTTGTTGAGGAACATGCCTCGATCCGGCGTGCCATCGCCCTGTTTGCCATAGACCAGCGGGCTGAGGTCGTTCGGCGCTTTGTAATTGTAGCCACCGGGTGCGGTGACCCAGGTGGTGCGCTCCAGCACATGATTGATCTCGGAGTAACCAGCGAGAATCGAGCTTTCCTGGTGCAACCACTTGCTGGCATTCGCGAAGAATTCGTGCCTGGCCGTTACCTCCGCGCGAACCTGCTTGCGGGTGTTGTCGGCGTCGCCGCGACCCCACGTATATTGGACGATCGAGCCCGGGACCGACCCCTTCTGGATGTTCAGGCTGCCGTCACTGCGGGCCGGGTCGAGCGGGAACAGATTGATGGTTTGGCGGAGTGCAACCGGGCCGACGTTGGTGAACAACTGCGCCGACACATCACGGCCCTGCGCGTTATAGGTCGAGTAGTTGTAGCCGAGAAGAAAGTAGACGTTCTTGGTGATTTCCTGGGTGAGCTTGAGCTCGGCGTTGCTGGCCTGGGAGTTCTGGTAGGTATCCGGACCGGTCAGACGGTAGGAACGCGGATCAGCCCCAGGAGGAGTATAAAGACCGCCGTGCTCGTTCTGGTCATTATTGATGCCGACGTCGGCCACCGAGCGCAATTGCCGGGCGCCGGTTCCATTCATGTTCTGCTCGCCATATTCAAAATCCGCATAGATCTCGGTCTTGGGTGTCACTTTCCACACCATGGAGGGGGAGATGAAGTAGTGGTGCTCCTTGAAATAGTCGGTTTGGTCCTCGGTGGTCTGCCCCGAACCTGTAACGCGGTAAGCGAGGGATTTGTCGTCCTTCAGCGGCCCGGTCACGTCAAACTGGCCGCGCATGAGACTGTTCGTGCCGTAGGTGACATCGTAGGCGGAGGAAGCGCGCTCGGAGGGGCGTTTGACCAGATAGTTCACCACGCCACCGAAATTGCCGGTACCGTAGAACAGGGCGGCCGGTCCGCGCACGACTTCCACGCGGTCGATGTTGACCGAGTCAGTCGAGTTCTGGCGGATAAAGCCGTCGCGCAAGACATTGTCGGTGACAAAGCCGCGGAGCTTGATCTGCACCGCATTGGGATTGGCGGTCGCCCCCTCGGGATTGTTCACCCCGCCAGGACCCTGGTAGGCATTGGCCCCGAGGCTCGAAAGATCGTTCTGCGAGGTCAGGATGACGCCCGAACTGTATTTAAGCGCCGAGCGCAGGTCAGTCGCACCCGTGTCATCCAGGAACTTCCGGGTGATCACCTCGATCGGCATCGGCGTATCCTTGATTGCCGTGTTTAGCCGGGTGCCGGAGATTGAGTTGGTCGCCCGATAGCCTGTGTCGTCAGCCGTCGAGACAATGAACGGGGAGAGCACAAGCGTCTCTTCCTCTTTGTCCTTGGCGGCCGTCGTCGCCTGGGCGGTTTGCTGGGCAAGAAGCGCCGATGGAAGGGCGGTGGTTAGCGCGATGCTCAGCAGGGAGACAACAAGCGTGCGCTGCATGTTGGGACTGATCGATTTCATTGGGGAGGGTCGTATTTGGGGTGTGGGGTCGTGGTTGACTGCTATTGCGATGGCGCTTCGCGATGCCCCTAGTCAATTATGATGTGCACATCATGTGTATTTCGTATACCCATGTTTTTACCGTTTTCTGTATTCTTTATATGCTTAATAATAGATAGTTATAATATTTTATCGTTTCACATCGACATTTTATGCGCACATAACTCGACTTAAGTGCACAGCTTTGTGCATTGCATTTAATCGCGATGTCCCGCCATCCTTTGTCACGCGCCTGCATGACTTCTCCCAATCAACAGCAACTTGCCCGGCTGCTCAACCTGTCGAGAACCACCGTCTCCCGGAGTCTATCCAATCATCCGGCCATCCATCCCGAGACTCGGGCGCGCGTACAGGCTCTGGCGGGAAAACTCGGCTACCAGAATGCCCCTACGCGCGTGGTGCGTCGCAGCAAGCAGAGCAAGCCACTCACGGTGGGCGTCCTGATCGGCATGCCCTCGGTGAACCTGGGCATGGCCACTTTCCCTGCCGTACTCAAAGGCATCCGTGATCGCGGCGCCCTTGACCACATCGCCGTGGACGTGGTCAGCCAGGACCCGGCCGAGCTTAGCCCGGACAATCTGCGCCAACCCGTTTTCCGCCACATTCGTGCGAGTGACTGGCGCGGCCTGATCCTCATCTACCCTTTCGCGCCGGATGTCGTCGCGCAGCTATCTGCGAAAATCTCCACTGTCTCGGTGCTGACGGAATATGATCACCTGCCCATCGATACCATTGATACGGATCACTCGGACATCATTGGCGTGATCGGTCGCCTGTCGAAACTCGGACATCGCCGCGTAGGCTTCGTCACGTGGCAGTACCCCGTAGGGGGCCGCTGGGCTTCCCGTCGATTTGCCTCCTATGCCGAGGGCATCTTTCTGCACAGCCTTGAATTCTCACCGGCGTGGACGATCAACATCCACAAGGAGCACCCTCCGCTCCTCACCCATGAAGCCGTTGCCGACGCGGTGGCCAAGCAGACGCGTGAGGCGGGGGTCACTGCCTGGGTCTGCGCGGCCGACCATCAGGCGTATCAACTGATCGCTGATCTCCGCGTCCGCGGGCTGAGCGTGCCGGAAGACTGCTCCATTACTGGATTTGACGGCATTGAGCCGCCTCCCGGCCTTGGTCAGGTGACAACCCTGTCTGTCGCCCATGCCGATATTGGCGCCTCCGCCATCAGTCGGTTGCTCAGCCGCATTCTTCATCCGACCTCGCCCCGCCGAAAAATCCTGGTGGAAACAAATTTCATTGAGGGCGTCACCAGCGCTCCACCGCGCAAAACCGCAAGCTGACCACCTGTAAGCCAGACACCGTCCTCAGAGGACTATCACCTCATGACTTTCCGTTAATGATGAAACCACAGAACTCACATTTCCCCCGGATTGGCAAAATCGCCTACGAGGGCCCGCGTTCCGCCAACGCCCTCGCTTTCAAGCGTTATAACCCGTC
>JAYUBB010000073.1:0-7219 GCA_043741015.1 Opitutaceae bacterium
GCTCGCTCGTCCTCACGACCTCGGCCAACGCCGCTGTCGCGAAGAGGGGTTCCGTCGCCTACGACGTCTCGAAGGCCGCCGGCAACCACCTCGTCCGCGAGCTCGCCATCGAGTTGTCGCCGCTGGTACGCGTCAACGGCGTCGCCCCCGCCACCGTCGTGCAGGGCTCCGCGATGTTCCCCCGCGACCGCGTCATCGGATCGCTCGCCAAATACAATATTCCCTATCAGGATGACGAGGCGACTGAATCCCTCGTGAAGAAACTCGCCCAGTTCTACGCCGACCGCACCCTGACCAAGGCGCCCATTACGCCCGCCGACCAGGCCGAGGCGTATTTCCTCCTCGTCAGCCAGCGCCTCAGCAAGACTACTGGCCAGGTCATCACGGTCGACGGCGGCCTGCATGAGGCGTTCTTGCGGTAATACCCCAAACGTTTAAACGCGGAGAGCGCGGAGTTCGCAGAGAATTGAATCCAAATCAACAAACCCCTCTGTATTCCTCCGCGCACTTCGCGACCTCTGCGTTTTAAAAATGGCTGCTTCAAAAACTATTCACTGCGCAGCGATCGATCTCGGCGCGACCAGCGGTCGCGTCATCGTCGGCACGTGGGCGAAGGGCCGGCTGACGACCAAGGAAGTCCACCGCTTCCCCAATGCGCTGCGCTCTGCCGGCGGACACGACTACTGGAACATTCCCGGCCTGTGGCAGGAAGTGCAGGCCGGCCTGCGCGCCGCCGCCGCCTCGCTCCCGCGCGGGCAGACGCTCGCGTCGGTCGGCGTGGAGACTTGGGGCGTTGACTACGTGCTGGTCAACGACGCGGGTCGGATCGTCTTCCCGCCGCACGCCTATCGCGACGCCCGCACGCAGCCCGGCCTGCAGCACCTGTCGAACACCCGGGCTGCCCTCGACCGCATCTACGCGGCCACCGGCATCCCGGCGGTGTTCTACAACAGCTCGCTCCAGCTCGCCGAGACGATCGCGTCGTGCCCCTCGGTCGCAGATCTCGCCGCGCGCTGCCTCTTCCTCCCGGACTACTTCAACTATCTCCTGTCGGGCCGCATGGCCAACGGGCTCTCCATCGCCAGCACGACGCAGCTGCTCGATGTGCATGGCAACGACTGGTCGCGCGTCGCGCTCGATTACTTCCGCGTGCCGCCGGTCTGGCTGACAACTCCTGTCGCCACCGGCACCAAGCTTGGCCACGTGCGCAATTTCGCCGGGCTCGAGCAAACCTCGGTCATCGCCGTGCCGGGCCACGACACCACCTGCGCCTACGACGCCATGCCGGCGGCGGCTGACGGAGCGGACATTCTGCTGAGCTCCGGCACCTGGTCGCTGGTGGGTTTTGAAAGCGCCACCCCGCAGCTCGGGTCCGCCGCCCTCGCCGCCCGCGTGGCCAACGACCGCACGGGCAGGGGAGGCTATCGTCCGCTGATCAACGTCATCGGCCTGTGGTTGCTCGAGCAGACCCTCAAGGATTTCTCCACCCGACCCAAGAATGACCGGGAGTGGGAAAGGCTTATCCAGCAGGCCTCTCGCCTCAAGCCTCTTGCCTCAAACCTCGACGTGACGGACGTCACGTTTGCCAACCCGCCCTCGATGAAGGCCGCCATTGACGCCCAGCTGAAGAAACGCGGCCTCAAGGCTCCGCGCGATCTCGCCGGTTATGTGCGCCTGATCTGCGACTCGCTCGGTCGCGGCCACGCCGACGTCATCAAGACCTTCGAACACCTCTCCGGCCGCACCTTCAAGCGCATCCTCATGGTCGGTGGTGGCTCGAAGAACCGCCTGCTCTGCCAGGCCACGGCCGATGCGTCCGGCCTACCCGTGGTCTCGTTCTCACTCGAGGGCACGGCGGTCGGCAACCTCGCCAACCAGCTCATCGCCCTCAAGGCCGTTAAGAATCTGGCGGAGTTCCGCGCGAGCCTCGCCGCTGATTTGAAACAGACCGTTTATCAACCCCGCTAAAATGCATCTCCACACGCCAAGGTCGCAAAGTCTGACCAATCCCCTGAATCAATTTCTTCCTTTGCGAACTTGGCGTCCTTTGCGTGAGACCATCAGTTTTATCAACTCCGAGATTAACCTCGTTTTAATTCGGACGGCAAAATCCCTCGGGGCTTGCCCCGGGGATGGATGCCGCCCGCTAACATCGGGGCGAAGCCCCTTTCCGGGATATCTCGCCCCTTGGGGTGGGGAGGGTTCATTCCAAGGCATTATGGCCACAATAAACACAATAAACGCAAAAAGGTCCGAACCCAATCCACCCGTGGGATCAGCTCCTCTTTTTTGTGTTTCTCGTGTTTTTCGTGGCTAAATCCTTCTGCGCGTTCTGTGACTTTTGTGGCTAAAAAAAATTTCTCCATGACTTCCAAACAAATCTCCGCTGCCTACAAGCTCGCCCGCTCGCGCTACGCCGAGCTCGGCGTCGACACCGATGCCGCCATCCGCGCCACGCTCCGTGTCCCGGTCTCCCTCCACTGCTGGCAGGCCGATGACGTGCGCGGCCTTGAGACGCCCAAGGAAGACGTGGCCGACGGCGGCATCATGTCCACCGGCGGCTACCCCGGCCGCGCGCGCAACGGCGACGAGATGCGCGCCGACCTCGACCAGGTCCTGAAGCTCCTCCCCGGTAAGCAGCGCCTCAACCTCCACGCCTTCTATGCCGAGACCGGCTCCAAGGTCGTGGATCGCGACGATCTCCGCCCCGAGCATTTCGCCCGCTGGCTGAGCTGGGCCAAGTCCCGCCGCGTCGGCCTCGACTTCAACCCGACCTATTTCGCGCACGAGCTGGCCAACTCGGGCTTCACGCTCTCGCACGCCGACCCGTCCGTCCGCCGGTTCTGGATCCGCCACGGCAAGGCCTGCCGCCACATCGCGGAGAGCTTCGCCAAGACCCTCGGCTCGCCCACCGTGCACAACCACTGGGTGCCGGACGGCGCCAAGGATGCCCCGGCCGACCGCTTCGCCCCGCGCGAGCGCCTCGCCACGTCCTACGACGCGATCTTCGCCGACCAGACCGTGAATCGGAAGCTCTGCGTGGACGCCGTCGAGGGGAAACTCTTCGGGCTCGGCTCGGAGGAATACGTCGTCGGCTCGCAGGAGTTCTACTCCAACTACGCCCTGACCCGCGACCTCGTGCTCTGTCTCGATCTCGGCCACTTCCACCCGACCGAGTCGGTCGCCGACAAGGTCTCGGCCCACCTGCAGTTCCACGAGCGCCTGCTCCTCCATACCAGCCGGCCCATCCGCTGGGACAGCGACCACGTCGTCATCCTCGACGACGCCGTGCGCAACCTCTTCCTCGAGATCGCCCGCGGTGACGCCTGGTCCCGCGTCTTCGTCGCGCTCGATTTCTTCGATGCCTCGATCAACCGGATTGCGGCCTACGTGGTCGGTACCCGCGCCACGCGCCAGGCGATCCTGTGCGGCCTGCTCGATCCGTCGGCCCGCCTCAAGGCGGCCGAGGTGTCCGGCCGCGGCCACGAGCGCCTCGCGCTGATGGAACTCACCCGCGCGCTCCCTTGGGGTGCGGTGTGGGACCGGCTCTGCGAGCAGGACGGTGTGCCCGCCGGCGCCGACTGGCTGAAGGACGTGGCGCGGTATGAGAAAGCTGTAAGCTCTAAGCGTTAAGCTTTAAGCCCAAGCAAATCCCGGAATCCATAGCCGCGAAAAAGCACAGGATGCGCAGACACCAGCCAGCTTTTGCCCGAAACTCTTCAGGGTCCCTTTGCTGCTTGGCTCCTTTGTGTGAAATCCGTCCTGCTTACCGCTTAAAGCTTATTGCTTCTCGCTCTTCATGAACTCCCACATCGACAACCCTGACGTAGTGTTAATCGGCAGCGGCGTCATGTCGGCCAACCTCGGCGCGCTGCTCCGGCGGCTCGACCCCGCGATTCGCATCCAGGTGTATGAGGCGGCGGACGAGCTGGCCTACGAGAGCTCGAACGGCTGGAACAACGCCGGCACCGGCCACGCCGGCATCTGCGAGCTGAGCTACACGCCGAACCGCGAGGCCGACGGCACGGTGAAGGTCCAGAAGGTCATCGATATCTTCCAGGAGTTCGAGCTGTCACTCCAGTTCTGGGCGCACGCCGTCGAGAGCGGCATGATCGACAACCCCAAGGAGTTCATCAACCCGGTCCAGCACGTCAGCTTCGTACACGGGGCGGAGCAAGTGGAATTCCTCCGCGCCCGCCACGCCGGCATGTCGGCGCACCATTTCTTCGCCCCGATGGAGTTCAGCACCGACCGGGCGAAGATCGGCGCCTGGGCGCCGCTGCTCACCGAGGGCCGCGACCCCGCCATGCCGATCGCCGCCACCAAGATGGACGGCGGCACCGACGTGAACTTCGGCGTCGTCTCGCGCAAGCTCCTCGGCTGGCTCGCCAACCAGGACGGCTGTGGCGTGGCCGCAGGCAACAAGGTCGTCGGCCTGAGCAAGGCCGGTGCGGGCTGGGACGTGACCGCCCGCGAGCGGAAGACTGGCGCGGAGCGCACCGTGCACGCGAAGTTTGTCTTTGTCGGCGCGGGCGGCGGCAGCCTGCCGCTCCTGCAGATGGCCGGTCTGCCCGAGGCCAAGGGCCTCGGCGGTTTTCCCATCGGCGGACACTGGCTCGTGTGCGACGACCCTGCGATCGTGGCGCGGCACCAGGCCAAGGTCTACGGGCAGAACCTGCCCGAGGCTCCTACGATGGCCGTGCCGCATCTCGACCAGCGCATCCTCGACGGCAAGAAGACGCTCCTCTTCGGGCCCTTTGCCGCGTGGACCACGCGGTTCCTGCACCGCACGGGCAGCTGGACCGACCTGCCGCGCTCGGTGAAGCCCCACAATATCTCCACGCTGCTCAAGATCGCCGCCACCAACTTCCCGCTCGTGCGCTACCTCGTCCAGCAGGGCACGCAGAGCATGGCCGACCGGATGAAGGTGATGCATATCTTCTATCCCAACGCGCAGGCCAAGGACTGGAAGCTCGTCGACGGCGGCATCCGCGTGCAGGCGATCAAGCAGACCGACGGCGAGGCCGGCATCGTGCACTTCGGCACGGAAGTTCTCACCAGCGCCGACCGCAGCATGTCGGCCCTGTTGGGCGCGTCCCCCGGTGCGTCGGTGTGCGTCAACATCGACCTCGAGGTCATCAAGACCAGTTTCCCGCACCTCTTCGCCGGCGAAGCCGCGCAAAAACGCCTCAAGGAACTCATCCCGACCTACGGCGAGGACATGCGCCTCGCGTCCAACGCTGCGCGCTTCGCCGAGCTGCAAAAACGTGCTCGTGCCGCTTTACTGCTCGGTTGAGTAGCCTTGGGGGTAACCCATCGCGAGGGCGGTGAAGAGGGCGGGGTGTTTGCCAAGTTCCTGGGCACAAAGGGAACGGACGTTGATCTGGGCCGGCTTCTGGCGGACGAGGAGACGGCGGCGAAACGCGAGCTGCTCGGATCCCCCGAACTTCGGCAGGAGATCGAAAGGAGTTTACTCCAGTTGCTCGACGATCCGGCCCTGAAGGTCGAATATGAAACCCAAGGCGACTCGATCGTCCGGGAGTGGCCGGCGCTCGTGCGGAAGTACACCGGGGTGCCGGCGGCGGACCTGCTGGCCCGGTTGCGCGCCCGGGCCGAGGGGCTCAAGCCAGCCCTACGGATCGAAGTTTCGAAACCGGTTCCGAGCGACACCGTCTACTATGATGTAGAGGCGTTTGTTGTCATGAAAAAGGGTAAGTTCATTTTCGAGGTGCGCCAGCTGCTGCACTTCTACTATCGGGACAAGGTTCTCCAGCGGGTGAATTGGGGCCTCAAGTTCACCCGGACATTGAAACTGAAGCCCAAGGGAGGGTGAGGCAAGAGGACTACAGTACGGCGGGGGCCTGCAAGTCTGTGGTCAGTAGACCTATAGTCATATAGTCAATGGTCTACGGTAAAGCTTGGGGGTCAATCCTTCCGCTTGCATTTCGATAAAACGTTATGTAACGTTTTATCGTGCCTTACGAACCTCTCAGTCGGATCCGTCTCACCCAGGCTTTGCGGCGCTTGGGGGCGTTGGCGCGCGAGCAAAAAGTGACCTTGGAGCTCTCGCTCTACGGCGGGGCGGTTTTCACGCTCGTATATGGGTCGCGCGACGCGACGAGGGACGTCGATGCGGTGGTTCGGCCAAGCGAAATCGCCAAGACCTTGGCGGCCAGGGTGGCCGGCGAACTCGGCCTGCCGGACGACTGGCTGAACGATGACGTGAAGCACTTTCTGGCGGAGAAAGAGGCCAAACGACAGCTGACCGGGACTGACTTTGGCGAGGGTCTCCGCGTGTCTGTGCCCACGGCGGCCTATCTCCTGGCGATGAAGCTACGCGCCTGTCGTCCGCCCCTGCCGGGCTACGCCGGTGACTACGGTGACATCCGGTTTCTGGTCCAAAAGATGGAGATCAACTCGGTGAAGGCAGCCGAGGCCATTCACGACAAATTCTTCCCGGATGACGCCCTCTCGGATTCGGCCCGGGAGGTTGTCAAGGATGCCATCCGGAAACCTAAGCCATGATCGCCCGCCCCAAATCGTTAAAAGAGGTCGCCGAGCAATCGGGGTCACTGGCGGATTTCGGCCTGAATCTCCGCGATTGGCTGCATGAACTGCGGCGGGCTTCGTCGCGCCTCCAGGCGGCGGTAACGATCGCCGATGAGCCGCCACGTCTGGCGGAAAAATTCCCGCAGGGCCGGGTCGCGGACGCGTGGCTGGCGGCTTATGCCGAGCACCTCGCGGGCAAGGTCGGCCGGCCCGCGCCCGCGTGGGCCTTTGCGCCGGACCGGGTCGCGACCGAACCAAGCTTCGATGAAGGTGCCGAGGGCCCGGCGTTACGCACACTGGCGCTGGTGCATGCGCCGTTGGCGTTCAAGCGGCGGAACATCTTCACCCCGTCGGTCGATCTGCCGCTGAGATTGCGTGCCGGCCGCCCGGTCAAGCCGGCGGAGGAGAAGCGCAAGACCAACGCCGAACGCCAGCGACGTTTCAGAAAAGCCCGGTTGTTCGAGCTGGCGGCCCTGCGCAAGCTGGCGCGCAAGCACGGCAAGTTGGCGGCAGTTTCCACTACAAGACTTAAGTAGTCTATTAACCCAAACGATGCAGTTGAAGAAGTGCCACCGTTTGGGAAGTGATTGGGATTGATGAAAAAGAACCAATCGGAGGGCGACGGCCCGCTTCACCAAACGGTGACCGCGGGATTTGAGTTTAAAAGTGG
>JAYUBB010000074.1:0-2122 GCA_043741015.1 Opitutaceae bacterium
ATGGCCCAGCGGAGCTTGGCGGAGGTGCTGCGCGGATTGGCGCGGCGCTCCTCGGGCCCGGCCCGGATGACCTCGTCGTTAGTTGAGGAGTATATGCCAGTGCGGACGCCTTCGCGGAAGCCCTGTTTCACACGGCGGTCTTCCCCCGAATGAAAAGTGAGGATTGCGACGCGGCCGCCGGGTTTCAGGCAGGCGGACAGGTTGCGCAGGAAAAGGTCGAGCGCGCCGAACTCGTCGTTCACCGCGATGCGGACCGCCTGGAACACGCGGCGCACGGTGTCATCAGCGGTCTCCGGATCGTGCCGGGGCTGATGCTCGCGGAGAATGTTCCGGATCGCGGCGGCGAGCTGAAGCGTGCGGGTGAACGGGGTCGAGCTGCGGCGGTCGGTGAGTTCGCGGGCGAGGAGCGCGGCGTGGGGTTCGTCGGAGTTGTCGGTGAGCGCGGTGGCGAGGTCGTCGGCCGATACGCGGGCGAGCCAGTCGGCGGCGGCGGGTGGGCGAGACGGATTCAGGCGCAGGTCGAGCGGGCTGTCGGTCTTGAAGGTGAAGCCGCGCGCGGGGTCGTCGAGTTGCATCGAGGAGACGCCGAGGTCGGCGAGGATGGCGTCGGCGCCGGCCAGTCCGAGTTCCGCCAGCACCTTGGGCAGGCCGGCAAAGTTGGAACGGACCGCGGTGAAAATCTCTTCGCCCCAGCCGGCGGCGCGGAGGCGGGTGGTCGTCTTGGGGTGTTCGATCGGATCGACATCGAGGCCGATGAGTCGTCCGCCCGGGGCGAGCAAGGGCAGCATTTCGCTGGAGTGCCCGCCGAAACCGAGGGTGCAGTCCACGACAAGTTCGCCGGGCTGGAGGGCGAGGACGGAGAGGATCTCGGCCACCAGAATGGGCCGGTGGGTGCCGGCGGGGGTCTTGCCGGAAGCGATCACCTTGGCCATGTCGGCGGCGTAACGCGCGGGATTGAGCTCCTTGTATTTCTCCTCGAAGCGCCGGGGATTCTTGCCCGCGTAGCGCGGACGCCGTTTATGAGGCGGCGGCTCTGGGCTGTTGTCGGGGGTCGCGTTGCTCACGGAGAACTGGATGCCTGAACCACGGCGAAGAAACAAGGGTCGGATTGCAGAAACCACCGAAGACCCAGAAGGGGATCCGCCGTCGCTGAAGCTATCCAACCGCTGGACCGTCATCCATGAGCGGATCAGCGAGGCACGAATCGGGAAAAGCCGGCTCCCGGCGCAGCCACCGTACCTGGCAGAGGCTGTTCGTCAGCGCCTCATGCAACGCCGAGCCAAAATCGTAGGCGCGATCATCAAACCCGGCGGCCTCCATCGCCTCGTCCATCCCCAGCATCACTGCGAACATGCGCGACCGCAGCGCCGGGATGTAAACCTTGGCGAGGTCCACCAAGGGATCGGACGCATGAGCCGCGCAAACCGCCGCGTCGTTCGTGTGATGCGCCCGGCAGGCCTCCGGGCGGCCTTCGTAGATCGAACAGCAGCCATCACGCAGGAGCACGCACGGCTGCCGCAAGTGGACGCGTTCGCCGCTGCCGAGACCCGTGTGGCGCGTGCGCTGGGCGGCGGTGCGCTCGATCACGCCGGCTAGGTCGGCGGGCGGGAAATGAACCTGGATGTGTTCGGCCGCGAAAAAGACCTCATGCGCCTGCACGTCCACGGGCACACTGCAGCAATGGGCACAACCGGCCCGGCAGGCGACCGTCGCTTTCACGGGGGCGGGTGTCTCGGCGAAGGTCCGGTCCAGCTCCTGCATTCCCCACCGGAGCGCCGTGAACATCGCGGCGGGATCACCGGCCGAGCGCAACTGCCGCCCCAGGTGCTGCACGGTGTGGGAGAACAACTGCTGGCGCTGTTTTTCGAGGGTGGGCGGGAGCATGATCGAATGTACCCAGCCTAAAATCGGCGGAAGGAATGGCCACTACCGAGCGCAAAGCACGACAGTCGGTCAAAAGCGGAAAAATGAATTGCGGAAGAGGGGCTCACGCAAACGCGCAGGAGGGGACGTGAAATCGCGGCAACAGGGATCAGGGCAGCGGGGCGAGGTAGCGGATGAGGTTGGCGATGTGGTCGTCGAGGGGGACGCCGAGCTTGTCGCAGCCGAGCTGGATGGTAGC
>JAYUBB010000075.1:0-2112 GCA_043741015.1 Opitutaceae bacterium
GCTCGACCGCCGCCAGCTCTCCGAGATCGCGATCGCCGACGCCGTGGCTTTTGCCGGTCTCCTCAAGCAGGCCCAGGCCGCGTTGAAAACCAAGGCCAGCGCCGCCAAGGCGTAAGCAGGCAACTCAAAACGCGGGCCGCTTGGAGGCTCGCCTTCCGGTCAAAAAGACCATTTCTCTGAAGGACGGGCTTCCCGCGGGCCCGTCCTTTTTATTTCATGCAAGCAACCATCAACGCGATCCTGGCCAAGGCGCCGCCCGAGCTGGCCGCCCTGAAGACGCGCGCCGAGTTCGAGGCCGCCAAGGCCCGCTATGTCGGGCCGAACGGCGAATTCACCGCCCTGATGAAACAAATGGGCGCCGTGCCCAAGGAACAGCGCCCGGCCATGGGCAAGCTCATCAACGAGGCCAAGGCCCGGCTGCAGGAGCAGCTCGACACCACCCTCGCGCGCATCGCCGATGCGGAAATTTCGGCGCAACTCGGCCCCGCCATCGACCCCACGCTGCCGTCCCCCGAGGCCGGCCCGGGCACAACGCACCCGCTCACCCTCGTCCGCGAGGAGATGTGCCGCATCTTGCGCAAGGCCGGTTTCAGCGTCGCCGACGGCCCCGAGGTCGAGACCGAGTATTACTGCTTCGACGCGCTCAACACGCCCGCCGACCACCCGGCTCGCGCCGAGCAGGACACTTTTTATTTTCCCGAAAACGCCCGCTTCGCCAACGTCGCGAAGAAAGTTCCGAGCGAGAAATATCTGCTGCGCACCCATACCTCGTCGGTTCAGATCCGCACCATGCTCAAGGGCGCACCGCCGATCCGCATCGTCTCCCCCGGCCGGGTTTACCGCCGCGACACCTCTGATGCCACGCATAGCGCCAACTTCCACCAGCTCGAGTGCCTGTATGTGGACAAGAACGTCACCGTGCGCGACCTGAAGGCGCTGCTCGACTACATCTTCGCCTCGCTCCTCGGCAAGGACACGAAAACGCGCTTCCGTCCGCACTACTTCGGCTACACCGAGCCTAGCTTCGAGGTGGATCTCTCCGCCAAGCACCTGCCCAAGGTGAAGAAGGAATGGATCGAGATCGGCGGCTGCGGCATGGTCGATCCCGCGGTCTTTGAGGGCGTCGGCTATGATTCCACCGTCTGGAGCGGGTACGCCTTCGGCATGGGCCTCGAGCGCCTTGCCATGCTGGTCTATGGCATCGATGACATCCGCTATTTCTATCAGAACGATGTGCGCTTCCTGACGCAGTTTGCCTGAGACGACCGATGAAAATTTCCCTTTCCTGGCTCAAGCAGTATGTGAATCTCGACGGCGTCTCCACCGAGGAGCTGCAGCGCGCCATCACCTTCCTCGGCTTTGAGGTCGAGGGCGTGATCAACACCGGCCTGCCACCACTGGCCAACGTCGTCGTCGGCGAAATCAAGACCCGCGACAAGCATCCGAACGCCGACAAGCTTTCCGTCTGCACGGTCGATGTCGGCGCGGCTCACGGCGGGGTGCGCACCATCGTGTGCGGCGCGCCCAACTGTGATGCCGGCAACCGTGTGCCCGTGGCCCTGCCTGGCGCCGTGCTGCCCGGTGACTTCAAGATCAAGCAGTCCAAGATCCGCGGCCAGCAATCCGATGGCATGCTGTGCGCGCCCGACGAGCTCGGCCTCGGCAGCGAACACGCCGGCCTGCTCATTCTCGATGGCTCGCTTGCCATCGGCCTGCCGATCAATGAGGCGATCCCGGGTGGCGACACCGTCTTCGACCTCGAGATCACGCCCAACCGCCCCGATGCGCTCAGCCACATCGGCATCGCCCGCGAACTGGCCGCCTGGTTCAAGCAGGAAGTCGTCTACCCCGCGGTGAAGTTCCGCGGCGAACTCCATGGCCTGCGCCCCGACATTCTCAGTGAGATTTGCGTCGAGTCACCCGAAGACTGCCCGCTTTACGTCGGCATTGCCATTGCCGGTGTGAAGGTCGGCCCGAGTCCGTCCTGGATGCAGGCGCGGCTCAAGGCGGTCGGCCTGCGCCCGATCAACAATCTGGTGGACACAGGCAATTATGTGATGCTTGAGCTCGGCCAGCCGTTGCACGTTTTCGATGCGAAGAAGATCAGCGGTC
>JAYUBB010000076.1:0-20991 GCA_043741015.1 Opitutaceae bacterium
AAAATCCGGGCGGCCCCGGGCGCGAGCCTGGGCGCGGATGGCGGGATTAAAGGCCTGCCAGAAGGCGGTGTTGACGTGCCGCATCGTGTCGATGCGGTAGCCGTCCACGCCCCAGTCGAGCCATTGGCTGAAAAGATCAATGAAACCCTGCACCACGCGCGGGTGTTCGTTGAAGAGATCGTCCAGCCCCACGAAATCCCCGAGCACGGCATTCTCGCCCTGAAAAGTGCTGTTGCCGCGGTTGTGGTAGAGCGTGACGTCGTTCAGCCACGCGGGGTTCTTCGCATGTTCCTCGCCGTGCGGCAGAAGAGGCACGTAAGGGAAGCTGGACGCAGCGGCCAGCGCGGGAAAGGCGGCGGGATTGTTAAGGCCGTTGTAGGCGACAGCGCGCTCGTCAAACGGCTTCCCGTTAACGTCGTGGTAGGGCGCCGAGGCCTTATCACGATAGTCGGTCTTGCCGCCCTGATAATAAATGACGTCAGCGGTGTGGTTGACGACGATGTCGAGGTAGACCCGCAGGCCCCGGGCATGGGCTTGGCGGATGAACTCACGGTATTCCTCATTGGTGCCGAGATGCGGATCAATCTGAAGGAAATCCAGAATCCAATAACCATGATAGCCGGCCGTTCCGCTCTGCACGGGTTTGTTCTTGAAGGGCGGTGTGGTCCAGATCGCGGTCGTCCCAAGGCCCTTTATATAATCGAGTCGGGTGATGAGCCCGGCGAAATCGCCGCCGTGGTAATGGGAAATGCGCGTTGGATCGAAGCCATGGTCGTTGGGGCCGCCGGGCAGGCCGCCCCGGTCATTGTCGGTGCGACCATTGGCAAAACGGTCGGGCATCAGCAGGTAGAAAGTCTGGCCGGCTCCGGGATGGGTAAAACGCGGCACGGCGACCGGTTCGGTCGACCAGGCGGGCGCACCCAGGGCCAGTGCGGCCGCAACAGACAAAAACCGGCGGACATGGGAGGGCATGGGACAACTTTATGATGAAGAGCCGTGGGCGGGGTCAAATGGTGCGCTGGAGAAAAGTCTTCCATGGATTGGAAAAAACCTAGATTTGGCCTGAGCCAGGCAGAGGCCGGGAGGATCCCGGCGGGCATCCGGACGAGACCCGTTACCCCCGGGAAAGCTGAAAACGCAAGAAAAGGCGCCCAATCCAGCGCCGCCAAACCTAAGACTTCTCCCAACCATCTCGGTTTTTTGCGTGGTTTGCGGGTCGCACAGGCAGGTCACCGCCCCAATCTCCTTGCCAGACAAAGACCCCACCCCGTGCGACGGCAGGCCCAGGCGCCTGCCCTTTTGCGGCGCCATCCCGGGGTATTCCTTCACACCACCATCAGAACCCACCATGCATACCCCTGACACAACCCATAGCGCGCGCCGTTTCCTCACCCGAGGACTGGCCGCAGGCCTCTTGTTCACCCAGACGGCCCTTTCGTCGTTCGCCCAGACGGCCCCCGCAGCCAATGCCAGCAATAACACCGGCGGCGACAAAATTGTCGTGCTGGAAACCTTCAATGTCTCGGCCGGATTTGCCGGGAGCCTCGCGGCTGCCGCGGAAGCAAAAAAGACCAGCCCGGCCATCGTCGAGGTCATCATGGCGGAAGACATTGGCAAGCTGCCCGACATCAGCATCGCGGATTCGCTGACCCGCCTGACCGGCCTGACGACCCAGCGGGTCAACGGCCGCAGCCAAGGCATCAGCATTCGCGGCCTGACCGGCGATTTCAGCACGACCCTGCTCAACGGGCGGGAACAGGTCTCCAGCAGCCTCAACCGCAGCGTGGAATTCGACAACTACCCGTCGGAACTGCTCAACGCCGTAGTGGTGTACAAGACTGCGGCGGCGAACCTGACGGGCCAGGGCTTGGCCGGCACGGTGGACCTGCAGACGGTGCAGCCCCTGAGCAAGACCGGCCGGACCATCGCGGTCAGCAGCTATTATCAAACGACGCAATTGGGCCAGCTCACCCCGGGAGCCAAGAAAGACGGTGAACGGCTCAACGTTTCCTATATCGACCAGTTCGATGATGGGAAGGTGGGTGTCGCACTCGGTTACGCTTTTTCGAGCACCCCGTGGGAAGGCCAGCAGTTTCAAGCCTGGGGCTATCCGACGGATTCGGCCGGCAATTATGCGCTCGGCGGCACCAAGTCCTATGTGCGCACCAGCAATGTGGACCGCAACGGCTTCATGGGCGTGTTCGAGTTCAAACCCAGCAGCCAGATCCACACCACGGTGGATATCTACCAGTCTACGCTGGATGAGAAGCAACTGCTGCGCGGCCTGGAGATTCCAATGGCCTACTGGAGTTCGGCACAGATTCAGCCCGGTTACACCACCGCCGGCGGCCTGATCACCAAGGCCACACTGACGAACATTCAGCCCGTGGTCCGCAACGACATCGTGACCAAGAAAAACAACGTCATCGCGCTCGGCTGGAACCTCACCATCGGTGACGGCACCGGCTGGACGACGGTCTTCGACGCCGGCTATTCCAGCATCAAGCGCAAGGAGCGCAACCTGGAGACCTACTCGGGCCTTGGCTTCAATGGCGGGGCCACGACTCCCGACACCATCACCGTGACCTTGACCCCGGGCCAGATGCCCGCCTTCACGCACACGGTCGACTACTCGAACGCGAGCCTGTTCAAACTGACCGACCCGCAGGGCTGGGGCACCGGCACGCTGCCCGTCACGGGCATGCAGGGTTACCTCAAGTATTTCCAGTCCAAGGACGAGCTGGGCCAGTTCAAACTGCTGACCAAGCATGCCATGAAGAAGTACTTCAGCAACGTGGAGCTCGGGGTCAGCTACACCGACCGCTTCAAGCGCGACGGCGAACGGCCCACCGGATTCATCTACAATGCCAATGGCCAGCCCACCGCCGCGCTGCCGCCCATCGTCGGCACGACAGACTTCAGTTTCCTCGGGCTCGGCAAGATTTACGCCTATGACCCGCTCGCCGCGTATAACAACGGCGCTTACGGCTTTTATCCCAACCCCAACGGAGACGTCATCGCCAACCGCTGGTCGGTGGAGGAAAAAGTCACCCGCCCCTACGTCCAGTTCGACCTCGACGACAAAATCGGCGACATTCCGGTCAAGGGCAACGTAGGCTTGGCGGCCATCCATGTGAATCAATCCTCGCAGGGCGTCTCCACCAGCGGCGGCGGCGGCAGTCTCGTGCAAACACCGGTGAGCGGCGGAGCGACGTATACCGATTTGGCCCCCAGCCTGAACCTGACGTTCACGGTGGCGGACAATACGTTCGTCAAGTTTGCCGCGGCGCGCCAGATCGCCCGGCCGCGCATGTATGATATGCGGGCAGCCCGCAGCTTTGGCTACAATGCCGCCAATGCCACCTCGACCAGCCTTAGCCAGAGCCCGTGGAGCGGCGACGGCGGCAACCCCCTGCTCAAGCCCTGGAAGTCCGATTCCATCGACCTCACCTTCGACAAATACTTCAAGGACAACAAGGGCTACCTCTCGGTCGCCGCTTTCCACAAGAAGCTCCTGAATTATATCTACCAGCAGGGTGTGGTGCAGGACTTCGCGGGCTACCCCATCACGGGCGGCGTCACCCCGGCGCTCACGCAGGGCACGGTATCCGCGCCGGCCAACGGCCAGGGCGGCTCGATCCAAGGCCTGGAGTTCACCCTGTCGCTGGCCAGCGAACTGATCAGCCCGTCGGTGAAAGGCTTCGGGATGATTTTCGGCGGTGCCTACACTGACAGCAAAATTCAGCCCTGGGGCCCCGGCTCCGGCACTTCGCCGATCTCGGGCCTGTCGCGGAAAGTCGCCAACATCACTTTCTACTACGAGCACAGCGGCTTTTCCGCCCGCATCAGTGAATGGTATCGCTCCGACTACCGCGCCTACATCACCAACTTCGGGGCGCCCAACTTCAAGGGCGACGTGACCAACACCGGTTTCGGAACCGCCTTGGCGGAAAAGAACGTCAGCGCCCAGATCAGTTATGCCCTGCAAGCGGGCTCACTCAAGGGCCTGACTTTCTTCCTGCAGGGGTACAACCTGAACAACTCCCCGCTGATCACCTACAACAACGGTGATTCGCGCCAGGTGATGAACTACCAGAAATACGGCGCCTCCTATTCCGTCGGCGCCTCCTATAAATTCTAAGCCGGGAAGCTGTCAGTCAGCATCCCTGTCACGCGGCCACCAGCCAAAAACTGGTGGCCGCCTTTTCTCACCCCGAGCCCAGCCCCGCGCATGTTCACCGGCGCATTTCCCATTGTGGCAGAGCACGCTCGTGCCCGCGATTCACACCGGGCGAAGGCATCCGTGCCCGCCACCACCTGGCTGAGCACGCGCACCGCCGGCGTACTCACCCACGTCTCGTCGCTGCCCGGGGCCTACGGTATCGGCAACCTGGGGCCCGGCGCGCGGGCGTTCATTGATTTTCTGGCGGATGTCGGGGTCCATTATTGGCAGATTTGTCCGATCGGTCCCACCGGTTACGGCGACTCGCCTTATCAGCTTTTTTCCGGCCGCGCGGGCAACCCGTATTTCATCGACCTCGGGGAGCTCCGCGAGGCTGGCTTGCTGGAGGAAGCCGACTTGGGGCCCCTGGTGGCCCTGCCTGCCGGCCGGGTTGATTACGGCCGGCTCTACGCCTTGTTCTGGCCCGTGCTGGCCCGCGCCTATGACCGGTTTGCGGCAGCCGGGGCCGACCAGATTGGCGGATTTGGCAGCCTGCGTGAATTTCGCCGCGAAAACGCCGGCTGGCTTGAGCCCTTTGCCGACTTCATGGCATTGAAGGCGCACTTTGGCGGGTGGGCGTGGAACGCCTGGCCCGAGGAATACAGCCAGTGGCACCCAGCCATGCGCGCCTCCGCGCCCGAGAGCGTGCGCCGCGAGGCCGACCGGCACGTTTTCTACCAATATGTGTTCTTCGGCCAATGGGAACGGCTCCGCCGCCACGCCAAGGAAAAAGGCGTCGGTATCATCGGCGATGTGCCCATTTTCGTCGCCCTCGACAGCGCCGACACCTGGCAGAACCGCGCCGTTTTCCGGCTCGATGCCCATGGGCAACCCCTGGCCGTGGCGGGGGTGCCACCCGATTATTATTCCGCCTATGGCCAGCTGTGGGGCAACCCGCTTTACGATTGGGAATATCTTGGCCGCACCGGCTACGCATGGTGGATCGACCGGCTGCGTGCCGCGTTCGAGCTCTACGATATCATCCGCCTCGATCACTTTCGCGGTTTCGACACCTACTGGGAGATTCCCGCCGGCGCGCCTGATGCCCGCACCGGCCGCTGGCTCAAGGGCCCCGGCCTGGCGTTCTTTGAAGCCGTTCGCGCCGCCCTGCCGGAGGCGCGGATCATCGCCGAGGACCTCGGCTACATCGGGCCCGGGGTCGTCGAGCTCCGGTGCGCGGCCGGGCTGCCCGGCATGAAGGTGCTCCAGTTCGCCTACGGCCACGATGCCAACAACGTCAACCTGCCGCATCTCTTTCCCTCCGACAGCGTCGCCTACACCGGCACGCACGACAACCTCACCACCCGGGGCTGGCTGGAGAGCTTGGCACCCGATTATGCCGCAAAGGTGGACGATTATTACCAGTTGCACGGCGTCTGTTCCGCCTGGCCCATCATCCGGGCTGCCCTGGCCACGACTTCCCGGCTGGCGGTCATTCCCATGCAGGACTTGCTTGACCTCCCCGCCTCCGCCACCCTGAACCGACCCGGTACGAACGAGGGCAATTGGCAGTGGCGGTTTACCACGGCTGAACTGGCCAGTCTGTCCGGCACCCTGACCGCCACCTTCCGCCACTGGATCCAGCTTTTCGACCGCTCCGGCAGCCGCACCCTCCGCGATTACAGCGAACCCCCCGCGCCATGAACTCTCCCGCCCGCCCGGCTCTGTCCCTGCCCGCGCTCTGGAACATGAGCTTCGGGTTTCTTGGCATCCAGTTCGGCTGGGGTCTGCAGATGGCCAACATGAGCCCCATCTACAAGTATCTCGGCGCCGCCGACGACCAGATCTCCCGCCTCTGGCTGGCCGCGCCGTTGACGGGCTTCATCGTGCAACCGATCATCGGCGCCATGAGCGACCGCACTTGGGGCCCGCTCGGCCGGCGCCGGCCCTACTTTCTGGTCGGGGCGATCCTCAGTTCCTTCGCCCTGCTGCTGATGCCGAACGCCGGTTCGCTCGCCAGCTGGCTCCTGCCCCATCTGCCCAAGTTCTACATGGCCGCCGGGCTCCTCTGGATTCTTGATGCCTCGATCAACGTCTCGATGGAGCCCTTCCGTGCCTTCGTCGCCGACCAGTTGCCGGAGCAGCAACGCGCGACGGGGTTTGCCATGCAGAGCTTCTTCATCGGGGTGGGCGCGGTGGTGGCCGGACTGATGCCCTACATCCTGCGCAACTGGTTTCAGGTGAGCAGTGAGGCCGACGGCGCGAATGCGCTGCCGACCAACGTGAAAATATCCTTCTACATCGGTGCAGCCGCCTTTTTTGGCGCGGTCCTGTGGACCGTGTTTACAAGCAAGGAGTATCCACCCGCGGATCTGGAGGAGTTCCGGCGCAAGAAGGCGGCGAGCCGCGGTCTGGGACACTTTTTGCGCGAAATATTAGATGCGCTGGCCAAGATGCCGGTCGTGATGCGACGGCTGGCTTTCGTGCAGTTCTTCACCTGGCTTGGTTTGTTCTGCATGTGGTTGCATTTCTCGAACGCGGTTCCCGTGATCTTTGGCAGCAGCGATCCGGACTCCGATGTTTTCCGGCGCGGCGCGGAATGGGCCGGGGTCTGCTACGCGGTCAAGGACGCCGTGACGTTCCTCGCCGCCTTCGGGCTCATGGTGATGGCGCGCAAGCTGGACCGCCGGCTCGTCCACGGGGTTTGTCTCACCCTCGGCGGACTGGGTCTGCTCGCCGTCGGTTTTATCCACGGCGAGGAGCATCGCTATCTGCTGCTCGGTGCCCTCGCGCTGGGCGGCATAGCGTGGGCATCGATTCTTTCGATGCCCTACGCGATCCTGTCCGGCGTGCTTCCGCCTGAACGGATGGGGGTCTACATGGGCATCTTCAATTTCTTTATTGTGCTGCCTGAAATCCTGGCCGCGCTGTTCTTCGGCGCCCTCGTGAAGAACTACCTCCACGGCAACCTGGTTCATGCGGTGATGGCTGGCGGCGTGTGCCTTTTCATCGCGGCCGCGGCGCTCTGGTGGGTGCCAGCCGAGAAACCGGGCTCCGCCTCCGCTTGATTTGACCATGACCGCCCGCCTTTCGGTTTTTCTCCTCGTCTTCATCGCGGTGCTCCCCGGGGCCGCCCGCTCCGCCGCGCTCACGCCCGCCGATCCCTACCAGCCGGTTCCATACGTCAAACTCCAGCACCCCGAGTGGACAAAGAACGCCACGATCTACCAGATCAACACCCGCCAGTTTTCGGCCGAGGGCACGTTCCGCGCGGCCGAAAAACAACTTCCCCGCCTCAAGGCGCTCAACATAGACATCCTCTGGCTGATGCCCGTCCACGAGATCGGGCGCCAGAACCGCAAAGGCACGCTGGGCAGCCCCTACGCGGTGCGTGACTACTACAGCGTCAATCCGGAATTCGGCACGCTGGCGGACCTGAAGCATTTCGTGGCGGCCGCACATGCCCAGGGGTTTCATGTGATTCTGGACTGGGTCGCCAACCACACCGCGTGGGACAACCCGCTCGTCAAGGAGCATCCGGATTGGTATCAGCACGACTGGAAGGGCGAGCTGCGGCCGACCCCGTGGTTTGACTGGTCCGACATCATCAACCTCGACTACCGCGCGCCCGGACTGCGCAAATACATGACCGAAGTGATGAAGTATTGGGTCAGGGAGGCCGACATCGACGGTTACCGCTGCGACGTGGCGGGCTTCGTGCCCCTCGACTTCTGGAACAACCTTCGTCGGGAGCTCGACGCGATCAAGCCGGTGTTCATGCTCGGGGAGTGGGAGTCGCGGGACTTGCACGCGGAGGCTTTCGACATGACCTACGCCTGGAGCTGGTATGAGGCCCTGCACAACATCGCCAAGGGCAAGGCGGACGTCGGCGCGCTTTACGGCTACTACGCGTGGAACGAGGGCTTTTATCCAGCCGACAGCATCCGCATGAACTTTGTCAGCAACCATGACAAGAACTCCTGGGAGGGCACTGAATTCGAGCAGTTCGGCGACGCGCTCCCGGCGGCGATGGTGCTCTCCGTGGTTGGGGACGGCATGCCCCTGATCTACAACGGACAGGAGGCCGGAAACACCAAACGGCTGAAATTCTTCGAGAAGGACCCTATTGTCTGGCAGGAAAACCCGAACGGGGAGCTCTACCGGAAGCTGTTCGTGCTCAAGCACGCCAACACCGCGCTATGGAACGGGCATTGGGGTGCACTCATGGTTAACGTGCCGAACAGCGCGCACGACAAGGTACTGAGTTTTGTGCGCCGGAACGAACATGACAAGGTCTTCGCGGTGCTGAATTTCAGTCCCGAGGCCAGAACCGTGGATTTTCAGGAAGGCCTGTTCCCGGGAAGCTATGTGGAATATTTCAGTGGGCAGCCGGTGGAACTCGCGGCGGCAACCACCCTGACGCTCGGTGCGTGGGAATTCCGGGTATTTGTGCAACCCGCCCGCTGAACCGGAGCTGGGCTAGTCGGCGGCAGCGGGTTCCCCTTTCTTGTGCGGCACCCCGTGGGTGAAATCCAGGTGATCGTAATAGACCGTCTTCGGCTGTTCTTCCTGCTGGTTGCGGTGGCTGTCGAGTTGGTTGCGGTATTCCTGCGGCGTGGCGCCCTTGTGCTGCTTGAACACCCGCGCGAAATAGGCCGGGTCGGCGAAGCCGGAGGCATAGGCGATCTCGGCGACGGTGAGCGAAGAGTTCTCCAGCGCGAGCACCGCACCTTGGATCCGGATGCGCTGGATGTAGTGGGTCAGGCGCTCGTTCGTCTCCTCGTGAAACAGGTGAGAAAGGTAGTCGGGTGAGCAACCGAGCATCTCCGCGATATGCTGCACGCCCAGATCGGCGTTGGCGAATTGCTCGCGCACGAGGCATTTCGCCTGGAAAACCTTGCCGATGTCGCTGTTGAGCTTGCCGGTGCCGGTTTCGATAATATTGCGGAACAGTCCGAGCAACGCCAGCAACAGGCCCTTCAGGACGGCGTCCCGGGCCGGACCCTGCATGCTGTGGGTCTGGGCGGTCGTGTTGGCCAGGGTCAGGAACACCTCCAGATTGGGTGCATCGAAGAATTCTATCACCTCGATGTCAGGTTTCCCCGGCCGCGCCTCATGGGCGAAGTGCAAGCTCAGGGTGTTGTTATAGAATCCGGCCACGAGATTTCGAAAGGGTTTGTCCACGCCCGCCTGCACCACCTCGCCATGGGGCACACCGGCCGGGATGATGCAGATCTCATCGGGTCCAAGCCGGAAACCCTTGCGGGGGAAGCTGAAGTCGGTCCAACCCTGTAGCTGCAGGAATATTTCAGGCCGGTAGTGGTAGTGCATGTCGCGGCGGTTCTGCACCGGCTTCACTTCATGCGGCACGCGCAAGGTCAGCCGGTTGCGCTCAACCAGCAGCAAGGCCTGGTCGAAAGCTTGCTTCATCTCCGCACGATTCTGCGCGCTCATCGAGCGGGCGGTAAACAGGGCATGGGTGGTGCCGGGGGGAGACATGGGCTGGCAGACACCGGGGTGCCTGAGGGTGGGGTCAGGGCTAAAGAAGTGTGTCATAGGGTAAAACACAAACGCAAACGCCCCTCCTTCGGCGCCATGGGGCACGCCACACGAGGCTTTGACGACGATTCGGCTCCTGCTATGGTGCCCGGCGCCATGAGCCCATCCACGCAACCCCAAGTTTCCGGTGCCGCGGTTGAGGCCGAGGCGGAGCGCCTCTTCCGCACGCTCATGCATGTGGACTGCACCCCGGGAAAGTCATGGAACTACGAGGCCTGCCGCGGCTTCGCGCCGCTCACCCTGGAGATCAACCGGCTGAAAAAAGAGAAAGGTGCGGTCATCCTCGCCCACTCCTACGTGGAACCCGAGATCATCTACGGCGTGGCCGACTTCAGGGGCGACTCCTACTTTCTCAGCCTCAAAGCCCGTGAGTCGAAGGCCAGGGTGATCGTCTTCGTCGGCGTAGTATTCATGGCCGAAACGGCGAAAATCCTATCACCCGACGCTACCGTCATCGTGCCGGACCGCGGCTCGGGTTGCTCGTTGGCGGATTCACTGACGGGCGACCAGCTTCGCCAGCTCAAGGCCGCCTACCCCGATGCCGCCGTGGTCTGCTACATCAACTCGACGGCCGAGGTGAAGGCTGAGTCCGACGTCTGTGTGACCTCGGGCAATGTCTATGACATCATCGCCGCCCTGCCGCAACGCCGGATCCTTTTTGTGCCCGACCGCCTGATGGGCGAGAACGTCCGCGTGGAATTGAAAAGCCGCGGGGTGGACAAGGAAATCATAACTTCTGACGGCACGTGCATCGTCCATGACGTGTTTGACGCTGCGGCCGTCACCGACGCCCGCGCCCGGTTTCCCGGTCTCAAGGTGGTGGCCCACCCCGAGTGCACCCCGGGGGTCGCCGCCGCCGCGGATTTTGTCGGCAGCACAGGCGCCATGATGAAATACGTCAAAACCACCACCGCACCCTATTACCTGATGCTGACAGAATGCGGTCTCGTCGGCCGGTTGCAGGTCGAGACCCCCGAGAAACACTTCATCGGCGGCTGCCGGCTCTGTCCCTACATGAAACTCAACTCACTGGAGAAGGTCCGTGATGCCCTCCGCGCGCCGCGGCCCGACCAGATCATCAAGCTGGAGGAAGGGTTGCGCCTCCGCGCTGCCCGGTGCATCGACCGGATGTTCGAACTCGCACCCAAAGCCTAAGCCCATGCTCACCGCCCGCACCGAACACCTGATCGATCTGGCCCTGGAGGAAGACACCGGCTTGGGCGATATTACCAGCCGTGCCATTTTTCCGACCAAGCACCGCAGCCGGGCCGTCATCGACGCGAAACAGGATCTGGTCATCTGCGGACTTGAGATTGCCGCCCGGGTTTTCGCGAAAACAGATCCGGCGATCAAAACACGTTTGCTCGCTCGCGACGGAGACCGGGTGAAAAAAGGAGCAATGGTTCTTCGTCTGGAGGGTCCGACGGGTTCGATTCTCACCGCCGAGCGCACCGCGCTCAATTTCCTTCAGCGCCTCTCTGGCATCGCCACCCAAGCCGGGCGCTACGCCGCCGCAGTCAAAGGCACGGGCGTGCGCATCGTCGACACCCGCAAAACCACCCCCGGTTGGCGGGCACTCGAAAAATACGCCGTCCGCACCGGTGGTTGTTTCAATCACCGCAGTTCCCTCGGCGAGCAGGTGCTCATCAAGGACAACCATATCGCGGCAGCCGGTTCGTTGACCAAAGCCGTCCAACTCTGCCGCACCGCGGCGCCACACGGATCCAAGATCGAAGTTGAAGCGAAGAACCTTGCCGAGGTGAAGGAAGCCTGCCGGACGGGGGCGGATATCATTCTGCTCGATAACATGAGTCCGGCCCAGGTTCGTGCCGCGGTGACGGTAATCGCGGGCCGGACCCAGGTGGAGGTATCGGGTGGAGTGAAATTCGAAACGCTCCGCGACTACGCCCAACCCGGCGTGAACCTGATCAGTATCGGAGCCCTCACCCATTCGGTCGCGGCAGCCGATCTGAGCCTGGACCTGAAACCGATCCGGAAACACGCATGAAAACCATCCACACGGACTGCCTTGTCCTTGGGGCCGGGCTGGCCGGTTCCGTTTACGCGCTGCAAATGGCGCGAGCCGGCCGGAAGGTGGAGCTGCTGTCCTTGGGTGATCCATTGCAGGCCAACAGCGACTGGGCGCAGGGCGGAATCATCTACGACACATCCCCCGACCCCACCCGGCTGACCAACGACATCTTGGAAGCGAGCGACGGCACCGCCAACCCGGCCGCGATCGCCCAGTTGGTGACCGACGGCCCCGCCGCCGTAAAGGAGTTGTTGCTGGACGAATTGCACGTGGGTTTCGACCGCGAGGCGACCGGCGAGTTGCAACTCGCCCGGGAGGGGGGTCACCACGAACGCCGCATCATCCACACCAAGGATGCAACAGGACACGCCATCCTTGCGGCCGTCGCCGCCAAGGTTGACGCGACGCCCGGCATCACCCGCCGAATTGGATTTGTCGCGGTCGACATGCTCACCTTGTCGCACAACTCCACCGAGCCCCGTGACCGCTATGAGCCCCTGACGTGCTTCGGCTGTTATGCTCTGGATACCGGCCCGGGTGAAGTGGTCGCGTTGGTTGCCCGGAAAACGATTCTTGCGACGGGCGGGCTGGGAGGAGTTTTCCAGCATTCGACCAACCAACCCGGCAGCGTCGGGCACGGCGTGGCGATGGCTTACCGTGTGGGTGCCCGCTTGATCGACCTCGAATACGTCCAGTTTCACCCCACGGTTTTTTTCAAGAAGGGCTCCCCCCCCTTCCTCATCACCGAGGCGCTCCGCGGCGAGGGCGCGGTGCTGGTGGATGCCCATGGACAGCGCTTCATGGACGGCGTCCATCCGCTTGCCTCGCTCGCCCCGCGCGATGTGGTTTCACGCGCCGTCCAGCGGCATTTGGCGGAGACTGGCGACAGTTGTGCCTACCTTGATCTCTCGGCCCTCAAGTCGGAATTTATCCGTGATCGTTTTCCGAGTATTTATGAGCGCTGTCTTACCAATGGGGTGGATATAACGCGCGAGCGCATCCCGGTCGTGCCGGCGGCGCACTTCTCCTGCGGCGGGGTGCATACGGATTTGTCGGGTCGCACGAATGTCCGGCACCTCAACGCCATCGGCGAAACCGCCTGCACCGGCCTGCACGGAGCCAACCGGCTCGCGAGCACCTCCCTGCTCGAGTGCCTCGTGGCGGCCAAGGCCGCCGCCCGCGCCGATTTGGCCGATTTGACTGGCGACGGCGCTAATCCGCATGTCCCGCGGGAGTGGCACAGTCCAGCCAAGACGCCCGATCCGCTGCTTATCCGGCAGGACTTGCAGCAGATCCGTCAGACAATGTGGAACTATGCCGGAATCATCCGCTCACCGCGCCGGCTGGCCCGCGCCCGACGTATTCTGCTCGAGCTCCGCGAGGATATCCAGGCCTTCTATCGCGACTGCCGTCCAACCCGTGACCTGATCGAACTGCGCAATGCCGTGCAGACCGCCCTGCTTGTGGTCCACGCGGCCTCCCTTAATCCCATCAGCAAGGGTTGCCATTTTGTGGTGCCAGAGAGTGAATAAACCCAGCCCCTGCGGCGTCTCACTGGCATGAAACCCCCACTTCACCTCTGCCTCGGCTCATTGCTCCTGGTTTCGGCCTTGCTGGCCGATCACCGGGAGGACGAGGGGCGGCGCGAAGGAGCACGCGTCATCCTCTACCAACATGCGGGGTTCCGCGGCGATTCCCTGGTTCTTTACCCCGGTGATTCCATCGACAACATGGCGGGACGCACCTTTGAGAACGGCGCCAAGTTGAACGACAGCATCTCTTCCATCTGGGTCGAAGGCGGAGCCGAGGTCTATGCCTATGAAAACTCCCGTTATCGCGGAGAGGCGCTGCGGCTCACAGAGAATGTCCGTGACCTCAGCGGCCGCCTTGTGGCCGGAAGTGTCTCGGTCAGCTGGAACGATCGAATTTCCTCCATCAAGGTCGAGCGGACCCGCGGGCGTGACCGTGATCGCGAACCAAGCCGCTCCCGGGACAATCCCCGCAGCAACCCCGACAAAAGCATCAAGGATATTTTCAACGACCTGCTCGGCCGCGAACCCAGCCCCGGCGAACTTCGCCAGTTCCGCGAAAAGTTCAGTGACCAAGGCTGGACTGAACGCATGCTCCGCGACCACCTGCGCCAGGAAGACAGTTACCGGGCGGAAGTCGCCGATCGCCTCATTCGCCGCGCCTACCGCGACACGCTCGGCCGCGATCCCGATGAAAGCGGACTTCACACTTACCGCCGTAACCTGCTGGAACGCGAATGGACCGAGAGCGACGTGCGAGACGACCTGCGCAAAAGTGCCGAATTCCGCAACCGCCAGCGGAACTAGCCCAGCGGCACGACAACCGTTTCACCAAACGCTGGTGCGGCAAACGCCGTCGGAGAAAGATTGTGCGCCGGACGTGCCTCCGCCAGCGCCCGCAACGCGGTGTCGAGGCCCTCGTCAGTCAGACGGAACTGCCATGGTGCATGGCGAGGCTTTGCCTTGCGCCAACCGCAAGGTGTGCCCGTACGGCTTCGTCAGGATTCATATGCACCGGCGCCATGAACCAGCGTGGCTCGTAAGCGCCAATGGGAAGCAGCGCGATATCGGGCGGGCCGAGTCGTTGGCGGATTTCCGCAAAGTGCGGACCCCAGCCCGTATCGCCCGCGAACCAGACCGAGCCAGCGGACGTTCGGATCCAAAAACCGCCCCACAAAGTGCGACACCGGTCCCACGGCCAGCGCGAACTCCAGTGCTGTGCGGGCGTGCAAATGATTTCAATTCCCGGGTCCGCAAAATGCGACTGCCACCAGTCCAGTTCAACCACGTTGGGCACACCGCGCGCGGGCAACCATGACTTCAGTCCGAGCGGAGCGACAATGAGAGGGCGGCGATGCTGCGCCAGCCAGCGCAGGGAGGCCAGATCGAGATGGTCGTAGTGGTTGTGGCTCAGCAGCACGACATCCACGCGCGGCAGTTCACCGAGGCGCAGTGCCGGAGGACGCGCCCTTTTCGGACCCAGCAATCCAAACGGACCGGCGCGCGAACTGAATACGGGATCGGTCAGCACGGTGCATCGGGCAAATTGCAGGAGATAGGTGGCGTGACCAATGAAAGTGGCGGCCACCTGTCCAACCGGCACGTTCTCGGACAGACTGACCTTGTCCGGGGCCGGCACGGATTTCGGCCAGGCGGTCCTTGAGCCGCGCACTTGCTGCCACCACCATTTGGGTAGATCGCCGAAAGAGCGGGCGGCCGGGCCCTGCGGGTTGAAAAAACGCGTGCCGTCACAGTGATCACTGACGGGGAAACGCATGGACATAGCCGTCGATCAACCGAGCTTTTGCCGCGCTTGCGCCCAGTAGTCGAGCAGCGCCCGGAAATCCTGTTCCTTGGTGCTGCTATGAATGACGTAATCGTAGCTGTTGCGCTCGGCAATCTCGTGCTCGGCGCTCTGCATCCGCCGCGCCAGCTCCTCGGGGCTGACCGGCCCGCGCCCTTGCAGGCGCTCCCGGAGTACATCCATCGAATCAGGCGCAACGAACAGGGTGATAATCCGGCCCTTGAGCAAAGGCACAGTCTGGGCCGCGGTGCGGATGCTACGCACCCCCTGCACATCGACATTCATCACCAGGCTCGTCTGCGGCAGCCGGTCGAGCACGGCGGATTTGAGCGTGCCGTAACGATGACGCTGGTGAACGCAGGCCCATTCCAGGAAATCACCCGCGGCCAGTTTCTGGTCAAACTCAAGGTCGGAAAGGAAATGATAATCGCGGCCGTGGACCTCGTTGGGGCGCGGTGGACGCGTGGTGGCGGTGATGACACGCTCGAAGTCGGGCACGTCGCGCACCAACCGGTCGCACAGCGTGCTTTTGCCGACACCGGCCGGGCCGGCGAGGATGAGCAGGGCGGTCGGGGTCGCAGCCATCACTTAGTAGGTAAAGGCGGCGGCCGAGGTGGCGAGCCCGTAAGCCAGCAGGATCGCGCCGATCAGCCTGGGCCGGCCGGGAGAGCGAAACAGCCAATCAAAGAAGTCACGCAGCCGAAAAGGGTAGGCCGCCAGATACAGTGCCGCGGTCAGGCCGAGATAGACGGCGGTTACCATCAGGAGGCGTTGTGGCCGGCTCCATTCCATGTAGGCGGCGTAGAGCAGTGGTTCGGCCCCGAGCAGCATCAGCACGCACAGGCCGCGCACCGCGAGAAAATCAGGGGTGTAGATGAACGCCAGCACTGCCAGCACACCGAAGCCGAGCATAACCGGACCGGGGGTCTTGAAAAAGATCAGGTCAGATTCACCCGTGCGGGACAACCGCCACAGAAACCAGGCCGCGCCCAAGCCGAAGAAAACCAAGGAACAGGCCTTGGAGCGCGGCAGGGCCCTGGCATTGGCGGCGACGGGGGCGCCATTCCAGAACAGGAGGCCGCCGAGCAGAACGAGAAACAAACCGGGCAGGAGCGTGGCGAGAAAGAGGGACATTTTTGAAATCAGCTAGGGACTCCCGCGAGGGCAAGCGAGCCGTAAAGCACGGCGGTCGAGGCGCGCTCGATCTGTACCGGGACCAGTTCGCCGAGGAGCCGGTCGGTGGCGGCAAAATGCACGACACGGTTGCCGCGTGTGCGGCCCATAAAGCGAAGGCCTTTTTTGTCCGGCCCCTCGACCAGCACCGCCTGCGTGGTGCCGAGCAGGGTGGCGTTGCGGCGGTTGGAGTTGGCCTCGAGGAGGGCGAGCAGGGTCTGGTTGCGGGACTCCTTCACTTCGTCTGGCACCTGCGCCCCCATCGTCGCGGCGGGCGTGCCGGTGCGGAGAGAGTATTTGAAGATGTAAGCCATGTCGTAATTGCAGGTCTCGAACAGGGTGCGGGTCTGCGCGAAATCCTCCTCCGTTTCGCCGGGGAAGCCGACGATGATGTCGGTTGAAAAATACATGTCCGACCGCACGCGGCGGAGATCATCCACGATCTGTTTGTAGCGGTCGCGCGAATAGGGGCGGTTCATGGCTTTCAGGATACGGTCGGACCCGGACTGGAGCGGGAGGTGCACATACTCGCAGAGTTTTTCAAGCCGGCCATAGGCTTGGATCAGGTCATCCTTGAAGCCGCGCGGGTGCGGCGAGGTGAAGCGGATACGTTTGAGGCCGGGAATGGCGTTAATCTTTTCGAGCAACTGCACGAAAGGCGTGGTGCCTTCGGTGTGCGCATAGTCACGCCGGCCGTAACTGGTGACGATCTGGCCGAGCAGGGTGATCTCGCGCACGCCGCGGTCGGCCAGTTCCTCACATTCGCGCACGATCTCGGCCATCGGGCGGGAGCGTTCATCCCCGCGGGTTTTCGGGACGATGCAGAAAGCACAATCCATGTTGCAGCCCTGCTGGATGGAGACAAAGGCCGTGACCTGTTTATCCTCCAGCACATGGTCACGGATGGTGTTCTGTGAACCCGCTTCCTCGGCGATATCGACGATGGTGTTGCCCAACGGGGTGCCGGCGGCCTGGGCGGCGCGGAGGTTGTCGAGATAGTCGGGGACTTGGTGGAATTTCTGCGTGCCCACGATCAAGTCCACATCCGGCAGTGCATCAAGCAGGGCGGCCCCGCGATTCTGTGCCATGCACCCGAGGATGCCGAGGATGAAGCGGGGGTTGCCTTTTTTCCTCCGGGCCACGTTGGCCGCCTTGCCGATGGCCTTTTGCTCAGCCGCGTTGCGCACGCTGCAGGTATTGAGCAGCAGGACGTCGCAGGCGGCCTCGTCCTGCACGATGCGGTAGCCCCGGGCGCGGAGCAGCGCAGCGACGGCCTCGCTGTCCCGCTCGTTCATCTGGCAACCATAGGTTTTGATGAAAACGCGGTTCATGGTCGGGACGGGTCTAACTACCCGCCCCACCCTGCCGGTCAACGCGGGAAAAGCGTCCCGCCGGGGCTGGCTGCTGGAAGCCCAAAACAGATTCGCCACGCGACCTCGCAGCGGTTTCCCTTCCGTCATGGAATTTTCCGACCGCGCCCCCTCCGGCACCCCGCACCCCGAGCCCACGCCCGGCCAGCCAGCCGCCGACAAGCCCGCCATTGCGGGCGGGGTAATTCTCCGCATGACGGAGGCCAAAGCCAAACTGGAAGCCAGGGACTTGCCGGCGGCGGTGGCCCTCTATCAGGAAGTGCTCGCCAGTGCCGGCGCGCGACCCGATGTGCTCGTGGCGATCTCTGGTGAACTCGGGTCGCGCGGCCATGTGCGCGAACTCATCGAGCTGGTGGCGCCGCACTACGACGCGGCCAGGCACGGCCCCGCCACCGGGCTCAACCTCCTGCAGGCCTATCTTTCCGTCCGCCACATCGAGTCCGCCCAACACTTGCTCGACATCCTTTTTTCCCTCAACCGGCCCGAACTAGAAGAACGGCTCTTCGGCTTCTCCAACGCCATCGGCGAGTTGATGGCCGGGCATGACGAGGCGGTGCCTACGGCCGCCGATCTCGCCGGGACGCCCGCCGAGAACAACAAGATCAACCTCGCGAGCATCAGCAAACCCATCTGGTTCTACGAGCTCGAGCAGGCCGCACCCCACCTGCTGCCAAAAAAGGGAGGCAAACTCCGCCGCGTGGCCTTCGCCCAGTGCACGCTGCCCGGCTTGGCCGACTTCGCCGAACGTTCCGCCCGGCCCGAGGACGACCTCGGACGATTCTGTCGCGGCCTGCCGCTGTGGTTCGCCGAGACCTTCACCGCCTCCGCTGGCTACGAGGCTATCGCGGCGGTGGGCGTTTCCAGCCGCAAGCACTACTTCCTTTTTCCCGCCGAGTGGACCGCCGATAATGTTCGCGAACTCAATGACAGCAGTTCGGGTGCGATCGATTACGTCGTCACCAGCGGATTGCGCAACCGCAACGACGACTTCGATCTCGTGGTGCGCATCTGGGAAGTGAAAAAATTCCGCGAACTGAAGCAATTCTCCACCCGCTGGACCCCGGCCAGTGCGGACACCGAGCTAAAGCAGTTTCATGAGCAACTGCGCCTTTACATGGAGTGGACCGCGTTGCCGGAGGGCAATGGGTTGGCTTACAGCACCCCCGTCGCGCCGCTGGCGCACATTCACGCTCTCGGGGCCAACCTCACTCAGTTTTTCGGAGAAAAGAGCGTGCTGGCACCCGAGCAGGTGGCGGGGGGGCTGGAGTTGCCTTTGAAAAACACCCAGGCCAATCCCGCCGACGCGCGCGCCCAACTCACCCTCGTGGCCGGGCTCTTTCGGCAGAAAACGCAGGGCGTGCCGCTCGATGCCGCCGCCCTCCAGCAAGCGCAGGCGTGGCTGGCCACCGACCAGGCGCAGAAGGCCGAGCTGTCGGCTCTCCTGCTCAATCTGGCCTGAGTCAGGCGGCCCGGAAACGGGAAGTAAAAAAGCCCGGCATCAGGCCGGGCCGAAAAGAGGGTGAATCGAGCCGCGCTTACGGGTGGGAGGCGTTGTAGTAGGCGATGAACTCGTTGGTCACCTCGAGCTCAGGCTGGGCGGAGATGATGCCTTCGTTAAGCTTGGCCACATCAAAGAGCAGGCCAATTTCACGTTCCTTGGTGAACGCGATGATGGCCTTGCCGATCTCGACGGAAATCGGACCCTGTTTTTCCTGCTGAGCTTGGGCCACGGCGGCCTGGGCCTGCTGCTGCTTGCCTTGCAACTCACCTTGGAGCTTCATGCCCGCGGCTTGTTTTTCCTGAATCGCCTTGGCGTTGGCCTCGCCGCCGGCCTGGAGCTTGTTGAGTTCGCCCGCCAGGGTGCGGAGCTTTTCGCCCATCAGGGAGAGTTCGCTCTGCGTGCCGCTGAACTCGAGTTCGAGCTCCTTGAGGACGCGCACGAGCTGCTTGATCCCACCCTCCTCGGCAAGGAAGGCGCTGCTGTTGATCCAGGCCACACGGCTGACCGGGATCAGCTTGGGGGCCGGGCCGGACTTGGCGGCGGATGTCTGGGCGGAGAGCGAGGCGCAACTTAGGACGAGGCTAAGGAAGGAAAGGAAGAGGCGGGAGAGTTTCATGAGGGTTTCAAAGCAAAGCCTCCCGGGTCCTTTGGCAAAGGTTAAATCATCGGGCCGCCGCCAGCTGGCCGCACCCGGCCGCAATATCAATACCACGCCGCTGGCGCACGGTGCTGGGCAGGCTATATTCCGCGAGGATCGTCTGGAATTTCTTCGCCGCCTCGCGTCCGGTAGGCGCTCCATTGTAACCAGCCGTGAGGTTGAGGGGGATCAGGTTCACCTGCGCTTGCTGGCCATGCAGGAGCCGGCCAACGGCATGGGCGCTCTCCGGGGTGTCGTTTTTCCCCTCAATGAGCGTCCACTCGTAGAAAATGCGGCGCTTTTGCTTAGCTATGTAGTAGCGGCAGGCGTCCATCAGTTCAGCGAGGGGCCATTTTTGGGCCACCGGCACAAGGGCGGCCCGCTCCTCCTGGGTGGCGCCATGCAGCGAGACCGCGAGATGGATGGGCCGCGCCTCGTCGGCGAGCCGGATGATGCCTGGCACCACCCCGACGGTGCTCAGGGTGATTTTCTTGGCGCCAATGCCCAGCCCGCTGGGATCGCGCAGGATTTCCACGGCCTGCATCACGGCCTCGTAGTTGTGCAAGGGTTCGCCCATGCCCATGAGCACAATGTTGCGCAGGCGTTCCCCGGCCGCGGCCGTGTGCAGCACCCGATCCACATGGAGGGCCTGCGCCACGATCTCGCCGGGGGTGAGGTGGCGGACGAACCCCATCTGCCCGGTCGCACAGAAAACGCAGCCCATCGCGCAACCGGCCTGGCTGCTGATGCAGGCGGTCACCCGGCCGGTGTAGCGCATCAGCACGGTTTCGATGCGACGGTCGTCGGCCAGCGCGAGCAGGTATTTGCGCGTAAAGCCGTCGGAGCTGTGCATCTCCACGGCCACGGGCAGCCGGGGAAAAACGAGTTCAGCCTCCGCCTTTGCCCGGTAGCGCGCGGGGAGTTCCGTCATCAAGGCCCAGACCTCGATCCGCTCGAGGTAAACATAGGACCATAACCGTGCCGCGTGCACCGGACTGAACCCCCAACGCACGGTTCGCAGACGGAGATCCTCACGGGTGAGGTCGTAGAAATTGGCGGGCATGAAATTCGCCGTAGTGTTGTCCGGGGATTGCGCCCCGTGCAACACCTGCCAGTCTCCTGACATGGCAAACAAGGTGGTCCTCGCCGGCGGCAGCGGATTTCTCGGGCAGGCGCTTGGGCACAAATTGGCGGCCGAAGGCTGGGAAGTAGTCGTGCTCTCCC
>JAYUBB010000077.1:0-7079 GCA_043741015.1 Opitutaceae bacterium
ACCGGACTGGAAACCGGCCTCGATCGTCGCGATCGTCCGGTCGAAGTTAGGCAGCGCGGTGTGCTCGATGTAGGCGATCATGCGATCGGCCTCGCGCACCATGTAGAGCATCTGGGCGAGTTCGGCCGCGAGGTTGAGCTGCTCGGCGGTGACGCGCGCCACGCTGGCGTCGCGTCGCGCCTCCGCGGCGGCGATGTTGGCGGCGATTTTCTCGCGCCAGATCGGCAGCTTGAGGGTGGCCGTGGGCCGGACCATGAGCGGATTGGCTTTGAGGTCGGCCATGAGGCCGAGCGAGAAGTCCGGCGTGCCAGCCTTGCGGGCCACTTCGATCCCGGCGACCGCCATCTCAACCATGGCGCGCATCCGGCCAAGTTCGGCGTTGGCCGCCGAGGCGCGGCGCCAGAGTTCATCCTCCCCGGGCAGGGTGGTCGGGGTGAGCACCGCTTGCGGCCAGGCGGGATCGGGATCGGCGGACGCCAACCCCAGCGTGGATTTGAAACGGGCGCGGACCGCCGTCCGGCGATCCGCGAGCGTGGCGAGATCGCTTCGCACCCTGGCGATATCATTCGTGATACGGACCTGATTGGCCAGCGTGCCCATGCCGCGGCCGGTCGTGTAGTCGGTGTTGGCGAGCTCGAGCGAACGTTCGAGGGCGCCGGCTGACGACTCGCGCAAGCGGATGGCTTCGTCGACAAAGGCGAGTTCGATCCAGGCTTTCCGGGTCTCGGCGGCGGTGTTCAACACCGCGGAGATGTAGGTGCGCCGCACGACCCCGGCGGCAGCGGTGGCCTCGCGGCCCATCGCGGCCCGCTTGCCCGGAGTCATGAAGTCGAACATCAGGCCCGGCATGAATGTCATCAGCGTGTCGGCGATGTCGGCCTCAAAGGTGAGCGAGGGATCGGGGAGCGCCCGGGCGGGGGCAATGGCCTCGACGCTCGCACGCCAGTCGTAATACGCGGCGGCGACCGCGGGGTGGTTCAGCACGGCATAGCGCACGAATTCGTCCGGCGGCGAATCGGTGCGCAGCACGGGCAGCGCTGGCCGGCCTTCACGGCTAAGGAGGGCGAGACCGGTCGCATGCAGGTCGGCGCGGGCGGATTTTTCCCCGGGCGGCGACGTGCTGGCGCAACCGGCCAATAATGCAGTGCCCGCGGCCGTGAAGGCGGCCAGGGTCGAGAAAATTGATCGCCGGGCATTCATGACTCAGTTTTTCTTCGCCTTGGCGGCGGCTTCGTCGATCAGCTTTAGGTATTTCGCGGGATCCGAGTTGAAGTCCTTGCGGCAGTCCTTGCAGCAGAAGCGAACGAGCCGGTCGGGCTTGCCTGTCTGCTGGTAGACGAAGTCAATGCCCTCACCCATTGAGCCTCCGATTTCCTCGTCCGAGACGACGCAGGTCTTGAGGGGGTACTCAGCCTTGGCCTGGGCGAGCCACGCGGCGTTGGGTGCGGCCGGGGCGGCCGCCTTGTCGGAGGGGGCGTGATCGTGAGCAGCGAACACCAGCGGCGCGCTGGCGGAAAACAGGAGGACGAGAAGGAGAGGACATTTTTTCATGGATGAATGAGTGGGTTTGATAAGGAGAGTATTCAGGCATCAGGAACAATCCAGCCCCGTCAGTGATGGCGGGAGGTGGATCGGAATTCCGGCTTGCAGCCCGGGTCAGGATTTCTTCATGCCCGGGCAATTGCAGGCTGCGCAGGTGGCAACTTGGATGGCGGGTTGAATCTTGGCTTGAGTATCAACCTTGGTCTGTCGCGCCTTCGCGTTTCTGATCTGCTGGTCCCAGAATTGCAGACCGGGTCCGGCGATACTGAGGGTGGTAAAGCCGTTGAAGAGGCCGGTGGCGAGGAGGAGTTGGGTGGCTTTTATGGGAGTGAGGAGTTTTATTTGAGTGCCGCACGGATTGTGTGGTTATTACCTATCACACATACACCGCCGGGCTTGAAATCCCTCAGGATTTCCCAAGGAGCATTATTTAAGGAGGGATTTTCCGCAGACCGGTGTATTATACTGCGTAATCCCTATGAACACTTCCCCTGATTCCCCTTCGGAGATTCTGCGCAGCTGGCGGGTGACCCCGCCGGCCGACCCGAATTTCCGGTCCGGTGTCTGGCAGCGCATCAGCCGCCAGGCTGGTGCAACCTGGCCGGGCTACCTGCGTGCCCATACGGCCGCGTGGTCACTGGTTGCAATCGTGGCGCTGACCACCGCCGCCTATACCGGGCACGCCGCCGCCAGCGCCCGGGTGCGGACAGACCGTGAAAAACTGGTGGTCACCTATCTGGTGGATCTTGATCCGCGGGTCCAGGCCGTACTCAAACCATGAAATACCTGTTGGGCACACTGGCGGTTCTCGTCCTCGTGGCCGCCGCCACGGGTTTCGTTTCCTATCGTCTGAGCTGCGATCCCGCCTTGCATGCCGCAGCGACGAAGGGCGCTGCCATGGAATGGCTGCGGGCGGACTTTCACCTCTCGGATGCGCAGTTTGCCGAGATCCAGCAATTGCACGCAGCCTATGCGGGCACTTGCGAAGCGCATTGCCGGATGATTCAGGAGGCCACCAAGGCCCGCAATGAGCTCGCAGCCGCTGGCGGCGATCAGGCGGCCATGGCCGCGACGAACAGCAAACTCCAGGAAGTTCGTCTCGTCTGTGAGACTGCGATCACGGCGCATGTCCGGAAGGTGGCTGCGCTGATGTCGCCCGAGGACGGGCGGCGTTACCTGGCCATGGTGCTGCCAAAGATTGCCGATTTCGACCACACAGCCGCGCCCGATTTGCACCTCAACCACCCCCACTGATCTTATGGAAGCCGAGGCGGGCACCAGCCCGAGCGATGAGGAGCTGATGCGCCGCCTGCAAGGGGGTGAGGAGGCCGCGCTGGCCCCGCTGATGCAGCATTGGGAGGTGCCGGTGAAGCGATTTATTTTTCGCATCATTGGCAACACGGCGGACGCGGAGGACCTCGCACAGGAGGTGTTTGTCCGCATCTACACCAAACGCGCGACTTACCGTCCCGGGGCGAAATTTTCGACGTGGTGCTTCTCCATCGCCGCCAATCAGGCGAAGAACCGTCTGCGCTGGTGGCGCCGCCGGCCGACGCTGTCGCTGAATGCGTGGACCGAGGCGGGAGGTGATATGGCCGACGAATCGCGGATCGGGCTGCCGGCTTCACGCGAAGCCGTGCGGCAAGAGCAGATCGCGGCGGTGCAAGCGGCGGTTGCCGCGCTGCCGCTCGATCTGCGCACGGCACTCGTGCTGTTCGAATACGAGCAACAATCGATGTCCGAAATTGCCGCGGTCCTCGACTGCACAGCGAAGGCCGTGGAGAACCGACTCTACCGTGCCCGACAACAGTTGAAGCAAATGCTGCGCCTGGAAGGAGCTTGAATTTCAGCCTGCCAGGGCGCGAGCAAACGCCTCGATCAAGGGATGGCGCTGGCTTTGGAGGGCGGAGCGCTCGGGTTGGAAGAGGGTTCCGATGAAAAAGGGGTGCCCGGGCAGCTCCAGGGCGCGGATCTGGCCTTCCGGGTCGAAGCCGGTGAAGCGCAGGCCGGCGGCCTCGAAGCGGTCGCGGTAGGCAGGATTAGGTCCGTAGTTGCAGTGGTAGCCTTCCTGCGAGGGTTGCCCGTTGAACAGGCGGTGCAACTGTGAGCCCGGGGTGAAGGTGATGTCGCCGTGTTGGCCGACGAGCGAGCAGGCGAGCGGTGTGATGACGAGATCGGTTGCGGTGGTGTTGATTTCCGCATGGTCGGCGCCGGTTACACCGGCGACATGGCGGGCGTATTCGATCAATGCATGCTGGAAGCCGCCGCAGGTGCCGAGGAAAGGCCGTTGGCTTTCCCGCGCAAAGCGGATGGCGGCCAGCGCACCGGCCATGTTTTTGTAGGGGCTGGCCGGCACGCACCAGACGCCGCCATAGCGGGCGAGCTGTCGGGGCGCGTCGGTGATGGTGTCGGTGCCAATCCAGTCCCACGTCAAGGACACGCCGGTGTGCTTCGCCGCCAGTTCGAGGGCCAAGGGAATTGCGCGATGGGCCACGACCTCGGGATTGAAGTCTCCGATGAGGGCGAGCACAGGCATGTCAGCGCGAATCCTGGGAAAGCAGGGCGGTGCTTGTGGGCAGGATATCGGCCGGCGCGGGCTTGATTGTCTTGGCCACGGTGATGATGGCAACGCCTGCGATGATGATCGCGGCGGCCACGAAGATGCGGGGACTGACGGGCTCGTGCAGCACCAGCCAGCCGAGAAAGACCGCCACGATGGGATTCACGTAGGCGTAGGTGGACACCTTGGCGGGCGTACTGTGCTTCATCAGCCAGGTGAAGGTGCTGAAACCGATCAGCGAGCCGAAGATGACGAGGTACACCCACGCGCCGACGGAACGGCTTGTGACGGCGCCGGGGTTGAAGCGCGACAGTTCTCCAGAAACCACGCTGACGAGCAGCAGCCAGCCGCTGCCGCAGATCATCTGCATGCCCGAGGCAGTGAAGGGTTCGGCGGGGTTGTGGGCATAGCGCATGTAGATCATGCCGCAGCCCCAGAAAAATGTCGCCCCGAGCAGAGCGAGCACGCGCCAAGGATCAAGACTGCCAACGCCGGTGGCCAGCACGTCGGGACCGACCAGGATCGCCAGGCCGATGAAACCAAGGGCGAGGCCGACGAAGGTGAGCGGGATGGGCCGGGTGCCGCGCCTGCCGTCCTTGAAGTAGGCGTGGGCGGCCCAGTCCATCAGCACAATGAAGAGCGGGCCGACCGAGATGATGAGGGTGGCAATGCCGGAGGGCACCTTCTCCTCGGCCCACGAGACGAGGCCGTTGCCACCGAGACAGAGAAAGCCGCCGATGATCGCGTTGTCGCGCCACTGGGCGCGCGTGGCGTGGAAGCCGCGGGTAAACGCAATGAAGCCGGCGACGATGCCCCCGGCGACGAGGAAACGCACGCTGGCCATGAGGAAGGCCGGGATTGTTTCGACGGCGACGCGGATGCCGAGGTAGGTGGAACCCCAGATGAGATAGATGGCAGCAAACCCGGCGATGAGGGCGGTGCGCGAGGGAGGTTGGTTCAACGACGGAGCCCTCCGTCGTTCGTCCAGTGGTATTCCATATAGGCAGCGGTCTTTTGCGCCGTCTCGACGCCGTGAAGCCGGGCGACGATGTGCAGCGACAGGTCGATCCCGGCGGAGATGCCCGCGGCGGTGAGAATCCGGCCGTTGTCTGTGAAGCGGACATCTTCCAGGAAAGTGGCCTTGGGCGCGAGGGCGCGCAGCTCCGCGAAGCACTCGTGGTGCGTGGTGGCGCGCAACCCGTCAAGCAGACCGGTCTTCGCCAACAGGCGCGCGCCGGTGCAGACCGAGGCGACCAGTTCGGCCTTCGTGGCCTTACGGCTAATCCAGTCCAGCACAGCGGGCTGGTTGAGCAGCGCCTTGGAGCCGTTGCCCCCGGGCACGATGAGCAGGTCGGGCGAAGGGGCGGACTCGAGCGTGTGGTCGGGCAGGACCTTCAAGCCGTTGCGCGCACGCAAGGTGCCCGGCGACGGTGCGACGGTGTGAACGTTGAAGAGCTGGTAGCCCGAGAGCTCGTCCGTGACGGCAAAGACCTCGAACGGGCCGGCGAAATCGAGGACCTCAATGTCGTCAAAGAGCAGGATGGCGACATTGCGCTTCATAGCTGCTGCTTGATGAGTTCACCGAGCGTGCGCAGCGCAGTCTCGATTTCGTCGGACCAAGGGACGCTGCAGCTCATCCGCAGGCAGTGGTTGTAGCGGTCCTTCACGGAGAAAAGATTGCCGGGCGCGGTGTTGATGCGGTGCTTCAAGGCGTCCTTGCGCAGCCGGAGCGTGTCCACCTTGGGGGGAAGCTCGATCCAGATGAAGTTACCTCCCTGCGGGCGGCTGTAGCGCGTGCCCTCGGGGAAATACTTCTGCATGCCCTGTGCGAAAAGCTGCAGGTGCTGGTGGTAGGCGCGCCGCAGCGAGCGCAGGTGGTGGTCATAGCCGCCGTCGCGGAGAAACTCGGCGAGCGTCTTCTGCAGCACGAGGGGCGTGCCCATTGTGTTGGTGAACTTGAGGCGGCGGACGCGCTCAAGGTAGCGGCCCGGCGCGGTCCAGCCGACGTGGAAGCCGGGGGCAAGCGTCTTGCCGAACGAGGAGCACAGCATCACGCGCCCGTCGCGATCCCAGGCCTTGAGGGGCTTGGGGCGGACATCGCCGAAATGGGTGTCGCCGTAGATGTCGTCCTCGATGACGGGCAGGTCGTATTCGCAGAGCAGATCGTAGAGCTTCTGCTTTTTCTCGTCCGACATGAGCGAGCCGATCGGGTTGTGGAAGTTCGGCATGACCATGACGACCTTCACGTCGCTTTGCTCGATGGCGGTCCGGAGCTCGTCGAGGCAGACGCCCTCGCGCGACGAGGTGGGAATCTCGAGCGCCCGGAGGTTGAGGCTCTGGATGATCTCGAGAAAGCCGAAGTAGGCGGGGGTCTCGATCGCCACGGTGTCACCGGGCTTGGTGACGGCGCGGAGGCAGAGGTTGAGCGCCTCGGTGCAACCCGTGGTCACGACGAGTTCGTCGTGTGCGAGCGGCACGCCGGCCTGGAGGTAGCGGCGGGAAATTTCACGCGTCAGCGGCTCGTAGCCGTGGTTAAGGCTCGAGCGGACGAGCAGCGTGGGGTCGCGCCGGGCGACGGAGCCGAGAATGCGGGCAAGCTTCTTGGTGGGGAAGAGACTGTGGTGCGGGCAGGCCGAACCGAAGGGCACGTAGTCGGGCTTCAATGCGTAGTCCATGACCTCGGCGGTGAGGTCGTTGACACCGACGTAGGAAGGCTTGGCCATCGGCCGGGCCATGCGGGGCTCGGGTGCGAGGCTGGGCGGCCGGGGCCGGACATAGTAGCCCGATTGGGGGCGGGCCTCGAGATAGCCGCGGTTTTCCAGCACGGTGTAGGCCTGGAGCACGGTGGCGATGCTGACGTCGCGCTGCCGGGACATGATGCGGACCGACGGCACGCGGTGGCCGGGGCGGAGCGTGCCCTGCTCAACGAGGGATTGGAGCGAGTCAGCCAGCTCGACGTAGAGCGGGCGGGAAGCGC